>JBEIUS010000046.1:0-20656 GCA_040374235.1 Leptolyngbya sp. | reverse complement strand
GCATCGAAGTTAAACCCGGACACCGCCTTAGCCTACAAATGCACCACCACCGTAGCGAGCATTGGATTGTGGTTTCCGGTACCGCCAAGGTGACCTGCGGCGATCAGGAAATTCTCCTGGGTACCAACCAATCCACCTATGTACCCGCCTGTACCCGTCACCGGTTAGAGAACGTGGGGGTCATTCCTCTGATCCTGATCGAGGTCCAGAACGGTGAATATCTAGGGGAAGACGATATTATCCGGTTCCAGGACGACTACTCCCGGGCTGACTAAGGGAACCCATCCCCAGCCCCTTACTCCCTACGCCTCCCTAATCCTTAGCAAACCCCCCCAGGTCGGGCCGGTAACGGGCCACAGAGCTACCCTGGTTATCGTAGATCGCCACCGGTCGATTGATCTGGTGACTGACGGTGGTCAGCTGATTTATCAAGGCCTGGAGATCGGGGCTGATTTGATTGGTGAAGCTAACGGTGCCGTCTGATGCGGGGGGGGTAAGGGCCTGGCGCAGAGACTGGACATACTGACTAGACAACCGCACCTGAATCTGGCCCTCTACCTCCTGCAGGGTGCAGGGGCTAGCCGAGGCGCTACAGAGATTCCCCAGAGTAGCCGTTAGACCCTGGGGGGCACCAGTCTCCCGAAATCTGGCTTGGGCATTTTTGAGTTGATTCCCGTAGGTCTCCACCAAACTGGGGACTTCTGGGAAGGGGGCGGTGTCAGCGGGAATCTGTTGGACCCTGGCCAGGGCCTGCTGCCAGAGACTGATCGCCAGGCTCCATTGACCCCTGGATTGGGCTGCCGCTGCCTCCCTGGCCGCCTGTAAAGCCTGGTCATGGTTGCGCCGGCTGGCCTCCTCTAGTTGGGTGCGATGGGTGGATCGCTGCAATTGCTGTCGATAGTTCTGCAGGTAGGTTTGGGCCTGGGGATAAATCATGGTTCCCTGGGGAATCAGGGACAGACCTTTGATGGCGGCCTGCCATTCCTTAGTGGCTAGCTGCCAACCCGCCAGGGAATTGGCCGTATCCATCCGCTGCTGGGCTAGCTTGGCCGTCGCCACAGCGGTGTTAAAGTTAGCCTCGGCCTCTTCCTCCGCCACAATTCGGCGACCAATGGTGATCTGGTTAACCCGGTATTCCCCTAGCTTCTGCTGGGCATAGTCAAAGCCCGGGCTACCAGAGGGGATACTGGTCAGGCGATCGATGGCCTGCTGCCACAGTAGCTGGATATTCACCCAGCGTTCTACTGGATGGGGTGGATTTTGGCTTAATTGAGCCGCTGCCATTGCCTTGTCACGGGCTTGATTGAGGGTCTCCAGGACCTCAGCGCTCTGTCGATAGCGCTGCAGGTTAGCCTGGGCCGCGCCATAGTGGGTGGACCAAGCCGGAATCGCTGAGAGTAGTTGGGTGGCCGCCCGAATGTCGGCTTCGGCGGTTTCCACCTCCTTACCACTGGGATTAGCGGCAAGGCTGGCTTCAGCCAGGCCATAAAACTCTTCCGCCTTAGTCAGGCGATCGCAGGTCCCCACCACACAGGGTCGGGTTAGCATGTAGGCAAACAAACCACTGGTGGTTAGGATCAGCACCGCCAACCCATAACCCCAATACTGGCTCAGCTCCCGGGCGATCGCCCCTTGAACCTGCCCCCAACCTGGAGAACGGGGGGGTGCAATGGCAGTATCGGGGAGGGCCAAGGCGGCATCACTGAAGTACGGCAACCCCTCGTTACGGGGTAGTGATAGCCCATCGTCTCCCGCCTCCGGGGGCACCCCCATCGCCTGTTGCCTAGGCCAGGTAAATCGATGCAGGGCATAGGGCTGATCGTCCCCCACCAGCTGCAGGTAAAGTCGCACCGGTAGGGGGGCTTGCCAAGACATGGTTTCTGCCCACTGGCCAAATAACTCCTCCAGATCCGCTAGTAGGACCCCTGGATTGGCGGCCTCCGGAGCCGGGTGCTGAAGCCAAAGCAGCAGTCGCCCCTCCTGTTCCTCCCACCGGTCCAGGGTTAGGTCAGGGTAGGCCAGGTGGTGCTGCAGATAATCGATCAAGCCCTGGCGTAAGGTCTCAAAGCTGGTATCGGTGGAAAAGGAGGGGACCATGGGAAAGGAGGAGGTGACTGTCAAGAACCGCAAGCTTGTCAGTATGCTAGTGCAAGCTCACCGTTCTGGGGCAGTTTTCTGGGAGGATAACGGAGGGAAATCGTCAGATGCCCGTACCCCAGGGAAATCGCTGATTGAGGATGCTGTCCATGCGCCACCTTTACTTCCTATTGCCCGGTACCAGCCAGCGTTACCACTGTGGCGGTCTCTGGGCTGAATTGAAAATCCTCAAGCTGGTCCAACAGCTCTGTGGCGCCAGTGTGGTGACCTATGAACAGCGGGAAACGGACACCCCATTTCTAGATGACCTGCTGGCCAACCAATCCCTGGAGGACAGTATTTTTGTGGTCAGTTGGGGCTTCCATGTGCCCCGGCTGCTGCGGCAATTACGGCACCATCCGGTGATCTACCACGCCCACAGCAGTGGCTACGGTTTCACCCTACCGGCGGCGGTGCCGATTATTACAGTGAGTCGTAACTCCCTGGGCTACTGGGGACAACGGTGCCCCAATGGCCTGCTGTTTTACCTGCCTAACCCGATTGACCATGATTTTACCAATCGGCAGCAGCCCCGGGATATTGATGTGCTGGTGCAGAGTCGCAAGGCCTCATCCTACCTGATCAACACCCTGGTGCCGGCACTGCAGCCCCATTGTCAGCTGCTCTGTATAGACCGCTTTGTAGAAGACCTGGCGGGTTTGTTTAACCGCAGTCGCCTCTACCTCTACGACTCGGCGGAATACTGGGCGGTGAGCGGGGTCAGTGAGGGGTTTGGTCTCCCCCCCATGGAGGCGATCGCCTGTGGCTGTCAGGTATTTTCCAGTGTGAATGGGGCCCTGGCGGACTACCTGGACCCCGGCTTTAACTGCCAGAAGATTGGTGTCTACCACAGTGGCTACGACCTGGAACGGATTCTAGCAATCCTGGCGGATGGCCACCCACCCCGCTCACCGCTGGACCTCACCCCCTACCGCCCCGAGCAATTGGTACCGCGGCTAGAGGTGATCCTGCAGGAGATTAACCACTTCTTTGACTACCGGGCCCACCGGGCTGGGGATGTACCGGGGCTGGGCAAACCCCGACTGGCCAGGTTACGGCTACAGGGTTGGGGAGAGAAACTGCGACGCAAGCTGTTCACCGGTTGAGCGCCCTAGTACTGCTTGGCGTAAATACACCTATTTCCCTGGGCTCCTGGGTGCTGACACCTGAATTCTGACCTCCTGTTGAAGGATCGCGGAATTGATGCCGCCGAGTACTAAACCCTCAGGCGGGGGGAAACTGCCCCGATCGCACCTCCTGACAAAACTGCTCAGCCGCGGCGATCGCCCCCTGGCGCAGGTTAGCGTAGACCTTGGCAAAGGGCGGCTGACGGGTTGACAGCCCCAGCACATCGGCGGTGACCAGCACCTGGCCATCACAGGCGGGGCCAGCCCCAATCCCAATGGTGGGGACCGGCAGGACCTGGGTGATCTGGGCCGCTAGGGCCGCCGGAATGTGCTCCAGCACCAGGGCAAACACCCCCGCTGCCGCCAGGTCCAAGGCCTCCTGAAAAATTCGGTCCGCCTCCCCCTGGCCCTGGCCCTGCTGGCGAAACCCCCCCAGCTGGTGAATCGACTGGGGGGTCAGCCCCACATGGCCCATCACCGGTATATCCCACTGGCGCAGCCGCCCGATCGTCTCCAGGGCGGCGCCATGGCCCCCCTCCAACTTCACCGCCTGGGCCCCAGTTTCCTTCAGGACCCGACCGGCGCTACGGATCGCCTCCTCTGGACTGACCTGATAGCTTAAAAAGGGCAGATCCACCACCATCAGGGCGTTCTTCACCCCCCGCCGCACCGCTCGGGCCGCCTGCAGCATCTCCTCCAGGGTGAGGGGCAGGGTAGTGGCATGGCCCAGGGCCACCATAGCCAGGGAATCCCCCACCAGCACCATATCCGCCCCCGCCTGATCGACAATGGCAGCGGAGATCACATCCCAGGCCGTCAACACCGCAATCGGCCGGGTCGACGTCCCCCCCCGCTTCCACTGGGCAATTTGTTGCACACTGACGGCCATCGATCTTGCCTCCAAATCCACTCCAGCAGGCAACCCCTGAGATTATAGCTGGGGCCAGAACCCCCAAGATCGAAGGGATGGATGGGTCATCCCAGAGCCTGGGTAGGGGTTCTGCCTGGCGGCCGCCGCGATAGACTTGAGGACAGCGATGCGGGGCTTAGCCAAGTTCATGATAGCCTTTAAGGCACCTCAGCCATCCCTGAACGCCCGTTTTCCTACCATGAGCGCCACTCCCCCCGATCCTCTCACCCCTCTCACCGACCTGGGTCGTACCCTGCAGAGCGCCCCAGGGTCAGCCCTACCCCCGGCCACTCCCCCAGGGCCTGCCCCCAACAGTTCTGAAGAACGGCTGGAGGATGGCCTGGAGCCCCCCCTATTACAGGTGAACGACAGCACCCCCCGCGCCGTCGCCCTGGTGGCGGTGGGGGTGATTCTACTGGGGTTACTGCTAAATAGTGTCTGGTTCATTGCCGCCGGCTCCCTGGTGGCCACGGTGGTATCCCTGCGCCTGATGGGGCCCTTTTTCCAGGGCCTGATCCAGGAGCTACCCCCCCCACAGCGAGCCCTCACCATCGCCCTACCCAGCCTGATCATCGGCCTGCTGGGGTTGATGAACATCACCGGCCTCAGCCGGACCCTGATCACCTGGAGCCTCACCCTACGCTGGGATATCCTGGGTGCTCTGGGTGATTTTCTAGGGGCGATCGGTCAGATCTTTATTGCCTTCCTGGCCCTGTTTGTGGCCTGGCGGCAGTATGTAATTTCCCGGGATCTGACCCTGCAACAGAACCTGATTACCCAGCAGCAGACCATTGATGCCTACTTCCAGGGAATCTCTGAACTGGTGTTGGATGAAGACGGCCTGCTGGAGGACTGGCCCCAGGAGCGGATTATTGCCGAGGCCCGCACCGCCGCCATCCTCAGCAGTGTGGATGGGGGGGGCAAGGCCAAGGTCATTCGATTTCTATCACGGTCAAAGCTGCTCACCCCCCTGCGTCGAGACAACCGCCTGGGTCGGCCGATTTTGGATGGTCGCGGCGGCTACGAAGAGGACCGACTGGAGGGCACTCGGGTGATCGACCTGGGGGGAATGTTGGCGATCGCCAATCTAGCGGGCACCGACCTACGCTGGGCCGATCTGAGCGACGCCAACCTGATTCGGGCCAACCTGGAAAAGGCTGACCTGGTGAAAACCAATTTTTCCCGCACCATTCTCTACGAAGCCAACCTGGCGGGGGCAGACCTGATGGGGGCACGGTTTTACTACGGTGATGTCAAAACCGCCACCCCCCGTAGCCGCACCGGCCAGCCAGACTACACCACTGGGGTGGATACCGGCGCCGTCGTCGAGGGGGTTAACCTCTCTGCTGTGCAACGCCTCTCCGCGGATCAACGCTGGTACTGCTGCGCCTGGGGGGGACCCACCACCCGCGCCACCGTACCCGGGGGCTGTGGGGATATTCCCGATTTATTGGCTCCCTAGGATGCCCTAGGGGAGATAGCCTGAGAGCCCCGCCAGGGCTTCCAGGTTAGGGCGCAACTTGATGCGGACCACAATAGCGGTAATATTGTCATGGCCATTTTCCGCATTGCCCAGATCTACCAACTGCAGCACCCCCTCCTCCAGGTTGCTGCGGGAGCTGAGTAGGGGGGCAATGTGGGTGGCGACATGGCGTTCTAGCACCTGATTGTCACTCAGGCCATCGGAACAGAGAATCAACAGAGTATCCTCGGTGATATCACTGTGGAGAATGGTGGGACTGAGGCGATCGGTATCGCTGGGGCCCAGGGCCTGGGTGAGGTGGTGGGCATCGGGGCGGGCATAGGCAATGGCCGGCTCCACCCCGCGATCAATTTCCCGCTGACCCACCTCATGGTCAACGGTTAGCTGCCGCAGCCCCACCCGTTTGCTGTAGCTATAGAGACGGCTATCCCCCACCTGCACCACCGCCATGGTCAAATCCTGCACCAGCACCAGCATCAGGGTCGTACCCATGCGGCCTACGCCAAAGCTGGCCTTTTCCTGGTTAGCCTGAAAAATAGCCTGATTTGCCCTGGCCGTGGCCTCCAATAGCACCGCCTCACTGGGCAAGCTATCTCCCTGCCAGGCCTGGTTCAGGTAGTCCTGTAGAGTTTTGACCGCCAACTGACTGGCCACCTCCCCCGAGGCATGGCCTCCCATGCCATCGCAGAGAACATAGAGACCCTTAGCTCGTATCCCGACCCCTTTAGCGTCACTGACCCTGTGCACATCGGTTTGGCAAAGGTACCAATCTTCGTTATGGGTACGGCGTTGCCCCGCGTGGCTATGGCCAGCATCCTCCAGGGCCATCAACTTCATCGGCAAAACCATAGTGGGCAGATCGGCGGTCCCCCCGCCCTCCTCTGGGTTAACCAAGCTGCCGTGGGATTCGATTAACTGCAGGAGCTGATCATCAGTCAGGCCCTCTTCACCGTCAGGCCAATCGGACAAGGGGGAATAGGATGGCCCCAGGTCATCCCTATCCTCAGGCGGTCCACCGGTTACTGAACTCTGGAGGGAGGGGAAGGGGGGCGGGGGAGGCTGGTATGGGTTAGGCAGATTAGAAAGCTCCGCTTGCAGGTCTTCGATCTGGGTTAGTTTGCCCTCCACCAGGGCTTCTATAATATGCCCCATCTGTTCCCCAATCCCACAGGAACTGGGGAACAGATGGGTCTGCCAGGCCTGACCCAGGTCCTGTAGGGTGGGGGGCGGGGCGGGGATCGGGTCTAATTGCTTGAGGCAAACCAGGTTATGTTGGTTGAGCAGCCAATCCTGGGGATTGACCAGGCTAGCCAGGCTCTGCCAGGGTTCCAGGGCCTGCCACAGGAGGGTGATCTCAAACAGCCATTGACTTTGCTGCAGGGGATCGGGGCTAGGGCTGGCCCAGGCACGGGTTAACAGGGGCCAATCACTGCGGTCCTCCAGGACCAAAACGGTATGGTTTTGATATTGAAACGCATCCTGCAACTCAGGAATGGTGGGGAAGTGGTCTGCCTGAAGGGCCAGGTAGGGGATGGCCGCCATCGGCAGGATGGCCATTTCAGCAAAGCTAGCTGGATTTAGATGGGGATCCCCCAGCCAGAGAGCCTGGAGTTCGTTTAGGGGAGAACCGGCCTGGGGCTGGCAATCCAACACCAACTGACCCAGGATAGGGGAGGCTTGGCCGGGATAGTCCTGGGGGGTGGCTATTCCCAGGCGACGATAACGACCCTGGGAGTCGAGGCAAGTGCCGTTGAGGCCACGGGACTGGTGGCCGGGGTTGGGCCAGAAAAGGCCATACCAGCGCTGCAAAAGTTGCCCACAGCGATCGCAGTGGCAGTTGCGATCGCTGTTTTCTGACTGACAAACCGGACAGATTAACATCACGGCGGAGAGGGAAAAGGTAAATCTTCCACGGTAATTTTAATCAAGGGGAGAGCCTGAGGAAAACCGATCGGCACAAAACACCCCAGGGAAATGTCAGCGATATCTAATATTTAGGACGATATCATCCCCGACCCCTTACCCCTGACTACTCCATACTAACCTGCTCCAGTCCCCTGGCCATCAGGGGTCTAAACCCGCATCATACACCCCCTCTCCTCCTCCTGTCTCAACCCGTCACTTTAGAATTAATCAAGTACTAGCACCCCTGGGACAGTTGGGCCACCAACTCTAAAATTTTATCCAGGCGACGGCGCAGCTCCCCAGTCGAGGCCTGGGCGTGGTTGATCAACACACTAAATACTAGGGGGGGGTAGTGGGGTGGCTGCAGATAGCCGGCCAGGGCCACATTACCGGTGAGAGCCCCCGACTTACCCTGCAGGTGACCTGCCAGGGGGCCCGGATGAAAACGATGACTGAGGGTGCCACTCACCCCGGCGATCGCCAGGGAGTCTCGAAATACCCTGGCTTGGGGGTGCTGGGCCATCACCTGGAGGGTCTCCACCAGAGCCCTGGGGGTGACCAGGTTATGGCGAGATAGGCCCGAGCCATCCACCAAGTAGAGGGTGCTGGTGTCAACCCCTAGGCTGGCCAGGGTGGTTTTGACCACCTGGATGCCACTCTGGCTAGCGTCGGTGCTGCCTGGGGGGGCCTGGGTTACCCCCAGCGTTTTCAACAGTACCTCGGCGGTGAGATTGTGGCTATCACGGTTGGCGGCCCCCAACCAGTCCCGTAGGGGGGGCGACAGGAGGTGGGCCAGTTCCCTCTCCGAGGCGATTGGGCCGGTAATCTGTCGGCTGACCGGTGCCTCCACCTCCAGGCCAGAGGCCCCCAGGGCCAAGGCCAGGACCTGCTGAAACCCCTGACTAGGGTCCAGCACCGCCAGGTCAAGCTGATGGGGCTCGGCCAGGGCTGGCAAGCTGCCCTGGAGGGTCAGCCCAGGGCTACCCAGCCCTCTAGATAAAATCAGGGGCTGGGGCTCTAGCCCAGCGGCCACCGTTGTGGTTTGGTTGATCAGGGGCCAATCGGGGGGGGATACTGACCCAGGCCACTCCAGGTGAAGGGGCTGGCCGATGGACCCAGGGGTGATCACCAGGGTGAGGGCATTGTGGTTAAAGATTAAGCCATTGACCGGGGCGGCGTAGTCAAATTGCAGGTCCTCCCATTCCCAGGTGGGGTTGAGGACGGGGCCTGGAAAGTACCCATCATCCAAAATCCAACGACTTACCCGGGTCACCCCCGCTGCCCCGAGCTGGGCCGCCAACTGTTCGATCTGGGGTTTCCCCAGGGTGGGGTCACCCCGACCCACCAACCGCAGCACGGTGGTACCGTCAGGACTGGGTCGCCCGTACACCGAGGTGCGAATCCGGTAGTCTGGCCCCAATCGATCCAGGGCGGCGGCGGTGGTCAGGAGCTTCAGGCTGGAGGCCGGGGTAAACCGGCGATCGCCCTGGTGACTATAGAGGGTGCGCTGGGGTTGGCCGGAACTGGCTTGGGTCTGCAGCACCATGCCCAGGTAGGCCCGATCCAGGGGGGGCTGGTCTAGCATGATCTCCAGGCGGGGGGACAGGTCCGCTTCGCAGAGGGCCGCCGCCCCTGGGCCGGCGAAACCTAGCACCGCCAGACCAGCGGCAACTAAACCCAGCCCCAGACCAATACGCTTGACCACCGCTAAACCGGGGCTGGGTCAGGGCCTGGCCGACGCCGTTGCAGCACCACCACGGTGGGTCCCACCACCGGGCTGCGGGCCACCACCAGCCCCTCCGGATCCTGGAGGGTAAGGCGATTCAGGCCGAGATCCTGGGCCTGTTGGTAGATGGCCTGGGCCATGCTGTCCTGCTGGGGGGCCAGAAGGCCGTACCAGCTTTCCCCCAGATGAATGGTCAGGGTCTGGTGGGGCAGATTGACCTCTACGGCATCGATTAAACCGACGCTATAGGAGCGCGTAATACCACTCAGTTGGGTTTCCAGATCGGCGATCAGGCTTGCCTCAGGGGTGGGAGGAGCCGGCCCTTCAAGACTGGGCTCCACCACCGCCGCTACCTCTCCCTCTGGGCTGGGAGGGGGTTGACTAAGGGGCGGGGTGGCTTGATCGCCCGGGTGATTGAGTATCACCACCAGCAGCACCCCAAAGCCCAGCAGGATGGCGGTTAACAGTGGGTCGGAGAGTTGGCGGCGCCAGGCGGCGGGGAGCTGTGATCGCAACCAGCGCAACCAGCGCCGCCATAGAGCCACCGCCTCCGCCAGAGCGATTAGGAACTCATCCAAGATAGTCAAGGGCTTAGGTCGGTAGGGTATGTCCGCCTCAATCCAATTGGCCGACGCCGAAGTCTGATCGGCAGGGGCGGCGGCGGGCTCAGCCCTGAGATCGGGCGGCGACGGCTCGGTCGGGTCTGGCGGGGTAGCAGCCCCATCGGGTTCACTCCAGACCTCCGGATCAGGGGCCATGGCAGCCTCGGTGGGCTGGGGAGGGGAGAGGTCTGGGGCCGACGGGCCCGCCGCTGGAATCGCTGGAATTTCTTCGGGAAAGTTAGAATCGTCTGGCCCCATCGTCCATCCCATCCACCAAATCTACCTCTGCCCACCATACACCATCGGGGAAAGCCGGGGGATGGTTCGGTAAACCGAAGCGGGCTGAGTCGCAAGAATTATTAACAATATGTTACATTATAGGAGTAATTGAAGGATTGCTGTTCAAGTTCCTTGTGATCCATAGGGTTCGTCGACTGTCCAGTCTACCGTTGCCCTGGGTCTATCACCCCTAGGCAGATTTGATAACTTAATTCGTTTGGAGTGAAGAGCAATGACAACCCAACCCCTCGATTCCCCATTGGAACCGGTCACCCCTGCAAAAATGAATGTGCTGGGCTTAGCCTTTTTTATGATGGGAGCTCCCCACATCTACGGGGCCATGAAGCAGCGCCGCGATCGCCAGGCCCAAACCGCCGCCTTTCCCTACTGGAACTTGGTATGTCTGGCCGTCGCCCTGGCCGCCATCCTGGAACTAGCTGTTTCTTGAAGGGCGGGGTATTTAAGGGGCGGGCAATGTTGAGCTATTAGGTCATGGGCAACAAAGAGCGCGATCGCGGATTGCCCGCAGGTTAGCAGTTAAATCTTGACAGAGGTAAGTCTCAATCAAACTAACCGGCATGGCCAGGGGCGGGGAAATCACCAAGTCGTAGGTGAGGCGGGTTGTTTCCCCCTGGGTTGACGGTTCCAAGCGCCATTGGCCTTCGAACTGGCGAAAGTCCCCCTCCACCATGGCGAAGCCCAGCCGGTGGGGATAATCCTCCACCGTGTCTAGCACCACCCGGGCACAAAACCTCAGGTTGAGGAAGCAGCGGGCCCCGACCTGCTCCAAGCGCAGACCGCCGCTGGGATGGGGCAGCCGTCGACTGAGGGAGAGGTTGGGAATGAAAGTGGCCAAATTGTCGTAGTCGGTGAGCACCCGCCAGACCTGCTCCACCGGTCGGGGGATCAAGATGGTGGCCAGTAGACGCCGCCGCTGGGGCCCCAGGGACTGGCGCTCCATCATCACCTGCCCACTGTCACCGGGGCCGGTGGGGGCAGGGGTAGCCAGGGAGTTGACGGAGACAGGCATGGGCAGGTGAAGGGGCTAACTGAGCATTGTTACTTAGGTTAGCAGCCCGACCGGCATCTTCGCCAGCCTTAGCGGCATCAAGGTTAGGATAGTGCCAGCTATTTTAATCGCAATGGGAGTTTATTTAACGTTTTGATACAAAAATAGCCCTGGCAGGGGTCAATGCCTGTAAGGTTTCTTTGCAAAGGGGAAGCAATTTTGTATCAAATTATGTCACCTCATGGGTGTAGCCCTTAGGTGGTAAGGTTCTTGATACACACTGAAGAAGATCTGTTGGAATGCTAGGGTTACCCGCGCAATTGTTGCGAAGTGTTAGCTTTGCCGGTGCGGCTCGGTCTAAAATCCTGTCGATCACCCTTGCCCCATTCCTCTCCAGCCTTAGCAACGATTAAGGAGTGCTGCTGCATGTTTACCCACGTTAAGCCCACGGTCAGACACATCGTCCCCGACTTCCTGGAGGGGCGGTTACTGGTCAAGGTGGTCTATGTGGTTCTAGAGCCCCAGTACCAGAGTGCTCTATCGGCGGCGGTCCGATCCATTAATGCCCACAATCCCCAGGTGGCGATCGAGGTGAGTGGTTACCTGATCGAAGAACTGCGGGATGGGGACAACTACGCCGCCTTTCAGCAAGACCTGGCCACCGCCAACGTATTTATCGCCTCCCTGATCTTCATTGAGGACCTGGCGGACAAGCTGGTGGCGGCGGTACAACCCCTGCGCGATCGCCTGGAGGTGGCGGTGTGCTTCCCCTCCATGCCCCAGGTGATGCGCCTGAATAAGCTGGGCAGCTTCTCCATGGCCCAGTTGGGGCAGTCCAAAAGTGTGATTGGCGAATTCATGAAGAAGCGCCGCAAGCAGCAGGGCAGCGGCTTTGAGGAGGCCATGCTGAAGCTGCTGCGCACCCTCCCCAAGGTGCTCAAGTACCTGCCGGTGGAAAAGGCCCAGGATGCCCGCAACTTCATGCTCAGCTTCCAGTACTGGCTGGGGGGGTCGCCGGAAAACCTGGAAAACTTCCTGCTGATGCTGGTGGATCGCTACGTCATCCCGGATCAAACCATCCCCGGCGCGCCCCAGGTGGATAGTCTGGACTACCAGGAGCCGGTCACCTACCCCGACCTGGGGATCTGGCACCCCATGGCCCCCACCATGTTCGAGGACATTAAGGAGTACCTCAACTGGTACGACAGCCGCCGGGACATCGCCGCCGACCTCAAGGATCCCCTGGCCCCCACCGTGGGTCTGGTGCTGCAGCGCACCCACCTGGTCACCGGCGATGATGCCCACTACGTGGCCATGGTGCAGGAACTGGAGTACCTGGGGGCCCGGGTGATTCCGGTGTTTGCCGGGGGCTTAGACTTCTCCAAGCCAGTGCAGGCCTACTTCTTTGACCCCATGGATAGTGACCGAGCCCTGGTGGACTCGGTGGTCTCCCTGACCGGCTTCGCCCTGGTGGGGGGGCCGGCCCGGCAAGACCATCCCAAGGCGATCGAAACCCTGAGAAAATTGAACCGCCCCTACATGGTGGCCCTCCCCCTGGTGTTCCAAACCACCGAGGAGTGGGAGGACAGTGACCTAGGTCTGCACCCCATCCAGGTGGCCCTGCAAATGGCTATCCCCGAATTGGATGGGGCGATCGAGCCCATCGTCCTGTCCGGTCGCGATGGCCTCACCGGCCGGGCCATTTCCCTCCAGGACCGGATCGAGTCCATCGCCCAGCGGGCCCTGAAGTGGGCTAACCTGCGCCGCAAGCCCAAGGTGGATAAAAAACTCGCCATCACCATCTTTAGCTTTCCCCCCGACAAGGGCAACGTGGGCACCGCCGCCTACCTGGATGTGTTCGGTTCCATCCATCGGGTGATGCAGGCCATGCAGCAGAATGGCTACGATGTCCAGGATCTGCCGGACACCCCCGAGGCCTTGATGCAGGAGGTGATCCACGATGCCCAGGCCCAGTACCACAGCCCCGAACTGAACGTGGCCTACCGCATGCCGGTGCGGGAGTACCAGGCCCTCACCCCCTACGCCGATCGCCTGGAGGAAAACTGGGGACCGCCGCCGGGCCACCTCAACACCGATGGGGAAAATCTGCTGGTCTACGGCAAGGCCTTTGGCAATGTGTTCATCGGGGTGCAGCCCACCTTTGGTTACGAGGGCGACCCCATGCGGTTGCTGTTCTCCCGCTCCGCCAGCCCCCACCACGGCTTCGCCGCCTACTACACCTTCCTGAATCAGATCTGGGGGGCGGATGCGGTGCTCCACTTTGGTACCCACGGATCCCTGGAGTTCATGCCCGGCAAACAGATGGGCATGTCCGCCAGTTGCTACCCCGACAGCCTGATCGGCACCATTCCCAATCTCTACTACTACGCCGCCAATAACCCCTCCGAGGCCACCATTGCCAAGCGCCGGGGCTACGCCGAAACCATCAGCTACCTCACCCCCCCAGCGGAAAACGCCGGCCTCTACAAGGGGCTGAAGGAACTCAGTGAGCTGATTGGCTCCTACCAGGGCAATAAGGACAGTGGACGGGCGGTGCAGATCGTTAACGCCATCGTGGAAACCGCCCGGGTTTGTAACCTGGATCGGGATGTCCCCCTGCCGCAGGGGGATGCGGCGGAACTCAGCGCCGACCAGCGGGATACCCTGGTGGGCCAGGTCTACATCAAGCTGATGGAAATTGAGTCTCGCCTGCTGCCCTGCGGGCTGCACGTGGTGGGCAAGCCCCCCAGCGCCGAGGAGGCGATCGCCACCCTGGTCAACATCGCCAGCCTGGACCGGGAGGAGGAGGGCATCAAGGGCCTGCCCCGCATTCTGGCGGAGAGCTTGGGCCGCGACCTGGAGGAGATCTACGGTAACAGCGATCGGGGCCACCTGGCGGATGTGCAACAGCTCTACGACCTCAACCAGGCGGTGCGGCTTGCCGTCACCGCCCTGGTGCAGGAGCAAATCGACGCCGAAGGGCGGGTCAGCCGGGTGTCGCGGCTCAACTTCCTGAATATTGGCCGCCAGGAGCCCTGGCTGAAGGCCCTGCGGGAGGCTGGCTACGGCAACGTCAATAGCGAGGCCCTCAAGCCCCTGATGGAGTACCTGGAGTTTTGCCTCGAACAGGTCTGCGCCGATAACGAGTTGGGGGGCCTGCTCCAGGCCCTGGAGGGAGAATATATCACCCCCGGCCCCGGCGGAGACCCGATCCGTAACCCGGAGGTGCTACCCACGGGCAAAAATATCCACGCCCTCGATCCCCAATCCATTCCCACCACGGCGGCGGTGCAGTCCGCCAAAATTGTGGTAGACCGCCTGCTGGAGCGGCAGCGCCAGGAAAACGGCGGCGCCTACCCGGAAACCATCGCCACCGTCCTCTGGGGCACCGACAACATCAAGACCTACGGTGAATCCCTGGCCCAGATGCTCTGGTTCGTCGGGGTTAAACCTCTGCCCGATGCCCTGGGTCGGGTGAACAAGCTGGAACTGGTGTCTTTAGAAGATTTGGGTCGTCCCCGCATTGATATTGTGGTCAACTGCTCCGGGGTCTTCCGCGACCTGTTCATTAACCAGATGGCCCTACTGGACCGGGCGGTGAAAATGGCGGCGGAGGCCGATGAACCCCTGGATCAGAACTTTGTGCGCAAGCACGCCCTGGCCCAGGCCGCCGAGATGGGCATTGACCTGCGTCAGGCCGCCACCCGCATCTTCTCCAATGCCTCCGGCTCCTACGCCGCCAACGTCAACCTGGCGGTGGAAAACAGCACCTGGGAAAACGAGGCGGAGTTGCAGGAGATGTACCTGAAGCGCAAGTCCTTTGCCTTTAACTCCGATAATCCGGGGGTGATGGACAATAGCCGGGGCTTATTCGAGGCGGCCCTGAAAACCGCCGAAGCCACCTTCCAGAACCTGGATTCCTCGGAGATCTCCCTCACCGACGTCTCCCACTACTTTGACTCCGACCCCACCAAGGTGGTGGCCAGTCTGCGGGGAGATGGCAAAACCCCCGCCGCCTACATCGCCGACACCACCACCGCCAATGCCCAGGTGCGCACCCTGTCGGAAACCGTCCGCCTGGATGCCCGCACCAAAATGCTGAACCCCAAGTGGTACGAGGGTATGCTCTCCCACGGCTACGAAGGGGTGCGGGAATTGTCTAAGCGGCTGGTGAACACCATGGGCTGGTCCGCCACCGCTGGCGCGGTGGATAACTGGGTCTACGAAGATGTCAACACCACCTTCATCCAGGACGAGGCCATGTGTCGGCGACTGATGGACCTCAACCCCAACTCCTTCCGTCGCATGGTCTCCACCCTACTGGAGGTGAATGGTCGGGGCTACTGGGAAACCAGCGACGAAAACCTGGAACGCCTGCAGGAACTCTACCAGGAGGTGGAAGACCGCATCGAAGGGGTGGCCTAGGGCATCGGGGTGGCGGTTCTAGAGTAGAAACTGCTCCAGGGCGGCGGCCACCCCATCCGCCTCCACCCCCGGCGCCACCCAGTCCGCCGCCGCCTGGACGGCGGCGGGAGCGTCCCCCATGGCAACGCCCAGCCCAACGTAGTGGATCATTTCCAAGTCGTTGAAGTTATCGCCAATGGCCATCACCTGATCGGGGTGCAGGGTGAGCAGCTCCTCCGCCAAAAACCGCACCGCTTCCCCCTTGTTGGCTAGGGGGTGGGTGGCCTCCACAAAGGACTCTACGGAACGGGTCAGGTAGAGGTCCGACTCGGGGTAACGGTGGCGCAACTGCCGTTGCAGGTCCCCCAGCAGCTCCGTGTTCTGGCTCAGGGTCAGCAATTTGGTGGTTTCCAGGCCAGGGTTGCTGGCCATCAGGGCCCTCAGGTCTCCGGAGGGGATGGGGGCGATGCCCGATCGCTCAGCGTAGGCCTGGGTATCCGCCAGCACCTGACGCACGTGCAACCGATCATCGATGTAGAGATGGATAGACAGGTCCCCCTGGGCCTCCAGGGGGGCCAGATACTCCAGCAGGTCGAGGGCCAGGGGGCGGGGCAGGGGGGTATGGCGATGCAGGGTCTGGCGCTGGGGACATTTGATCAAGGCCCCCTGGTAGGCCATTAGGGGCAGGGTGGAGCCCACCTGCTGATGAAATCGCAGGGCCGACTGATACATGCGACCGGTGGCGATCGCCACCGCCACCCCCCGCTGCTGCACCGCCCGTACCCGCTCCAACACCGGCGGGGAGATTTGGTTGGATTGCCCCGCCAGGGTGCCATCAATGTCGAGAACTAACAAACGAATATCGGCGGTCATGGCGGTTAGGCTAAGAAGGGACTCAACTAGGATCGACCACTGGGCGACAAAGCACCGCTGTCCTCAATACATCAGGGGCAGTTCCCCCACCACATCCAGGCGGCTGAAGCGACCGATATCCAGGTAGGTTTCCGCCAGGGTATCGGCCACCGAGGGTGGGATCCAGCCCAGTTGCTTCAGGGTAAAGATGGCGGTGGCGTACTTGGCCCGGCGACTACCATCCAACACCTTAATGGCCAGACCCAGGCTTTCCCCCACCCGGCCAATACACTGAATCCCCTCCGCTCCCGACTTACTCACCAGCTCCCCCTGGGTGAGCTGCATCAGCTGGGTGTCAAAGCTGTCGGCCCCCCCCACCATTTCGGGATAGTGGGTCATGGCCCGAATAATCCGCTCCATCTCCAGGCTATTGCCGGAGGCCAGCATGGCAAACAGGCTGGCCATCTGTCGAATTTGCATAAAGTAGGTGGGGGCACCGCAGTCATCGTGGGCCATGATAAATTCATCGGCGGGCATGGCCAGCAGGTCGGCGATGCGGGCCAGGATCATTTTCTGCACCGGGTGGTTGCGGTCCAGGTAACTCTCCAGGGGCCAGTTGTGCTGCTGGCAAACCACCAGCATGCCGGCGTGTTTTCCAGAACAGTTGTGCTGTAGAGGGCTTTGCCTGCCGGCGGGCACCGGGCACTGCAGATCCCCCGGGTCTAACTGGGCCCGCCAGAGGATCTCAAACACCTGCCGCACCTGGGCCATGGTGCCCTGGTGGGAGCCACAGATAATCGCCAGGTGGCGATCGCTGAGGTGGTAGCGCTCCAGCCCACCGCAGGTGGCCACCGCCAGGGCCTGGAAGGGTTTCAGCGCCGATCGCACAAAGCAAGCCAGTTCCCCATTGCCCGCCACCGACAGGCTACGGCCCCGATGGTCACAGACCACCACATGGGCGGTGTGGGTGGACTCCGTGATCCCCTCCCGCAACAGCTGAATGGTTAGTTCCTTGCTTTGGTGACGGTTAACCCGACTGCTGGTCATAGCGTTGGCCCTGAGGTAAGAGTGGTTGGCAGGTGAACCCCGTAATCTTAAACCAAGCCCCTAGATCAGGGACCAGCCAATTAAACCGGTGGTCACCAGTCCGCCAATCCCCAGCAGGGTCCACCGCAACCGCTGCAGCACCGGCTTTACCTGGTAGTCAACGATCAGGCGATCACGCTGACAGATCTCCTCCGGCTTCACCCACAGCTGGCCATCGTACCAGCCCGACTCCTCGTAGGGCACCGTGGGCTGGCCCAACCGCCCCCCCACATGGGCCCAGCCCACGTAGAGCTGTAGCAGGGCCAGGGTGGGCAAAATCAGGGCCCCCAGCCCGGCACTGAGGCTAAAGGCCAGGGGATGGCGACTGGGGCTAAAACTGGCCGCCGCCATCGGCCCCGTCACCGCCCAGCTGAGCAACCAGAGCCAAAACAGGGGGCGCAGGTAGGCTCCCCAGGGGCGATGGCCCCAGCTATAGAACCAGGAATCCCGCAGGTCTTCATACTGGTTGAGGGGCTGTTGTTCGACCGGAACTGGGCAGCGCTGGACCATGGATGCTGTGCTAAAAAAAACTAGCTATAGCCTAAACGAATTCCTGGCCTTAGGCATCCCCCATTGCCTACCGTACAGACTTAGCATGGCCCCAAAAGGCCTCCAGGTCATAAAACTCCCGGGCCTCCGGCAAAAAGATGTGGACGATCACCTCACCGTAGTCCATCAGCACCCAGTTACCCTCCATCTGGCCCTCTACCCGCAGGGGGCGGCGCTGCCAGCCCTCCTCCAGGGCCACCTCAATGGATCGGGCGATGGCCCGCACCTGCACCGTGGAAAACCCCGTAATCAGCACAAAGTAATCCGCCAGGTAAGAGACATCCCCCACCTGCAAAATCAGAATGTTGGCCCCCTTGCGGTCCTCGGCGGCGGCGGCGATGGCCCGGGCTAGGGCCAGGCTCTCATCCCCAGGGGAAGGGCTGGCGGTCAGGGAACTGGGGGGGGGCAGGAAGGGGGACGGGGTCATGGGCAAGATAGGAATGGCGACAGGGTGCACCGCGGGTTAGCTACAGCCCCGAGTCAGGGGCCAAAGGCGAGGCAGAGGCTTAACCAGGTCGGGAACGGGCCTAATTCAGGGTGTCCATAGCGTTCTGACCCCGGGGATATCCCCTATTATAGTGGGCCTCTCCGGGTTGCCAGAAAAACCTAACCCAGGGAGGTAGCCCTTAGGCGACAATGGAACCGTTCTTTCCCCGCCGCCCTATGCCTGCCCCGGTCCTTTACGTTGCCATCACCAACCACGGCTTTGGCCATGCCACCCGAGCCGCTAGCATTGCCGCTACGGTTAAGACCCTGGCCCCTGAGGTGGAGTTAATTTTCGCCACCACCGCCCCCCGCTGGTTACTGGCGGAATATCTGCCCTGGGACTTTGAGTATCGCCCCGTGGCCTTTGATATTGGGGTGATCCAGCCCGATAGCCTGACCCTGGATCGGCCCGCCACCCTGGCCCAACTGCAGCAGATTCAAGCCACCGAGAAACAGCGAGTGGCGGCGGAGGTGCCCTTTCTACAGGAACGGCGGGTAGGCTTGGTGCTGGCGGATATCCCCCCCCTGGCCACCGCCCTGGCCCGGGCCGCCGGGGTGCCCTGCTGGATGGTGGGGAACTTTGGTTGGGACTTTATTTATCGGGCCCTGGGGGAGGAGTTTGCCGCCGCCGCCGATTGGGTGGGGGAGTGCTTCGCCCAGTGCGATCGCCTCTTCCGCCTCCCCTTCCACGAAGCCATGACCGCCTTCCCCGTAGTGCAGGAGGTGGGCCTCACCGGTGGTACCCCCCGCTACGATGCCGATCACCTGCGCCGTCGCTGGCAGCTAGAAACCCCCCAGGAACAGACAATCCTGCTTACCTTTGGCGGGTTGGGGCTGCACACCATTCCCTACGATCGACTGGGGGCCTGGCCCGACTGGCAGTTCCTCACCTTCGACGAGGCTATCCCCGACCTGCCCAACCTGCGCGCCGTCCCCCGCCAGGGCTTTCGACCGGTGGATGTAATGCCCCTCTGCAGTCGGGTGATCTGCAAACCCGGCTTCAGCACCTTCGCCGAGGCCTGTCGGCTGGACCTGCCGATTGTTACCCTGCCCCGGGAGGACTTTGCCGAAGGCCCGGTGTTAGTGGCGGGGATGCAGGACCACAGCTGGCACCAGGTGATCGCCCCGGAGGACTTTTTCCAAGGTGACTGGAGCTTCCTGGCCCAGCCCCTCCATCCCCCCCGCACCGATCAACCGGTGAATAAACAGGGCAACGAGCAGGTGGCCAGGGCGATCCTAGATTACCTACAGCCTTAGCGGTGTTGAGGGAATATGGGGATATGCTCCTGATTCCCCTTCGACAGGGTCGTAAAGCCATGGGTTTAGTCCATGATTTACCTAAATAAAACTAAGTGCATTCTAAACACACCCGTGCAACCACTACCGTAGTAGCCCGGCCCGGGGGTGAGAGCCCGCGACAGGTGCTGCTCTGGGCCTGCAGCGGTGCGCTGGCCTTTGATGGCCTGGTGATCGGCTTCTGGCCCCCTGGACCAGCCCCAACCGGTCTATGCCGTGGGGTGGGATGGGAAGGTGGCCAGGGTGGCGGCGATCTGTTGCATTTTCTTAAAAATATTGTAAAAGCCGTTGGCCCGGGAGGGGGTGAGGCTGACATCCAACCCCGTGTCCTTAATGAAGTCAGGGCTGAGGTTAAGGATTTGCTCTGGGGTGAGGCCATTCATCCCCTGCACCAACAGGGCCACCAACCCCTTGGTGATTTGGGCATCGGAGTCAGCCCGGTAGATCACCCCCCCTGGTCCAGGGAGGCGGTGACAAATACCTGGGAGACGCAACCCAGCACCTTATTCTCGGGGGTTTTTTCCTGCTCCGGTAGGGGGTCGAGTTTCTTGGCGAACCACAGCAACTGCTCGTAGCGGCGCTTGGGGTCAGGGGTTTGTTGGAAGCGGCTAACGATTTTCTCGATGGCGGCGGGGCGAGTGGCGGACATGGGGTTAGAAGGGGATATCGTCGTAGTTGGGGCTGGGGGCAGTGACGGGAGGGGGGGTGACGGGGGGACGGGGAGACGGGGCAGATGGAGGAGTCACAGCGGCAGCAGCGGGGGGTGCTGGGCTGGCGGTGGCGGGGGTGAGGGGGGCGGGGGCGGG
>JBEIUS010000234.1:0-3759 GCA_040374235.1 Leptolyngbya sp. | reverse complement strand
TATCCCCCGGCGGATTGAGGGCTACGATATTTCCCACATCCAGGGGTCCGATGCGGTGGCCTCCCAGGTGGTGTTTGTCAACGGGTTGCCCGCCAAACAGCATTACCGCCATTACAAAATTAAAACCCCCGCGGTGCGCCCAGGCCATTCCGACGACTTCGCCAGCCTGGCGGAGGTGATTGGCCGCCGCTTCCGCCGCTATGCCGCCGAGCCTGACCAACCCCGCCTGGGCAACCCCGACTGGCCCGACCTGGTGATGATCGACGGGGGCAAGGGGCAACTGTCGGCAGTGGTGGAGGTACTGCGCCAGATGAACCTACTGGAGGACCTGCGGGTGGTGAGCCTGGCTAAAAAGCAGGAAGAGATCTTCCTGCCCGGAGAGTCCCAGGCCCTGCCCGCCACCGCCGACCAACCCGGGGTGCAGCTGCTGCGGCGGCTGCGGGATGAGGCCCACCGCTTTGCCGTCAGCTTTCACCGGCAGCAGCGCAGCGATCGCATGCGGCGATCGCGCCTGGCGGATATCCCCGGTCTGGGTCACCACCGCCAGAAACAACTGCTAGCCACATTCCGGTCGATTGATTACATCCGGGCTGCCACCCCCGAGCAACTGGAAACCGTGCCCGGCATCGGCCCCCAACTGGCCCAGCAGATCTATGCCTACTTCCACCCCCAGGCGGAACCCTAGCGGGGGGCACGGCTATGGCCATCAGGTTTGGGGGCTGTCCTGGGGGAGAGCGAGCTTTTCCCGGTCCAGGCGACGCTTACGGGCGTAGAGCTGGATGGTGGCCGCCATGGTCACCACCAAACCCACCACCAGCCAGGTGGTGGCGCCGGTGGGAAAGTTGTTTTTAAACACCACCAGCATGACAATCACCACCAGCAATAGGGTGGGGGCTTCGTTTAGGGCCCGCAGTTGCTGGCTAGACCACCCACACTCCCCCCGCTGTAGTTGCCCTATCAGCCGGCCACAGTAGATATGGTAGGCCAGCAACAGGCCCACCAGGGCCAGCTTGATGTGCATCCAGCTGTTTTTCAGGTAGTCGGGCATGGTAATCAAAAGGGCGATCGCCATGGCCACCGTCACCACCAACCCCGGCGTGGTAATAATGTTATAAAGGCGACGCTCCATGACCTCGTACTGGCGCTTGAGAATGGTTCGGGCCGGTTCTGGCTCCGATCCGGCTTCTACATGGTAAATAAACAGGCGCACCAGATAAAACAAACCGGCGAACCACACTACCACACCAATAATGTGAAAGGACTTTAACCAGTAATAGGTCATGGTCTTACCTTGAGGTTTTCTCCAGGTTCAAACCTAACATTTTCCGTCCCCGGGGGAAATCCTCTAACCAGCATGCCGCTGCTTAGCGCACCAGCCGTTCCCTGGCCGCCGCCTGGGGTTCATACCAGTACTGTCGATAGATCAATTCCAGTTCGCTGCCGATGTCAGAGAAATAGTCCATCTGTTGGGACTGCAGACTCACCATCAGGCGAAACACCAGCAGGGCCATAATCGCCACCACCATACCCGCGGCGGTGGTAATCAGGGCTTCCCCGATACCGGCGGCGGCGGCGGTGGCCTGGTCCCCACTGCCGCCACCGCCAATGTTCAGGTTACTAAAGGTGGCAATCAGGCCGGTGACCGTCCCCAACAACCCCAGCAGGGGGGCCACCGCCACAACGGTTTCCAACATTTTGTCACCCTTGCGCATCTGGATAAATTCCTTATCTCCCGCCGCCTCCAGGGCCAGGCGAAAGGTTTCTGGCGAGGGTTCCCGCAACCGCAGGGGAGCCAGTAAAAAGCGCCCAATCGGCAAATCCTGGGCCTGGGCCGCCAGGGCGGCGGCTTCACTCAGATCCCGCCGCGCCGCCTCCAGGACCTCCTTCACCACCCGCTTTTCCCGACTCAGCAGGCGAGCCCAAAACAGGGCCCGTTCCAACCCCGTCGCGATGGTGAGCACCGAGCACCCCAGGATGGGCACCATGACGGGCCCCCCCTTCACTAAAAAGTCTAGAACCGTAGTCATAGCCCAGTCATCCTACCCAACGAGGCGCTGAAATCGGAGGAACTGATTCGGGTAGGGACGCTCGATCAGCCCTACAACTCAGCCCTACAATATTGACATCCTAGAATAGCCCAAAGGCCAGGTCAGCAAGATTAAGGGAAATCCCTTTTAACGTTAAAGGTAGGTTAACACCGGTAAGGCTAACCGAAACCAGCCGCCAGCTAAAACACCTATATCAACGGTCTGGAGAGCATCGGGCCTCGCCCCTTCCCCAAACCCAATTTGGCTTCACCGGCTCTGGACCACGGCTATAGTGGGTAAAGGCTAAGGCGTCCCTGCCCTGGTCCCTACCCTGCCATGCCCACCTGCCTGTCGATCGATGACTTCCTGGCCGCCCCCGGTCCCATCCTGGATGTCCGTAGTCCGGGGGAATACCACCATGGGCACATCGGTGGTGCGGTTTCCTTCCCCCTATTTAGTGATGCAGATCGGGCCCAGGTGGGCATTTGTTATAAACAGCATGGTCGCGATGCGGCGGCGGAATTGGGCTTTGACCTGGCTGGCCCCCGGTGTGGCGAATTCGTCAGAACGGCTAAGGTGCTGGCGGCCAACCGACCGGTGCGGCTGCATTGCTGGCGGGGCGGCATGCGCAGCGGTGGTATGGCCTGGATTCTGGAGATGGCAGGGTTGCAGGTGACCCTGCTGACGGGGGGCTATAAAGCCTATCGCGGTTGGGTGCACCAGGTGTTAGCCACCCCCAAGCCGCTGGTGGTGCTAGGGGGCATGACTGGCACTGGGAAAACCCTAGTTCTTCAAGAACTGGCGGCCCTGGGGGAACCCATTCTCGATCTAGAGGCCCTGGCTAACCACCGGGGCAGCAGCTTTGGGGGGGTGCGGTTGCCCCCCCAGCCCTCGACGGAACAGTACGAAAATCTGATTGCCGAGCAGTGGGCCTGGCGGGGCAGCGATCGCCCCATCTGGATAGAGGCGGAAAGCCGCCGGGTGGGCACCTGCCGCATTCCCGATGCACTCTTTTTACAAATGGAGGCCGCCCCCACCCTGGAGCTATGGCGTTCCCTGGAGGAACGGTTGGACCTGTTGGTGGACCTCTATGGTAAGGCTGACCGACAGCACCTGATCGCCGCCACCCAGCGGATCAGCAAACGGCTGGGGGGGCAACGCACCCAGGCGGCGATCACCGCCATTGCCGAGGGCGATCTGCGCACCGCCTGTGCAGTCATTCTGGATTACTACGATCGCGCCTATCGTTATGACCTGCTCCGCCGCCAGAAAACCATCCCCCGGGTTGATCTGGTGGGCCTTTCCAGCGCCGCGGCAGCCCGCAAGTTGGTGGCGCTAAATCCGGTAGGGGGCTGACGGCAGATGCAGGAAAGGCCAGCCCGATCGGGGGGCAGGATAGGCGACTTGCCCTGCTTTTCCAGATCTATGGGGTCAACCCTCCAGGGCGGCCCCCAGGCCCACAATGGCCTTAGGGCCATGCCACCGCAATCGCCCGTAGAATAGGACCGACTTGCTGCCCAGGGGGCAGGTTACAACCACGGAAGCGGTGGGATTTGAACCCACGAGGGAAGGTTTACTCCCCTACCTCCTTAGCAGGGAGGCGCTTTCGACCACTCAGCCACGCTTCCAAAGCTAGGTCTTTGGTTAGTGTAGCAGAGACCGGGACTGGCTCACCAGCCCTTTGCCCGGTTCTCTTCAATTGCTAGGGGGAGGGGGCTTACGCACCCCCCCG
>JBEIUS010000143.1:0-8898 GCA_040374235.1 Leptolyngbya sp. | reverse complement strand
TTTTGTGCGATTCGCTACGGTTTTTGGCCTCGTTACTCAAGTCGTCGCCAACACTGGGACGTTGATACTGAGCGTCTGTTGCAGTTGACTCATCGGGGGCCAAGTCACTGCCTACTGGTAGGCCTCATGAATAATGCAGGCTAACCTGAAACGCCTGACCACAACTTTTTGTATGCGTCAAACGGTCATCTGTGTAGTGGGAGCTGAGCCCTATACAGGTGACCTTTTCCTATAGCTATTTTTGCCGATTTCCCATACCCAGGAATATAAGCCAGGATGTCTGCGATCGCCACGGCCCTACTGGTTATATCGGCAAGTATTCACGCCGGATGGAATTTGGTTTGCAAGCACCAATCCCCCTCCCAGAGCTTTTTCTTCCTGGCCAGTCTGGCGGGGGTGCTGTTACTACTGCCAGTGGCGGTGATGTATTCCGGTGCCATTGCCCAGATTCCCCTGGTGGTTTGGCGGTCATTGCTCCTATCAGGGCTTTGCCTGGCTGTCTACTATGGCGCCCTGGCCGGCGCCTACCGCCGGGGTGACCTATCCATTGCCTATCCCCTGGTGCGGGGCTGCTCAATTTTGATGGTGGTGGCGGTGACCCTAGCTCTAGGCCAGGGTCGTGACATCGGCCCTGGAGCTCTGGTGGGCATGGGACTGGTGGTGCTGGGATCCTTCCTGCTGCCCCTGGGCCAATTTGCCGATTTCCATCCCCGTAACTACCTCAACCCCTGCTGTGGCCTGGCCCTGCTAGCGGCCGCTGGATCAGCCGGCTATACGATTATGGATGATTGGGCTCTGGCCATTCTCCGGCAGAGCTCAGCCCCCCTGGGCCCGGTGGTGATCGCCGCCATCTATCTGTGGCTCGAGAGCCTATGCGCCCTATTCTGGCAAGGACTGGCGGTGCTGGTAACCCCGGCAGAATATCTAGCGTTCCCAGGGGTCTGGGTCAGGCAGATCAAGGCCGCCGCGATCGCTGGGGGCGGGATCGTTTTTGCCTATGGTCTGGCGTTGACAGCCCTGGCCTTTGTCAGCAATGTCAGCTATCTGACCGCCTTTCGCCAGTTAAGCATTCCCATCGGTACGGTTCTAGGAACTTTTCTATTGCAGGAGCCCTGCCCCCCGCCACGGCTTTTGGGGACCGCTACCATCCTGGCGGGGTTAATCCTGGTTAGCCTGGGGTAGTACTCAACAATCCTGATTCGCTGAGCAGAGGGATTCAACTCACCGACCCTGGAGGTCACGAAAACGTCGATAGATTTCCCCCCACAGGTCAGCGGGACCGATGCCGAAGATAAAATACAGGGCCAGCAGCACAAAACCCACCAGTAAAACCGTTTGGATGGTATTTTTGACCAGCTTCAATAGCCAGCCCGCCACCAGCACCAGCACCACCAGGGCGGCCAGGGTCAGGATCCACTCCATGGGTCACCTCCTAGCCCAGGGAAACCACGGTGGGGGCCTTTAGGGACTGGCTGAGGCGGCCCACCTCGGCCCGGGCCCAGCGATCGGCCTCGATGATGTCCTCTAAGCCCGGTTCAGCCCGGTTATTGGAGCGGTGACGATCGCAGACCCCCTCGATCAACCGGGGAATGTCTAAAAAGTGAATCCGTTCCTCCAGGAAGAGGGCCACCGCCTGCTCATTGGCCGCGTTCAGCACCGCTGTCATGGTACCGCCGGCTCGACCAGCGGCATAGGCCAGGTCCATACAGGGATATTTACTGTGGTCGGGGTCGCGGAAGCTGAGCTGGCCAGCCTTGACCAGATCCAGGGGGGGCCAATCGGTGTAGAGTCGATCGGGCCAGGATAGGGCGTAGAGCAAGGGTAGGCGCATGTCGGGCCAACCTAATTGGGCCAGCACCGAGGTGTCCTGCAGTTCAATCAGGGAATGGATAATGCTCTGGGGGTGGATGACGATGGCGATGCGATCGTAGTCGAGACCAAACAGATAGTGGGCCTCAATCACCTCCAACCCCTTATTCATCAGGGTAGCGGAGTCCACGGTGATTTTCCGCCCCATGGACCAATTGGGGTGCTGCAGGGCATCGGCCACGGTGACCTGGGCTAGCTTTTCCACCGGCCAATCCCGAAAGGCGCCCCCGGAGGCGGTCAACAAAATCCGCCGTAGCCCCCCGGCTGGCACCCCCTGCAAACATTGGAAGATGGCGGAATGCTCGGAATCGGCGGGCGGGAGCTTGACCCCGTGCTGGGCCACCAGGGGCAGCACCGCGGGCCCCCCGGCAATCAGGGTTTCCTTATTGGCCAGGGCAATATCCTTACCGGCCTGAATCGCTGCCACCGTTGGCAACAGACCGGCACAGCCCACGATGCCGGTAACCACCACCTCGGCATCACCATAGCCGGCCACCGCCACGATGCCCTCCGCCCCCGCCAGAAGTTGGGGTTGGGGATCCAGGTCCGCCAGGCCCTGGCGCAGTTCCTCCAACCGGGCCTGATTGCTAATCGCCACAATCTCCGGTCGAAACTGTCGCACCTGCTGGATTAGCAACTCGACATTATTACCCGCCGCTAGACCCACCAGGCGAAACTGATCCGGGTGATGGGCCAGAATATCCAGGGTCTGGGTGCCAATGGAGCCAGTGGAGCCAAGCAGGGTGATGGGTTTCACGGGGAATCTCCGGGAAGGATGGGCCATACCCTAGAATCGCACGTTGGGGACCTTTATGGGATTGATCGGGCCAGGGGAGAGAGCAAAGCTAGGGGTCGAGATCACCCTAGATGCGTTAAACTGGCACGGCAGCGAAACTGGCCTAGCCCTAGTTCCCAGATGATGGCTGCAGGGTTCATCCTGGAAACCAGTGGATAGATCGAATAGCTCTGGTGCCCAGATCCGTTCTAGTTTACTGCCCGCTCGCCTTTGCCCTGTCTCTGGTCTATGGTTCCTCGCCACTTTGCCTTCCCCCACCTGGTGACTGGCCTCACCGCCATTTTGGCAACCCTACTGACGGCGCCGGTTAGTCGCGCCGCTGAGTTTGCCGAACAGGCCATTCCCAGCCATCTAGCCATTGCAGTGGCCAGCCCGGTGCGGAATGGCCAGTTCTATACCTTGACGATTTTGGAGCAGAACCCCCAGGGCCGGGCCTGTTGGCAGGAGCAGGGGGATAAACCCGTAGTTGTGAATCCATTGCTGCTGAACTTTGACTTTACCGGGTCCTGCGATCGCCAAACCGATAGTAATGGCTACTCCCTCCGGGTTCATGGCCAGGATCTGGCGGGCCAATACCGGCTAGAGATCGCTACCCGCCAGGATGACCTGGTGTTATTTGCCCGCCCCAGCCGCGATCGCAGCCTGCCGGCCATTGAAATTGGCCGTACCCAGGGTCGTCAGCAGGGCTTTCTAAAGATTCAGCTAAACCCCGGTTGGCAACTCACCCGCCGCCTGCACCAGGGGGTTGCCCTGGAACATATTTACCTCAGTCATGATCAACCCCTGGCGGGTTTGGCCCCAGGCCAGGCCGCCTCTGCCCCGATTTCTGCCCCGATCCCATCACGGCCACCATCGCCACCGCGCCGTCCCCCCGCCAGCGGTGATACCTACTTCCGCGTCGTTGTCCCGATCACCGATGGTGACACCCTACAGCGGGTGCGGGCCGTAGAACCGGAGGCCTTTACCACCACGGTGGAGGGGCAAACTCTGATCCAGGTGGGGCTGTTCCGGGAGCGGCCGCGAGCCGAGGAGGTCCACCAGGCCCTGGTGGCGGCCAACTTACCGGCCAAGATTGTTAATGCCTCAGCCGTCGCCCCCGCTAGCCTGCCGCCCCTGCCCACCATTCCCCAGGGGGCAGTGGTGGTAATGATTGACCCAGGCCATGGGGGGCGGGACCCGGGGGCGATCGGCATTGCCGGTCTCCAGGAAAAGCAGATTAACCTGACCATT
This sequence comes from Leptolyngbya sp., assembly GCA_040374235.1. Taxonomy (GTDB): domain Bacteria; phylum Cyanobacteriota; class Cyanobacteriia; order Phormidesmidales; family Phormidesmidaceae; genus Nodosilinea. The sequence goes on along the minus strand of JBEIUS010000143.1, from coordinate 5,003 downwards.
TCCCAACGCCTACAGCAGCGGTTAGAGGCGGCAGGGTTGACCGTGCTGATGACCCGGGATAGCGACCAATGGGTGGATCTGGAGACCCGGGCCCAGGTTGCTAATCAGGCTGGTGCGGCGGTATTTGTCAGCATCCACGCCAATGCTATTAGTATGCAGCGACCGGAGGTCAACGGCCTGGAGACCTACTACCTATCCAGTGGCGCTGACCTGGCCCGGCGTATTCACCAGCGGGTGCTGGCCCAAACCGACCTGGCCGATCGGGGTGTTCGTCAGGCCCGCTTCTACGTGCTACGCCATACCAGCATGCCGGCGGTGTTGGTGGAAACCGGCTTTGTCACCGGATCCATCGATGCCGCCCGTTTCCAGAACCCAGCGGCGGTGACCCAAATTGCCGATGCCATTGCTCGGGGCATCCTTGATTACCTGGGCCGTTAGGGCGATCGCCCTGAGACTACCCTAGATCGGCTAAAGTGGTACCACTCCTCCAGATCCCCCCAGGGGATCTGCCTACCCGACCCTGACCACGGTTCGCCCCCTCCATGAAAAAAGTCTTTGTCCTCGACACCAACGTATTGCTGCACGACCCCACAGCAATTTTTCGGTTTGAGGATAACGATGTGGTTCTGCCCATCACTGTTATTGAGGAACTGGACCGCTTCAAAAAGGAAACCGCCGATACCGGTCGCAACGCCCGGCACGTCTCCCGCACCCTGGACGAACTCCGCCGCCAGGGCTCCCTGGTGCACGGCATTCCCCTGGAGAAGGGCGGCTACCTTAAGGTGGCCCTCTGCCACCGCGACACCCTACAACAACTGCCGGCGGAGTTGGAGGGGGACAAGGGCGATAACGCCATTCTGGCGGTGGCCATGGAGTATCGCCACCACCACGATCTGCCGGTGGTGTTGGTGAGTAAGGACACCAACCTACGGATTAAGGCCGATGCCCTGGGGTTGGTTGCCGAGGACTACGAAACCGACAAAATTAACATCGATGACCTCTATAGTGGCACCCTGGAGGTCCTGGTGTCAGACAGCGCCATCAGCCAGCTGTTTCAGGAGGGCCACCTGGGTCTCGACCTGCCCCTCTACCCCAACCAGGCCATTACCCTGGTGGATCAGGCCAACCCGTCCCACACCGCCCTGGCCCTGGTGCGGGGTGAGAGCGGCAAATTGGAGCCCCTGGGCAAGCTCCCCCATGCCGGGGTATCCCGCATTCAACCCCGCAATCGGGAACAGCGCTTTGCCTTTGAGTTGCTGCTGCGGGACGAGATTAACCTGGTTACCCTGGTGGGGAAGGCGGGCACCGGCAAAACTCTGCTGGCGATCGCCGCGGGGGTTCAAAAAGTGGCTGACGAGCGGATCTACTCTCGCCTGTTGATTGCTCGCCCCATCGTCCCCCTGGGCCGTGACATCGGTTATTTACCCGGGGATGTGATGGAAAAACTTACCCCCTGGATGCAGCCCCTCTACGACAACTTCGATCTAATTTTTGGCACCCAGGATGCCCGGGGTAAGCCCGAGCATTGGCGGCGGGGTCATGAGGAGATGATTGATCAGGGGCTGTTGCAAATTGAACCCCTCACCTACATCCGGGGGCGATCGATTCCGAGGCAGTTTTTAATTGTGGATGAAGCCCAAAACCTCACCCCCCACGAGGTCAAAACTATCCTCACCCGAGCCGGGGAGGGCACGAAAATTGTCCTAACCGGGGACCCTGACCAGATCGACAACCCCTACGTGGATGCCGCCAGTAATGGCCTCACCTACGTGGCGGAGCGGTTCAAAGGGGAGGCGATCGCCGGCCACATTACCCTCTACAAAGGGGAGCGATCCGATCTAGCGGAACGATCCGCTGTGCTGTTGTAGGGTCCTGGGGTAGGGGTAGCCAGCCCTGGCCTAAACCTCGATCTGTACCTTGTTGCGATAGAAGGCCACGTAGCCCTTGATATTCTTAGCAGCCGGTTTGGGGTCGGCATAGTACCAGGCTGCCCCAGCATTAACCTGGCCGTTCACCACAATGTCGTAGTAGTTAGCCGTCCCTTTCCAGCCACAGACGGTGGTTTGGGCAATGGGGCGAAAATAGTCCATCTGCAGGGCATCGGGGGGAAAATATTGGTTACCCTCCACCACTTCACAGGCCTCACTGTCCGCCAACACCACACCGTTCCAGATGGCTTTAGCCATGGGATCATCCTCAAATTCGATCAAAAGGGTTTAGATTCATTATAGCGGCGTGGCTGTGCTGCCCCAGGAAAGTTCGGCCAATGGTTCAAGCCATGCTCGAGCTCACCCCCTACGCCTAGAGGCTAGGCGTGCCGGGGTAGTCCTCTCCGCCCTGGTTCAAGGTTCCTACCGTTCTTCCCACCCGCGTGGATGATGGCCCCCCCCAATCCCCAACCCCCTGACCCTGGTCGCTCCGATGGCAATCGGGTGCTGCGCCGTTTGCCCCTGGCGGCGGGGATGGGCGGCGGTCTGCTACTGCTGGCCAACCGCCTGATCACCCCTGGCCTGACCGAGTCCCAGGCCCGATCTGATGTGGTGGGGGTGATTTTAAGTGCGCTGTTGATCCTCACCGGTCTGCTGTGGCAGCGGGTCCAACCGATATCCCCAGAGGCTGTGGTGCTGGAGGGGGAGGATGGGTTTGAGCTGGAGGCTGACCTACCCACCGATCTCCAAACTGAGCTGGCCTGGGCCTCCCACCTGCTGTTGACTAACACCGTCACCCGTTCCCTGGTGATTTACCATCGGGGTCGGGTGCTGCTGCGGCGGGGCATTCTCGGGCCTGAGCGGGAGGTCACCCCTGGCCCGATCCTGGAACGGGTTTTGACCACCGGTAAACCCATCTACCTGGTGAACTTGAAGATTTACCCAGGGCGCGTGGAGTTTACCTACCTGCCCCCCAACAGCCAGGGGGTGATTTGCCAACCCCTGGGGACTGAAGGCGCTATGGTTTTAGCCGCCCATGCCCCCCGTAGCTATACCAAGCAGGATGAGGCGTGGATCGCTGGCATTGCCGATAAGTTGGCCTACGACCTGGAACAATGGCAGGCTGATCGGCAATCCCAGCCCACACCCTAGCAGGGGGCATGATGAGGCGACCCTTTGCGAGGGAGTCAGGAATCAGAATTCAGAATTCAGGTTTCTCGTTGTCAGGACCAGGACTTACACAAAATTCTGATCACCCTCAAACCTATGACACTTTAGGACGTGTTAACCGCTGCTACCAGCTATCCTACGAAGACCGCTTACAAGTAACCATTCGCTTGCTCGAATCCCTCACCCAGGCAAATTCTCAGCCCACTCATCGTATGGAATTATAGAAAACAAGAGGAGTAAGGAATTAATTTATTATCTTTAATCAATCATCTCAATGATGTGTTGAATAATTTGCCGATGGTAAGTGAGTAAGTAGTCTAGGCGATCGCTCAATAAACTTAAAATTAAATCCTCGTAACTCATTCTCTGTTCATCTAGTCCTTGAGCCACTAAACTAGTAGTAAAGTTATTAGGTTTCTTGAGGTCCGGCTTCGGATTTGCTTCTAACACATGAAGGATATTGTTTTCATCAGCTCTCAAATCAACTCTAACTAAAGTATTGAAATGAAAACTCTGATAAATCTTTTGAGCTATTTCCATTAAATCTTGCTTTAATTCTAATTCGTGATCGTCAAGCAAGCGAATCCGTTCAGTAGTAATAGCCTTCTTGTCCATTGATGTAAAGATATGTTCCCCACGTTCTAAAGTTCGCTCAATTGTAGAGAAAGCAAATGGTTGGGTTTTCTTATAAAAAGTTTTATTGATGTGGATAACATAACCACATACAGAAACGCAGAACTCCCGACCTGGAAAATAAGTTTCAATTAAAGCAGTATTGTGAGTGATGTCGTGGATATTCGCCACTGCTGCGGATAAACCTTGAATATTTTTAACAAAATGTATATTTAAGGAAGCACGACCAGATACAGGTTTAACAATAAATGGTCCTTTGTAGTTAGGGAAATTTATCGCAAAATTCTCACTCCGATGATAGTCAAATAATCCTTGAGCCGGATGCCAAGTCACAAAAGGAGCAGTATTTATTCCCCGTGCCTGAAGTTCTAGTTTGAAAATATGTTTTTGATCAAGTATGGAACTGTTTAGGGGATTATGACCTACATAGGGAATTCCGAGCATTTCTAATAAAGCCGGAGTGTGACAAATTGGGTTATATCCTTGAACACCGCCAGTATTGAGCCAGGCAAGGTGAATATTTCCCTGTTTGAGCCTTTGAGGCAGAGTCATATCATCTGCCATAAGAAAAACATGATCAAATCCAATTGTTATCAGTGCCTTAGCAATATCTTGGGCTACTTGTTCATAGGTTTTTGTGGAGCGTGGATTGTGAGTTTTATAGATAACTGAGCCTTCTTTGCTGCTATCACCCCCGTGAATTACGGCAATACGCAGCTTCTTAAGAAGACACTTCAGGCTGTATTTAAGAAAACTAGAATCCCAATCAGGATTTATATTTGTGGGTAGATAATTAACCATTTTTTTCTAGGGTTGTGGCTATAAGCTGACGTGGTTTTGCTAAATATACTCCAGCTAAAACAACAAAAAATGCTATCCAATTTAACAAAGTTAACTTCTCAAAAAAAAGTAACCAAGCTATAAATGCACTAATTGCTGGTTCAAGTAGAAGAGTTGTGGCTACAAAACTAGACGAGAGTTGATTGAGAGATTGCGCTAGTAAACCTTGCCCTAAAACCTGACAAATTAGTGCTAAGGAAATTACTGCTATCCAGCCTGAAAAGGTATGGGGAAAAATTTGTTGATCTGTTAATAATGTAATGGGTAAGGTAATGACTGTTCCTAAAGCGCAGCGCCATAGGAGAATAGTAGCAGTGGAAAATCTGGATCGGAGTTGTTCAGTAGTCAATAGATAAATACTATAGAACATTGCAGCCAGTAAGGCTGCTCCATCACCTATGATCTGCTCAATAGAGACGGAGAAATCACTGA
>JBEIUS010000231.1:0-3816 GCA_040374235.1 Leptolyngbya sp. | reverse complement strand
GTGGGTTTTTGTTTTTTTTTTTTTGGGGTTTGGGGGGCTTCCCGCTGTTTGGGTTTTGGGGGGTGGGGGGCGCCGCGCCCACCACCCCCCCGACGGCCTAATCACCAAAATGGCGAATAATGGCTTCAGCAAACTCTGAGCACTTCAGGGGGGGGAGACGGGGGGCTCCATCAGACGGGCCAGATCGTAGGTCACCTCCCGGTTGGCGATCGCCCCGGCGATACCGGTCTTAATCAGGTCTGCCGCCGCCTGCCAGCCCAGGTACTCCAGCATCATCACCCCCGACAGAATGACCGAACCAGGGTTAATACGGTCCAGGCCGGCGTGTTTGGGGGCAGTGCCGTGGGTGGCCTCAAAGATGGCGCAACTATCGCCGATGTTGGCCCCGGGCCCCATGCCCAGGCCCCCCACGATGGCGGCGGCGGCATCGGAAAGATAATCCCCATTCAGGTTCATGGTGGCCAGAATGGAGTACTCGTCGGGGCGGGTCTGAATTTGCTGGAAGATGCTGTCGGCGATGCGATCGTTGACCATTACCTTAGTTTTCCACTGGCCCTGGCCATGGGTAGCCCAGATGGCGTCTAAAATACCCTGCACCTCGCCACAAACCGCCGCCTTTTTCTCCGGTGTGAGGGCATCGTAGCCCGGCTCGATCTGGCGGGCGTTGTCCTCCACCGACAGATCGGGGTTGGCCTCCCGGTTCCCCAACACCCAGGACTCCCGCTCCGTGACGCACTCCGGGCGAAACTCCGTGGTGGCCAGTTCGTAACCCCAGTCACGGAAGGCCCCTTCGGTGTACTTCATGATGTTGCCCTTGTGCACCAGGGTAACCTGCTGCTTTTCCGGGGGCAGCCGCAGGGCATGCTTAATCGCCCGTCGCACCAGGCGTTGACTGCCCTGTTTGCTGATGGGTTTAATGCCAATCCCAGAATCCAAGGGGATTTGCTTTTTGCCGTGTTCCGGGGTGGCGGGAATGAAATCGGTATTGAGCAGGGTGATCAGGCGATCGCAGATCGGATCTCCCTGTTTCCACTCGATCCCCAGGTAGATATCCTCCGTGTTTTCCCGATAAATAATCACATCCAATTTTTCTGGACTGCGGTGGGGCGAAGGGGTACCGGCGTAGTACTGGCAGGGGCGGACACAGGCATAGAGATCATTAATCTGGCGGAGAGCCACGTTCAGGGATCGAATACCACCGCCAATGGGCGTCGTCAGAGGGCCCTTAATCGCCACACCGTACTCCCGAATCGCCTGCAGGGTGTCCTCCGGCAGGTATTGAAAGGTACCGTACTGCTCACAGGCCTCATCGCCGGCATAAACCTTAAACCAGGTGATCCGCCGCTTTCCCCCGTAGGCCCTGGCCACGGCGGCGTCAAAAACCCGTTCAGCGGCGGGCCAAATGTCCACCCCCGTTCCATCACCGCGAATGTAGGGAATGATAGGGTTATCTGGCACGACGGGTTCGCCGTCCTTAAAGGTGATACGTTCGCCCACGGAGGGGGGAGTGATCCGTTCGTACATTGCAACTTGCCCAGAATGCGACAAAACAACCCACAGTCTAATCTGCTTTAACCCCTAAATCCGCCTGTTTGGCAACGATTTGTGAGGGTTTAAGGGTTCCTTTAGACCTGGGGTCGAGGGCTGGGCTAGGGGTGTATCACGGGCCTAAGGCCATTCTGGTCACCATTTTCTGAAGGTTTTACCATGACAACAGTGCTGATCGTTGATGACGACAAGACCTTGCAACTCGCTCTGACCCGCCGTTTACAGGCCCAAGGATTTGAGGTCATGAATGCCAACTCCGGGCAGGAAGCCCTGCACCTGCTTACTACCCGGTCAGCGGATGTCGTTCTCTCAGATATTCTCATGCCAGGGATGGATGGGTTTGAATTCTGCCGCCAGGTGCGGGCCTGCCCCAGCGGCCAGATGATTCCCTTCATCTTTCTGTCCAGCCTGGGGGATGTCAACGATCGGGTCCAGGGTCACCTGATTGGAGCCGATGACTACCTGGTCAAACCCTTCCATGCCCAAGAGTTGATTGCCAAGGTGAAGGGCAACGTGGCTCGAGTACAGCGGTTGCAAGGCAGCCTACAGCCCCTTGCTCCCGAGCCAGTCACCACCAAGGATACCCTCCCCGAGGCCCTTAGTGGCGCCGAACTGAAGGTGTTCTGGCAGGTGATTCAGGGCTTTACCAATAAGGAGATCGCCAACCGTCTGTTCCTTAGCCCCCGCACCGTTCAAACCCATCTCAGCAACATCCTAGCCAAGCTAGGCTTAAGAAACCGCTCCCAACTGGTCAAGTATGCCTTTGAAAATGGCTACACCGCCCCAGAGTACGCCCAGGGCTAACCCAGCATTCTCAGTAGTCCCTGTTGCCCGACCAGGATTTCCCGCAGTAGGCTGATCAAACCCACCCAAATCACCGGAGCAATATCCACCCCCCCAATCGGTGGTATCCATTTACGCACGGGCACCAGCAGGGGTTCTGTGGGCCAGAATACTAACAGCCAGGGGAATCGGGTCAATTCTACCTGGGGATACCAGGTCAGCACAATCCGAAATATAAATAGCAGGGTCATGATCGCCAGACCCAGGGCAACGGTCCAATTCAGTAGGGCGGTGGTCACCACGGTTGGGCTCCCCTAAGCATTGATTTCAGGTTTATCGACTTATCATAAAACATTCCCACCGGTCTATGGCGGTTGGGGTTGGCGGAGGGCCGTTGGCATGGCCAGGGCCATACACTATTCGGTCTGATTGTATCGGGAATCGCTATAGATTAGGTGGTAAATTAGGCCATAATTTATCTAGTTATCTAGGATGATCATCTTCGTTTAGGACAAAGACACTATGACAGCCTCTTTAAGCAACTTTCTACTCAGCTTGCTAGCTGGTGCCCTGATTGTAATTGTGCCGGCGACGGTGGGTTTGCTCTTCCTGAGCCAGCGCGATAAAATTCAACGGCAGTAGGCTCGGCTCACCGTCTACAGTTTTCATCTATCCAGGGGTGGAGATAGCTTTGACTATAGCCACCCCTGTCACTCTATCCACAGGGATTACCCTTGAGGCGTTGGCTAGAATGGCAATAAATTGGTTAGAATTAACCGAACAACAGCAGCCGCCTAAAGGGCTTAGCTATTCGTCGGGTCGCAAACGTCACCCCTAAGAAGGAATCCACTGTGAATTTTGGTACTCCAGTTCCTTTACTACTTGGCATTTTCCTGGTTCTCGGTGCCGTTGGGCTCTTCTTCTTAGATCGGCTGAGGCCGGGTTATTCTCGCGACTCTGACAAGGTCTATGCAATCCTCCTACTGCTGGCCGGCATCCTACTGTTTGTCAACCTTGACATGCAGCCCATCCCTGCTTTCCAGCAGATGATCAGGGTGGGGGTGTTGACCTCCTTAATTATTCAAAACATCAACTCTAGAACCCCCCTGGGCCAGCGTCCACCCTCCCAGGCTGGAGGCTGGGAGGGCGGCTATGGTGGCGGTTATCGTCCCCCTCGCCCCAGCCGTCCTGCCTACGGGGGTGACGGTCGGGCTAACCTGCGAGCTGAACTAGACCAGCCCTACGGTCCGGAGGATCCCTACGCCCGGCCTCGACCCATGCTGGGGGGTCGCCCAGAGCCAGAGGCAGGTCCTGGCTCTGGCTACGATCAACCGGAGTCAGGGACCTACGGTAATCGCTACGGCGAAGCGCCGCCCCCCTCCGATCGGGGCCCCAGCGATCGCCCCCCCGGCCCCGATAGCTCCACCTACAGTCAGGCCGCTCCCCGCTCGGATGAGCGGCTTCGCCGTCGTCGCCCAAAAACCC
>JBEIUS010000034.1:0-23701 GCA_040374235.1 Leptolyngbya sp. | reverse complement strand
TATTTCTGCCTGTTTTCTGATTTAAACCAAGTCCATGATGAGAACCGTAATTCCGCCCCCTCACCCCCAGACCCTCTCCCAGGGGGCGTAGCTTGCTTCCCGCAGGGGGGGGTGCCGGAAAACCCTTCAAAAGCCCGCTCCCAGAGCGGGAGAGGGATTTTGAATCCGGTTCCCCTTCTCCCTTTTTGGGAGAAGGGGTTAGGGGATGAGGGCAAACTTACAAAATTGGGATGCTCTCGAGGGATTTTAGGTAAGGAAAACTCCAGGTTTCAAATTAGACGCGGTTTATTTCACTTTTCTAACGATGAAAAACCCTATGCCGATAGACTCTATTTTCCTATAAACGCCAGGAAAACAAACAACCCCACAACCCATGATCTAGGTTTAGCGTTTTAGTGGGTGGGGTAAGGTTTGCGGCTTGAGAACTTGGAGTTTAGCCCCTTTTCCCTCCCGTCTGGCTCAGAACTACGGCATCTGCCATGATCCATGAATTCCTATGGTTCTACCCTAATCAGGAGTTGTGTCCCTATGTTGTTTATTCGTGTCCCTGTAGAAAAGTTGAATACGGAGAATAGCCTATCGGAGGCTGGGCTTGACCTGAGTAAACAGAGCCAGGTGGATATTCAGGACCCGGTGGTGGTAGAAGCCCTGACTAAACTAACCAATGGGATTTTGATTATCACCGAAGGCCAGCAGGTCCTCTACGCCAACGATTGTGCCTGCCGCATCCTCCGTCAGATTAGTCAGGAACGTAATTCCTCCGAGGCGATTCCGAAGGAAATTAGTTACCTATGTAATTCCGTTGCCGATGTGCGCCGTCGGTTTCCAGAACAACACTGGATTATGAAGACCAAAATTTGCATCAACAGCTCGGTTACCTTTACCGTCACGGCTCGCCACATGAAGCTCGATACCCTCGGCAAGCACTGTATTGTGCTGGAGATGAAAGACCAGTATCAATTAATTAAGGGTATTGCCATAGAGGAGGCCCAGCACTATGGGCTCACCGATCGCGAAACCGAGATCTGGATGCTACAGCGGGCCAACTACACCTACAAGCAAATTGCCGGTGAACTGTTTATTGCCCCCAACACCGTCAAGAAACACATGCAGAATATCCACCTCAAGCAAAAGGGAGCTTCTTCCCCTGCCATCCGCAGCAATGGCCTAGCCCTCAACAACCCCTAAGGCGTTCTCCCTTGACCATCTCCGGCCCTGGGCCGGGCAAACCATGGCGGGGCTAATCAGTGATTTAACTCAGGACACCGCATAGGGCTCTGGGTATCGGCCCGTATATTCCGTATATAACAACTATATTCAGTCAATCAATGGTTGGCCCAGAAGTTAGGGTACTGCAACTCTAGGGCACTCATAACCTCCCCTTATGGCGTGAATTGCAAATTCTGGAGCTCTAGGGTGATCCTGGGGGGTTTACAAATGACGTTTTATCCATAGAATTTAAACTATCGGGATTTGATCACAGATTGATCCAGATAAATGGTTTACCCATCGATGGATTTTTGGTTGACGATAGCCTGAGCGATCGTCGGGTTTAGTCTCCCTCTGGGACTAACCCTCGCAACGGCCTATTTCCCGTGGAGAGCCTTTAAACAGTTTGAGGGGCTTTTGGGTTAACACCCCGGAGTCCCCCAGTCATCCCCTGTCGGTCAGGGGTCGGGCTGCCCTGCAACCCATCTCCTTGCCGGCTCTCTAGTTGGCCCCCAGGCCTGGGGGCATGACTCTTAGTGGCCCTAATTGGTTGGAACGTTTTAGGAGTTTATCTGTCATGTCTGATATTTCCAGAGTTGGTCGCCGCAAATTCCTGGTTACCGCCGGGGTGGCCGCCACCGGATCGGTGTTGTTGAAGGGCTGTTTGGGTAACCCCCCCTCCAGCGACGCTCCTACCGGTGGTAGTACCAGCACCCCAGCGCCGGGCCCCGTGGCCGCTGGCGATGCCCCGGAGGTGACCACCGTTAAGTTGGGCTACCTGCCAATCGTGGAGTCAGCCCCCTTGATCATTGCCCAGGAGAAGGGCTTCTTTGCCAAGTACGGCATGACCGGGGTCGAGGTGGCCAAACAGGCCAACTGGGCCTCCGCCCGGGATAACGTGGCGATTGGCTCCGCCGGCGGCGGCATTGACGGCGGCCAGTGGCAAATGCCCATGCCCCACCTGATCAGCGAGGGGATTATCACCAATGGCAGAAAAGTACCCATGTACGTGCTGGCCCAGTTGGTTACCCAGGGGAATGGCATTGCCGTTGCCAACGCCCACGCCGGTAAGGGCATTGGTCTGGATGTGAGCAAGGCGGCGGGCTATATCAAGGGGTTTGCCGGCAGCCAGGGGCGCAAGTTCAAGGCGGCCTTTACCTTCCCTAACGCCAACCAGGACTTCTGGATTCGCTATTGGTTGGCCGCCGGTGGCATTGACCCCGACCAGGACATTGAGTTGCTCACCGTGCCCCCCTCGGAGACGGTGCAGGGGATGCGCACCGGCAGCATGGATGCCTTCAGTACCGGTGACCCCTGGCCCTACCGGATTGTGGCGGACAAGATTGGCTTTATGGCCGCCCTCACCTCCCAGATCTGGCCGGCCCATCCGGAGGAGTACCTGGCCATGCGGGCTGACTGGGTGGATGCCCACCCCAAGGCCACCAAAGCCCTGTTGAAGGGGGTGATGGAGGCCCAACAGTGGGCCGACAAGCCCGAGAATCGGGCGGAGCTGGTGCAGCTTTGTGCCGGGCGCAACTACTTCAACATTGCCCCTGAGATCCTCACCTCTCCCTTTGAGGGACGTTACGCCATGGGGGATGGCAAGCCGGATATCAATGACTTCACCGCCGGTCCCCTCTATTGGACTGACGCCAGGGGGAATGTCTCCTACCCCTACAAGAGCCATGATCTGTGGTTCTTGACCGAAAGTTTGCGCTGGGGCTTCCATAAGGGTCAATTGAAGGATTTCGATACGGTGAAGCGCCTGGTGGATTCGGTAAACCGTGAAGATCTCTGGCGCGAAGCGGCGAAGGAAGCCGGGTTTAGCGATATTCCCAACAGTACCTCCCGAGGGGTGGAAACCTTCTTCGATGGGGTTAAGTTCGATCCGGAAAATCCAGAGGCCTACCTGAGCAGCTTGAAGATCAAACGCACCTAGTCTTGGGTGGGGGTGACTCGAGGGCCACGATTGACTCGCTCCTGCCCTCGCTCCTGACTCACCACCCCCGCCCTTTCCTCGTTTTTCTCCCTGGTCCAGCCTAGGCGCGCCAGAACGCCTAGCCAGCCCTGGGGTTTGATGGCTCCTAACCCGAGCTCGCTGCCCAGTTACCCGCCATCAAACCCCAATCCAGTCTGTCCTAATGGTTCTGGCCAAAGTGATATTCCATCCATCCAAGGTTAACTATTCATGGTTGCTAACACCCGTAATCGTCTCCAGGCCCGCCCCCGATCGCTGGCCACTGGTCTCCAGGAGTTCTGGCAAAAGCAGGGGGCCAACTGGTTGCCCCCCCTGCTGGGTATTGCGGCTTTTTTGATCATCTGGCAATTCTTTTCCTGGTCAGGGCTCACCCGCCTGCCCGGCCCCCTCAGTCTTTGGACCGAGCAACGCACCCGAGAGCTGCTGCTTTACCCCTTCTACGATCGCGGCGGTCTCGATAAGGGCCTATTCTGGCAAACCCTGGCCAGCCTGGGCCGGGTAGCCAAGGGCTATACCGCCGCCGCCATCGTCGGTATTACCGTTGGAGTGCTGGTGGGGACCAATGACTGGCTCAACAAGGCCACCTACCCGATCTTTCAGTTTTTGCGTATGGTTGCCCCCCTGGCCTGGGTGCCCATTGCCCTAGTGGCCCTGCAGCAAAACCAACCCGCCGCCATCTTTGTGATTTTCATTACGGCGGTGTGGCCGATTCTAATTAACACCACCGAAGGGGTACGGCAGATTCCCGAGGACTACAACAACGTGGCCAAGGTGCTGAAGCTATCTCGTAAGGACTACTACCTGAACGTCCTATTCCCCTCGGCCCTGCCCTATATTTTCACCGGTCTGCGCATTGCCGTTGGTCTGGCCTGGCTAGCGATTATTGCCGCTGAAATCGTTATGTCGGGGATTGTGGGGATTGGTTTCTTTATCTGGGATGCCTACCAGCAAAACTACATCAGCGAAATCATTCTGGCGGTGCTCTACATCGGTGGCGTCGGCCTGCTATTGGACCGGTTGATTGCCTTCCTGCAGAGCAAAATTGCGCCGGCCCGCAAGTAATTCCTCTGTAGTTTCTAGTTCCCATCCCTAATGTTTGAACGTGTTTTAAGGAGCGAATCATGGGTCTTTTAGTCGCAGCGGACCAGGTGGATAAGGTATTTTCCCTGGCCGATGGTAGTGAGTATATTGCCCTGAAGGGTATTGATTTGACGATTAAGCAGGGGGAATTTATTTCCTTCATTGGCCACTCCGGCTGTGGTAAGTCCACCCTGCTGAATATGATTGCCGGGTTATCCCTACCCAGTTCCGGGGTGATCACCCTGGAGGATAAGCAAATTAAGGAACCCGGCCCTGATCGCATGGTGGTGTTTCAAAACTATTCCCTGCTGCCCTGGCGATCGGTGCGGGATAACATTGGCTTGGCGGTCAACACCGTCTACGGCGACCTGCCCAAGGGGGAACGGCGCTCCATCGTTGAGGAGCACATTAACCTGGTGGGGCTGCAGGCGGCGGCGGACAAAATGCCCGACCAGCTATCGGGGGGGATGAAGCAACGGGTGGCGATCGCCCGGGCCCTGGCCATTCGGCCCAAATTGCTACTGCTGGATGAGCCCTTTGGGGCCCTCGATGCCCTCACCCGGGGGAATCTGCAAACCCAACTGATGCGCATCTGCGATGAAAATAAGGTAACGGCGGTGATGGTCACCCACGACGTGGACGAGGCGGTGCTGCTCTCCGATCGCATCGTCATGCTTACCAACGGCCCAGGGGCGGAAATTGGCGCCATCCTGGAGGTGGACATTCCTCGGCCTCGCCAGCGCATGGAGGTGGTGGAGCACCCCAGCTACTACAGTCTGCGTAGCGAAATCATCTACTTCCTCAACCAGCAAAAGCGGATCAAGAAGCTGCGGGCTCGCAAGACCACTGCGATCGCCCGCCACGGCTTGGAAAAGGTGAATCTAGATTTCGGCTTTGTGCCCCTGACCGCCTGTGCCCCCGTCGCCATTGCTAAGGAAAAGGGCTTTTTCACCAAGCACGGCCTGGATGAGGTCAACCTGGTGCGGGAAACCAGTTGGCGCGGGGTGGTGGACGGCATCGCCGGCGGCTACCTGGATGCCGCCCAAATGCCCTCCGGCATGCCCCTGTGGTTTACCCTGGGGGGCCACCAAGACCGACCCCTGCCGGTGGTCACCGCCCTGACCATGACCCGCAACGGCAATGCCATCAGCTTGGCCCGCCGCTTCTACGACCAGGGAGTCCACAGTCTGGCGGATTTCAAGGCCATGCTGCAGCGCACCCCCGATCGCCAGCATCGCATGGCCATGGTCCACCCCTCCTCTATGCACAACCTGCTGTTGCGCTACTGGTTAGCCGCCGGCGGCATCGACCCCGACCTAGACCTCACCCTGCAAACCATTCCCCCGGCCCAGATGGTGGTGGACCTGCGGGCCGGCAGTATCGACGGCTTCTGCGTGGGGGAACCCTGGAACCAACGAGCCGCCATGGATGGAGTCGGCTTCACCATCGCCACCGATCGGGAAATTTACGATGGCCATCCCGGCAAGGTGCTGGGGGTGCGGGAGGACTGGGCCAATGCCTACCCCAATACCCACATTGCCCTGACTAAGGCCCTGCTGGAGGCCTGCCGGTTCTGTTCCGAGCCCGAAAATGAACCGGAGATTCGGGAGATTCTCTCCCAGCGGGCCTACCTGGCCACCCCAGTGGAGTACATCCAACTGGGTAACCCCCGGGCTACGGTCTGTGAGCGCAACCCGGCCCTGCGGGAATACGCCCACCACCTGTTCTTCGGCGATGGTGCTAACCGCCCCAGCCGTACCGAACACCTCTGGCACATGACCCAGATGGCCCGCTGGGGGGATGTACCCTTTGCCCGCAACTGGTTGGAAATCCTGGAGCGGATGGTGCGGGTGAGTGTCTACAGCACCGCTGCCCGAGAACTGGGGCTGCTGGATGAAAAGTTTACCCGCGGCACCATTCAACTGTTTGATGGCACCCGGTTTGACGCCGAAGACCCGATGGGCTACCTAAATAGTCTCACCATCAAACGGGATGTCACCATTGCCGAGGTGATTCTTGACCAACCCCGGGCGATCGCCGCCTAATCTCCCAGGGGACAGCCTCACCCTGTCCCCTGTCTTTTGTTCCCTATTTCCTATCCCCTTCAAATTAGGACACCCCCTATGCAACCCACTACCTTACTCCAATCCCGCCCCGCTACCACCTACGGCACCAACGGTTTTCTGAGCTTCGATCAGGTGTCCAAGGCCTTTCCCACCCCCAAGGGCCCCTACCCCGTCCTGGAGAACGTCAATCTCACCATTCAAGAGGGGGAATTCGTCTGCCTGATTGGCCACTCTGGCTGTGGTAAGTCCACCCTGTTGAGTCTGGTGTCTTGCTTCCAGCAGGCTACCGGTGGTTCGGTGACCCTCAAGGGGCAGCCCATTCGGGAACCCGGTCCCGATCGCATGGTGGTGTTTCAAAACTACGCTCTACTGCCCTGGCGCACGGTGTTTGAAAATGTCTACCTGGCGGTGAATGCGGTGTGGCCTAAGCAACCGGAGGCCCAAAAGCGCGCCATTGTGCGGGAGCACCTGGCCATGGTGGGGCTCACCGAAGCGGCGGATAAGCGCCCTGACCAGATCTCCGGCGGTATGCGCCAGCGGGTTTCCATTGCCCGGGCCCTGGCGATTCGCCCCGAGGTGTTGATCCTGGATGAGCCCTTCGGCGCCCTGGATGCCATCACCAAGGAGGAACTCCAGGAGGAGTTGCTGAAGATCTGGACTGATCATCGCTGCACCGTGCTGATGATTACCCACGACATTGATGAGGCCCTATTCCTGGCCGATCGCCTGGTGATGATGACCAACGGTCCAGCGGCTACCATAGGAGAGATCATGACCATTCCCTTTGATCGGCCCCGCGATCGCGACCAGATTATGGAGGATCCGCAGTATTATGATCTGCGGAACCACGCCCTCGACTTTCTCTATAACCGCTTTGCCCATGAGGATGACTGATCCGGGTCAACCCCATCCTTTCTTTGTCGGGCGGGTGGCGGTAATTGCCACCATGCACCGCAAGGAGGAGGCCATCGCCCCCCTGGTGGAAGCCCACCTGGGGGCGCGCCCCCAGGTACCCCAAAACTTTGACACCGATCGCTTTGGCACCTTCACCGGTGATATCCAACGGTCGGATGATGCCCGCGCCACCGCCCGCCTCAAGGCCGCCGCCGCCCTTGACCACACCGGTGAAACCCTGGCCATCGCCAGCGAGGGCAGCTTTGGTCCCCATCCCCAAATTCCTTTTCTGGCCTGCGATCAGGAGTTAGTATTGCTGTTAGATCGTCGCCACCAGTTGGAAATCGTGGGGGAATACCTGTCCACCGACACCAACTACCGCCATCAGACCATCCAGGATTTGCAGGCCGCCCTGGCCTTTGCCCAGGCGGTGGGCTTCCCCAGCCACGGGCTGGTGGTTAAACCCCAGGGGCCGGGGGCCGGCCCCTGGATCAAAGGGATTGTTAGTGAAGCCCAGCTGGTGGAGACGGTGACCACCGCCCTCCGCCAGTCTCCCCAGGGGGAGGTGCGGCTGGAAACTGATATGCGGGCCCTCTACAACCCCACCCGCATGGCGGTGATCACCCAGGCAACGCAACAATTGATCGCTACCCTACAGCGCCACTGTCCCCAGTGCCAGTACCCGGGTTTTGCTTTGGCCCAGGAGTTACCCGGCCTACCCTGTAGCCTCTGTGGCAGTCCCACCCTGCTCACCCGGATCCAGGTTTACCAGTGTCAGCACTGCCAACACCAACACCACCAATCTCCCGCCGATCACCCTGCCAGTGCCGATCCCGCCCATTGCCCCTACTGTAATCCCTAGGCTGTCTGTATCCACCCGTTTGGGTAAAAGGGTACAATCAGAACCTACCCACCGTTACATCCCCTCCCTGTTGTGACCCAAACTCCCCTATCCCCCCAATCCATCGCCGCCGCCATCCGTTCCCGTCCTGACTCCCTGGGTCGGTTCGGCCAATTTGGCGGTAAGTATGTGCCAGAAACCCTAATGCCGGCCCTGACGGAGTTGGAGCAGGCTTTCTACCAGTACCGTCACGAGCCCGGCTTTCAGGCGGAACTCCAGGGGCTCCTGCAGGACTACGTGGGGCGCCCTAGTCCCCTCTACTTTGCCGAGCGTCTCACCGCCCACTATCGCCGTCCCGATGGCCAGGGGCCAGAGATCTATCTCAAACGGGAGGATCTCAACCATACCGGTGCCCACAAGATTAACAACGCCCTGGGTCAGGTGCTCTTGGCCAAGCGCATGGGCAAGGGGCGGGTGATTGCTGAGACCGGTGCCGGTCAGCACGGCGTCGCCACTGCCACGGTCTGCGCTCGCTTTGGCCTGCAATGCGTGATCTACATGGGGGTGCATGACATGGAACGGCAGGCCCTTAATGTCTTTCGCATGCGCCTGATGGGGGCGGAGGTGCGCCCGGTATCGGCGGGTACCGGCACTCTTAAGGATGCCACCTCGGAGGCCATCCGCGACTGGGTGACTAACGTCGAAACCACCCACTACATCCTGGGCTCCGTGGCTGGCCCCCACCCCTACCCGATGATGGTGCGCGACTTCCACGCCATGATTGGGGAGGAAACCCGGACCCAGTGTCAGCAGAAGTTTGGGGCCCTGCCGGATATTTTGATGGCCTGTGTGGGGGGCGGGTCCAATGCCATGGGGCTATTCCACGACTTTGTGGAGGAGCCTACGGTGCGGATGATAGGTATTGAGGCGGCAGGTAGTGGCGTCGCCACCGGTCAGCACGCCGCCACCCTGACGGCGGGGCGGGTGGGGGTATTGCATGGGGCCATGAGCTACCTGCTTCAAGATCAGGATGGTCAGGTAATGGAGGCCCATTCTATCAGCGCCGGCTTAGATTACCCAGGGGTGGGGCCCGAACATAGTTTTCTCAAGGATATGGGTCGGGCGGAGTACTACAGCGTCACCGATCAGGAAGCCATGGCGGCCTTTCAGCGGGTTTCCCGGCTAGAGGGTATCATTCCCGCCCTGGAAACCGCCCATGCCTTTGCCTACCTAGAGCATCTCTGCCCCCAGCTAGAGGGCAATCCCCGCCTGGTGATCAATTGTTCTGGTCGGGGGGACAAGGATGTGCAAACCGTGGCGAAGGCTCTGGGGGATTTAATTTAGTCAGTAGCCGTAGGGCCACAACGGTTGTGAAGTTTCCTGCCCAGCCCCTGGATTAGGGGCTGAACGTTGGACAAGTTATGGCAAAGGTTTCAGTTCCAGGGCTGTGCCACACTGTTTGCAGAATCTGGCATCTTGGTCGTGAACCACTAGACCACAGCTACCACAGGCCACCTGCTGACTATTAGTAACTTTTACCAGATAGCGAATCAGGCTACTAATTTGGGTGGGAATCAGGGCAATCCCAGTCAGAATCATCATCAGGGTCAGGGCCCGGCCGGTTTCTGATAGGGGAATAATGTCCCCGTAGCCCACGGTGGTCATGGTAACAATGGCAAAGTAAAGGGCGTCTAAAAAGGTTCGGAAGCCCTTGGGGTTGCGGGGATGTTCCACCTGAAAAATCAGCCCGGCATAGATCCCGGCATAGATATAGATAAAGACGATGGCCGCCAGGGTGAAAAGAATCTGAATTAAAATCAGGCTGTCGGCGCTGGTAAATTTGCCAAACCACACCCGATTGCTGAGGATTCGGGCCAGTCGTAAAATTCGCAAAGACCGGAAGAACCGCAGAAAGGTAATGATTCACTTCCCCCCCGGCTAAACCGCTACAACCCTTGATTCCTCCTTCGAATGAGGGGGAGATATGAACGGTTACGCAGAAAGCGGATATCCACTACCCCTATCCAGAAGAGTAGGATAGAGAGTAAATCAATCAAGCCATAAAGGCTCGCTAAATATCGTCAGGGGCGCTCCGCCACCCACAGCCGCACTCCATACTCAAGGGTAAAGATCACTACGATCAGCCAGTCGATGGTTTTCAGAATTGACCGTAGTTTTTCGTCGATGGGGTAGGTTTGAACCACGGAAATGGTGGCGGGGAAAAAAATCAAGGCGGCGATCTCCCCGTTACAAATCCATCCCCCAGGCTATCGGTGGTGTCCAAATAGTTGCACAGGCGTTCCCGAAGAGCCATGGGGATACCGATGGGTAGACTTAACTCCGGGCCAACATTACCATTTGCGATAAGCAGGAGTAATGGGTTGACCCAAAATACCGTCCGCCGACTCCCCCATTGCCCATAACCCTCAACAGCCTCGCCAGCCTCACCCTCGCCCTGGTCAGCGGCTCTCCCGCTCCCACCCACCGCGATACCAAGGTCTCCACCGCCACTGGCCAGTTCCAGCGGATTGAACAACCCCTCTGGTCTAAACTAGCGGTGACCGGCGCTGGGGTAGGCCTGGTAGGGCTAGAACTCTGGTGGTTTTTGCCCAGCTGCCGTAAAGTTCAGCTTCGGTAGATGCCATCGCCATCAAGGTGATTGGCGAAGTCCTCAAAGTCCATGTTGCCAAGGGAAAGGTTGTTTTGGATGGACTGAATTGCGCGGGGCTGAGCCCGAAAGTGCTTGATCTGATCGTCTAGGATCTGGCGAGGCGATTGCCAGTTAAATTCACCACGATTATCGTCCCACTCCGGTAGAAAGGAGACAACTGCAATGGAATGCTCATCGGAGGCAAAGGTCTGTCCATCGACGATGAAACAAAAGGAATTGGGATAGTCATCCGGGAGCATACGGATAACATCGCCTATGGTCTTGCCAAAGAACCGGCAATCATGGACGTACTGAACCCAGGCAAGCAACTGATCATCGGTTTGCGGTTCAGCAATTTGGGAGCGGACCTCTTGCCAGTGGGCAGGGCTCACGGATGCAGTACAAATCACCCAGGGATCAGAATTCATAGGAGTGGGAGAAAGGGTTACCCAAAAATTGGGCGAACGGATTGGTGGCTTGGGGTCCAGTTAAGACGGCGTTGACTATTTAGGATCGGTCCGTATAGATCATATTAACCAAAAACTGGGGTCTACCAGGGTCAGCGAATAACAAACTGCTATAATAAGCAGGTTTTTTGTAGCGTGGAATACACTTTGCCCCCTGCAGTACCTCTAATATCCACTCTGGAGGCGAAGTGAATTCTAAACTCAAAGAATTTCGTCACGATTGCGGCAAAATTACCTCATTTATTGAGTCAGGAGCGAGGTTGAATGGTAACTCGATTTAATCGACGTAAGTTTTTGGTTTACGGGTCAGCGACCCTGGGCACCTCCATGCTGTTAAAGGCCTGCGGAGGCGGCACCACCACTACTGAAAGCACCACTGGCGGCACTGATACGGCAGCCGGCGGCGGTGACACCGTTAAGGTGGGTATTCTCCACTCCCTCAGTGGCACCATGGCTATCAGTGAAACCACCGTGGTGGATGCCGAAATGCTGGCCATTAAGGAAATCAATGCCGCCGGTGGGGTGTTGGGCAAGCAAATCGAACCGATCAAAGAGGATGGTGCCTCTGACTGGCCCACCTTTGCTGAAAAGGCGGAGAAACTGATCGACCAGGATAAAGTAGCTGTGGTCTTTGGTGGCTGGACCTCTGCCAGCCGTAAGGCCATGTTGCCAGTATTTGAATCTAAGGAGCACATGCTCTGGTACCCGATACAATACGAAGGTCAAGAGTGTTCCAAGAATATTTTCTACACCGGTGCCGCACCCAACCAACAGATTGAGCCGGCGGTAGATTGGCTGTTGAAAAATAAGGGTAAAGAATTTTTCCTGGTGGGGTCTGACTACGTCTTCCCCCGCACCGCCAACACCATTATCAAAGAGCAACTCAAGGTTAGGGGCGGTAAGACCGTCGGGGAAGACTATCTGCCCCTGGGGAATACCGAGGTAACCCCGATCATCACCAAGATTAAGGCGGCCCTGCCCAACGGCGGGGTGATCTTTAACAGCCTCAACGGTGACAGCAACGTGGCCTTCTTTAAGCAGCTGCAGGGCGCTGGCCTCACCCCCGACAAATACCCCACCATGTCCGTCAGTATTGCTGAGGAAGAGGTCCGTCAAATCGGTAAGGACTTCCTGCTGGGTCAATACGCCTCCTGGAACTACTTTCAGACCGTAGACAGCCCCGAAAACACCAAGTGGGTGGCGGACTTTAAGGCAGAGTTCGGCGACGATCGGGTGACCAACGATCCCATGGAAGCCGCCTACATCATGGTTTACCTCTGGAAGCAGGCGGTCGAAAAGGCTGGTACCTTTGATATTCCTGCGGTGCGAACGGCCGCCTATGGTCAGGAGATGGCCGCTCCCGGAGGGCCTGTGAAGATGTTCCCCAACCACCACATTTCCAAGACCGTGCGGATTGGTCAGGTGCGGGATGACGGCCTGTTCGACATCGTCGAAGCCACCCCGGGCCCTGTTGATCCGGTGCCCTGGAACCAGTTCGTTCCCGACACCAAAGGCTTCGCCTGTGACTGGTCTGATCCGGCTAAGGGCGGTAAGTTCAAAATGTAGTTCGATCCCTGGTCTTGTCGGGATTGAGGGTTCCCAGGAACTAACCCCTGGGAATTCTCAATTATTACAGAGGTATCTAACCTAGATATCTCTGTTTTTTATTGGGGTTAGGTGGTCGCGCGACGGAGCTGAAAGCGGCCTGTAACCGTAACCTCAGACAAGGGGGCGGAGGCCAGCTAGAAGGCCTACCCAGGATTTGCTTTTCCATGTCTGGTAACTGACAGGCTGTGTGTTACGAGCCATGAAAATGACTGATAAACCCTGCCCTAAGCATTCTGGCCAAAGCGATACAATGGGTAACCAGAGGTGAGCTAGCCATCACCCTATCCCCCTGGAGTTATCGTCAGGGGTCTTTCCCGTACCCATTTTCCCTGGAGCACTCCCTATGGCTTTCTCCTCCGTGATCCGGGTCTTGCAGCGATCGCCCCTGACCGGTGAACTGCTGGCTAAACTCCAGCAGCAGGGCAGCCTCATCCTCAACGGCGGGGCCCGCCTGCCGAAGGGGCTGGTAGCCTCAGCCCTGGCCCAGGCCGAAGGGCGCCCCCTGGTGGTGGTCACCGCCACCCTGGAGGAGGCCAGCCGCTGGGCCCCCCAGTTGGAGGCCATGGGCTGGGATACGGTGCACTTTTACCCCACCTCGGAAGCCTCCCCCTACGACCCCTTCGACCAGGAATCGGAAATGACCTGGGGGCAGCTGCAGGTGCTGGCGGACCTGCTGGCCCTGGGGCGATCGCCGGGGAGCGATCGCAAACTGGCCATTGTCACCACGGAGCGGGCCCTCCAACCCCACCTGCCGCCGGTTGCCGCCCTCGATCCCTACTGTCTGCGGCTACAACTGGGGCAGGATATCCACTTCAAGACCCTGGGGCAACGCCTGGCCAGCCTTGGCTATGAGCGGGTGGCGGTAGTGGAGACCGAAGGCCAGTGGGCCCAGCGGGGGGACATCATCGATCTCTACCCGGTGGCGGCGGAGTTACCGGTGCGGCTAGAGCTATTTGGCGATGAGCTGGAGCGAATGCGGGAATTTGACCCCGCCACCCAGCGATCCCTCGATCCGGTTGAGCAGCTGATTCTCACCCCCACCCAATACGGGCCCGTGATCCTAGAGCACCTGCGCCGCCAGGATAAATTGACCAGGGTGCTTTCCCCGGCGGCTGAGGAGGGGCTGGACAGCGGTATCTTTCCGGAGGGGCTGCGGCGCTGGCTGGGGCTGGCCTTTCCCCAGCCAGCCTCCCTGCTGGATTACCTACCCGATACCACCCTACTGGCGGTGGATGAGCTGGACCAGTGTCAGGCCCACGGCGATCGCTGGCTAGATCATGTGGAGGATCACTGGCAACAGCAGACCGGGGAGGAGCTACCCCCCAAAATCCACCGCCCCTTCAGTGAGGCCCTGGCGGAGGCGGAGGTGTTTCCCCGCCTGTGGCTCTCCGCCCTGGCGGAGGCCCACCACCAGGGGTTGAACCTGGCCAGCCGCCCAGTCCCCGCCCTGCCCCACCAGTTTGGCAAGCTGGCGGAAACCCTGCGGGGGGAATGCCAGCGCAAGTACGGGGTTTGGCTGGTGTCGGCCCAGCCCTCCCGGTCCGTGGCCCTGCTGCAGGAGCACGACTGCCCGGCCCAGTTCATCCCCAACCCCCGGGATTACAACGCCATCGATAGGCTGCAGGGCCAGTCGGTGCCGGTGGCGGTGAAATACTCCGGTCTGGCGGAGTTAGAGGGGTTCATCCTGCCCACCTTCCGCCTAGTGGTGGTGACCGACCGGGAGTTCTTTGGTCAGCACAGCCTGGCCACTCCGGGGTACGTGCGCAAGCGCCGTCAGGCCGCCTCCAAACAGGTGGACCCCAACAAGATGAAACCGGGGGACTTTGTGGTCCACCGCAGCCACGGCATTGGCCAGTTCCTGAAGTTGGAGAGCCTCACCCTCAATCAGGAAACCCGCGATTATCTGGTGATCCAGTATGCCGATGGGCTACTGCGGGTGGCCGCCGATCAAGTGGGCTCTCTATCCCGCTATCGGGTGGCCACGGGGCAGGCGCCGGTGCTGAATAAGATGACCAGCAGCGCCTGGGAAAAAACTAAGGGACGGGCTAAAAAGGCCATCCAAAAGGTGGCGGTGGATTTACTCCAGCTCTACGCCCAGCGGGCCAAGCTGGAGGGCTTTGCCTACCCCGGCGATACCCCCTGGCAGCAGGAACTGGAGGATTCCTTCCCCTACCAGGCCACCCCAGACCAGCTCAAGGCGGTGCAGGAGGTTAAGCAGGACATGGAGAGTGATCGCCCCATGGATCGGCTGGTGTGCGGCGATGTCGGCTTTGGCAAAACCGAGGTGGCCCTGCGGGCCATCTTTAAGGCGGTCACCGCCGGCAAACAGGTGGCCCTGCTGGCTCCCACCACCATCCTCACCCAGCAGCACTACCACACCCTGAAGGAGCGCTTTGCCCCCTACCCGATCCAGGTGGGGCTGCTCAACCGCTTCCGCACCCTGGCGGAAAAGAAAGACCTTTTACAACGGCTTAAAACCGGCGAACTGGATGTGGTGGTGGGCACCCACCAGTTGCTGGGCAAGGGCATAGACTTCAAGGCCCTGGGGCTACTGGTGGTGGACGAAGAACAGCGGTTTGGGGTGAATCAAAAGGAACGGATTAAGGCCCTGAAAACCCAGGTGGATGTGCTGACCCTCAGCGCCACCCCCATCCCCCGCACCCTCTACATGGCCCTCTCGGGGGTGCGGGAAATGAGTTTGATCACCACCCCGCCGCCCTCCCGACGACCAATTCAGACCCACCTGTCCCCCCTGGACCCGGAGGCGGTGCGCACCGCCATTCGCCAGGAACTGGACCGGGGTGGCCAGGTGTTCTACGTGGTGCCCCGGGTGGAGGGAATTGAGGAGGTCTCCGCCAAGATTCGGGAGATGGTGCCTGCCGCTCGCCTGGCCATGGCCCACGGTCAGATGGAGGAGGGGGAGTTGGAATCCACCATGCTCACCTTTAGCAGCGGCGAAGCGGACATTCTGGTGTGCACCACCATCATTGAGTCAGGGCTGGATATTCCCCGGGTGAACACTATCCTGGTGGAGGATGCCCATCGCTTTGGCCTGTCCCAGCTCTACCAGCTCAGGGGGCGGGTGGGGCGAGCTGGGGTGCAGGCCCATGCCTGGCTGTTTTATCCTAAAAAGGCCCTGAGCGATAAGGCTCGCCAGCGGCTGCGGGCAATCCAGGAATTTACCCAGTTGGGGTCGGGCTACCAGTTGGCCATGCGGGATATGGAGATTCGGGGGGTGGGTAACCTGCTGGGGGTGGAGCAGTCGGGCCAGATGGAGGCGATCGGCTTTGACCTGTACATGGACATGCTAGAAGAGGCGATCGCCGAAATTCGAGGCCAGGAGATTCCGCCGGTGGAGGATACCCAGGTGGACCTTAACGTCACCGCCTTTGTGCCCAACGACTATATCCCCGACCTGGATCAAAAAATGGCCGCCTACCGCAGCCTGGCGGTGGCGGAGAGCAAGGTGGAGCTGATGCAGATTGCGGCGGACCTCAGCGATCGCTACGGCCCCATTCCCTACGCTACCGAGCAACTGGTGCGCATGCTGGAGCTTAAGCTAGTGGCGAAGGCCGCCGGCTTTTCCCGCATTAAACCTGAGGGTAAACAACACGTGGTGTTGGAAACCCCCATGGAGGAACCGGGCTGGAAAAAGATCAGCGAAAAACTGCCCAGCCACCTCAAGTCCCGCTTTGTCTACAGCGGTGGAAAGGTAGTGGTGCGGGGCCTGGGCACCCTGAAACCAGAAAAGCAACTGGAAAGCTTGACGGAATGGCTTGGCTATTTGTATTAATCATCGGAGGTATGGACTTAAAATCAAGGGTGAACTATAGCCGTCGTAGTAGATTCACCCCATGGGTGTCGGTGCCACAGGTGGTTAATAGCCCATAGTGATGGGCCAACTCAAGGACCGGAGGGGTATGGATGGGACAGGGGCTCCAACTCCCAGGGTTAGTGTAGGCATAGTACGCCTCCACACCATCAACCCCCAGGTTAGCGACATCGGCAATTAGATCCACTAGGGGTAAGCGGTAACGAGCCGGGTGGGCTAGCACCGCTAACCCACCAGCCCGCTGAATCGAGGCAATCACCAGGTCAGCAGGTTGTAGGGTTGACCGGGCACCGTAGCCCTGTAGGTAGGGAGCTAGGGCCTCGTGATCGGGTACAAAGCCGTAACCCAGGATGTGAACCTCAGTCTCCCCTAGCAGGGCAGTGATTTCGATACCCGTAAATAGGCGGGGGTGGGCTAGACCCTGGGAAGCGGTGGGGAGACGACTGTTTAGGGGCATAGGGTGGCGCCAGCGCCAATCCTCCAACCAGGCCTTGGCCAGTTCAAATCCGGCTAAGCTATGGTGATCGGTAATGGCGAAGGCCTGTAAGCCAATGGCCACCACCTGCTCCATCAGAGCGATGGGGGTTAACTTGCCATCGGAGCAAATGGTATGCATGTGAAAGTTATAGTGATTCGGACAACTTTCAGCATCTACCGAGGTAAAGATTTGCCTTAAAAGTTGAAGATCATCCGACGTGGTGGAGGCGATCGCAGCGATGAGGTTTGACATGACACCCACAAATTGGGGAGTTTAAGGAGACTCCTTAACATAATATAACCTTTTGCCGATCTTGACCGAGCTCTGGCCCGAGCTGAATAGTTTCCTTTCCTTTAGCAAGGTATCGTTCTGTAAACTAATTCCGCCAGAGGTATGGGGATCGGATAGGTTGAAACCATCCCCGAAATAGGCCTGGTAATTGACTTTCAAAACATCAATATTGCTAAACCAAATCTTAAACTATTAACCCTGAAAATGGCCTTGGGTAATCACTGGATGATCCTTTATCACCCTTTTGCCAGGTTCTGAATCTAGAACTGGTTTCTCTGGCGGGTAAGCACAAGCGAATTAATTGTTGAGAGTTTTTCCAGTTGTATTTGTATCAAGATCGTCTTTTCTGCCTGGAGGTTGTTGTTTGTATGCTAGGAAGGTGTAATCGTTCACATCTCCCCCTTATTCTAACCAGGAGTCAAGGGTTGTAGCTGTTTAGTCAGGGGGGACTGAGTTATTACAGGAAGGTAGTATCACAAGCAGAAGGGTTGGTTGATTTGGTTAAATGGAATCAATGGTTAAATCTCTAACTCCTTGATTCCTGTTGATAACCATCTCAAAGGTTGATGATGGCCTCTAGAATTGTTTGATATCTGGTATGGGTCTAGACTACGCAGCGTAAATTCGACGGTCCTTCAAGAAGAGGACAGGGGTCAGTCCTCAGGAGCCAGGAGAAGTAGGTGGATTTAAGCCCAGGTCTACTAGAAATCAGTTCCATGTTGGGAGAGACCTCATCCAGCCTCAGGGCTCTTTTCCCATAGTTTTCGTCTTAATTGATGTCTACTACTCATTTTAGGGTTGTACCCATGGCACCCACCACCACTATCCCTGAGGCCCCCAAGGCTAAAACTCCTCAGTCAGACCTACGCCTTAAGCGCCTGGACATGGCTATGAAGCGTAACCAGTATCGAGCCGATGCCCTAATTGAGGTGCTCCACGTCGCCCAGGAGGTGTTTGGCTGCCTGGAGGAGGAGGCACTCACCCACGTTGCCCATGGACTTAAGTTGCCCCTCAGCAAGGTCTACGGCGTCGCCACCTTTTACCATTTATTCTCCCTCAAACCCGGTGGCGTCCATAGCTGCGTGGTATGCATGGGTACCGCCTGCTACGTCAAGGGCAGTGGCCAAATCCTAGATGGTCTGCGGGCGGAGCTCGGCATTGAGGCGGGGGAAACCACCGCCGATGGCCAGGTATCCTTGATGGTAGCTCGCTGCCTGGGGGCCTGCGGTATCGCCCCCGCCATCGTTTTGGACGGGGCGGTCTTAGGCAAGTTAGATCCGGCGGCGGCGATCACCCAGGTGCAGGCCTTGAGACAATCCCCCGGTTCCTGATTTCTTTCCTTTCCGGTGCCAACCATGGAACTCCAAACCCTACACCAGATCGCCAGCACCGAACGGGCCCGGCAAAGGCCCACCCGGATCCACTGCTGCACCTCCACCGGCTGTCGGACAGCGGGTGCCCTGGAGATCGTCGACCACCTGCAGGGGGCGATCGCCGCCCACCATCTGCAGGATCGGGTGGAGGTGGTGGGGGTGGGCTGTATGGGCTTCTGTGGGCGAGGGCCCCTGGTGGAGGTGGCTCCCCAGGGGGTGCTCTACCAGGAGGTGCGGCCCCAGCAGTCGGCCAGCATTGTGGAAGCCCTGGTGGGTGGTACGGCCCAACCCCTCCAGGGGGATACCCACCATCCCTTTTTTACCCGCCAGTTGCCGGTGGTGCGGGAGTACAGTGGCAAAGTTAATCCAGAACGGATTGAAGAATACATCGCCGTCGGGGGCTACGAAGCCCTCCACCGGGCCCTCTACGACATGACCCCGGTCCAGGTGGTGGAGGCCATCTCCCACAGTGGCCTGCGGGGGCGAGGCGGTGGCGGTTACCCCACCGGCTTGAAGTGGGCCACTGTGGCCAAGATGCCCGGTGATCAAAAGTATATTATCTGCAACGGCGATGAGGGCGACCCCGGCGCCTTTATGGACCGCAGTATTTTAGAGAGTGACCCCCACCAGGTGCTGGAGGGGATGGCGATCGCCGGTTATGCGGTGGGGGCCAACCACGGCTATATCTACGTGCGGGCGGAGTACCCCCTGGCCATCGATCGCCTGCAAAAAGGGATTCAACAGGCGAAGCGGTATGGTCTACTGGGCAGCCAAATCTTCGACTCCCCCTTTGACTTCAAGATCGACATTCGGATTGGGGCGGGGGCCTTTGTCTGCGGCGAAGAGACCGCCCTGATCCAGTCCATTGAGGGGGGCCGGGGTAACCCAGTGCCGCGCCCCCCCTACCCGGCGGAAAAGGGGCTGTACCGCTGCCCCACCCTGATCAACAATGTCGAAACCCTGGCCAATATCACCGCCATCCTGCGCCGGGGGGCCGACTGGTACGCCAGCATCGGTACCGCCACCAGTAAGGGCACCAAAATCTTTGCCCTCACCGGCAAGGTGCGCAACAATGGCCTGATCGAAGTCCCCATGGGGATCACCCTGCGGGAAATCGTGGAGGAGATGGGGGGCGGGGTGCCCAACGGCGAGGTGAAAGCCATCCAAACCGGGGGGCCCTCCGGCGGCTGTATTCCCAAACATCTGCTGGATACCCCGGTGGACTACGACTCCCTGCGGGCGGTGGGCTCGATCATGGGGTCCGGCGGCATGGTGGTGATGGATCAAACCACCAGCATGGTGGAAATTGCCCAGTTCTACATGGACTTTTGTCGGGAGGAAACCTGCGGCAAGTGCGTCCCCTGTCGCACCGGCACCGTGCAGCTCTACCTGCTGTTGACCAAACTTCTGGATGGCCAGGCCAGTGCCGCCGATCTGGCCCAGCTGGAGGCCCTCTGTGCTCTGGTGCGGGACACCAGCCTCTGCGGTCTGGGCCAAACCGCCCCCAACCCCGTGCTCAGCACCCTCCAATATTTTCGGGAGGAGTATGAGGCCCTGCTGGTGTCGCCGGCGTACCTTAGGGATCCAGGTCTTCCCCAGGAGGTGCAGCGATGATGTCCCGACCTCCCAGCCGGTTGGCTGTTCAACCAGGGGGCTGGAGTCCACCGACCAAGGAGCTCAACCATGGCCGTTAGAACCCTTAAGATTGATCAGCAAGACATTGCCGTGGAATCCGGCACCAGCATTATCCAGGCGGCCCAGCAGGCCGGGGTGCGAATTCCCCAGCTTTGCCACCTGGAGGGGTTAACCCCGGTGGGGGCCTGCCGTCTCTGCCTGGTGGAGGTGGAGGGTATGAATAAACTGCTACCCGCCTGTGTGACCGAGGTCTGGGAAGGCATGGTGATCCATACCCAAACCGCCAGGCTGCAGGAGTACCGCCGTATGACGGTGGAGTTGATCTTTGCCGAGGGCAACCACGTCTGCGCCGTCTGCGTCGCCAATGGCAACTGTGAATTGCAGGATGTGGCCGTTGATGTGGGTATGGATCACAGTCGCTTCCCCTACCGCTTCCCCGATCGCTCCGTGGATCTCTCCCATCCCCTGTTTGGCATCGACCATAACCGCTGCATCCTCTGCACCCGCTGTGTGCGGGTCTGCGATGAAATCGAGGGGGCCCATGTTTGGGATGTGGCCCAACGCGGCCCCGACTGCTACATTGTCTCAGGGCTCAACCAGCCCTGGGGGGAGGTGGAGGCCTGCACCTCCTGCGGTAAGTGCGTTGATGCCTGCCCCACCGGCGCCATCTTCAAGCAGGGTAGCACCACTGGCGAAAAGGCCGCCGATGCCGCCAAGCTAGCTTTCCTATCCACTGCCCGGGAGAAACACCAATGGACAAGATAAGATTTGCCACGGTTTGGTTGGCCGGCTGCTCCGGCTGCCACATGTCTTTCCTAGACCTGGATGAGTTTTTGATCGACCTGGCGGACTTGGTGGAGGTGGTCTATAGTCCGGTGGCCTGCGATCTGAAGCATTACCCCGAACAGGTGGATGTCTGCCTGGTGGAGGGGGCGATCGCCAACGATGATAACCTGGAGCTGATTTACCAGGTGCGGCGCCACACCAAGGTGCTGATTTCCTTTGGCGACTGTGCCGTCACCGCTAATGTACCGGCCATGCGTAATATGCTGGGCAACAGCGCCGAGGGGGTTTTAGAGCGGGGCTACCTGGAGTTGGCCGACCAACACCCCCAGCTGCCCCACGCCCCGGGGATCGTGCCGGACCTGTTGGATCGGGTAGTCCCGGTGCATGAAGTGGTGCCGGTGGATATTTTCATGCCCGGTTGCCCCCCCTCCGCCGATCGCATTCGGGCCACCCTGGAACCCCTACTGCAGGGGCAAACCCCCACCATGGCCGGTCGGGCTATGATTAAGTTTGGTTAATGAACTGGGTTCACGTAGACTAGATTACCGGTTAACTTACCCGAGGAGGAAATCACTATGAGTGTAGACAGCACAAAATTTAACGAGGAACTGCAAGCGGCGATCGACTACGCCCACCAGATCACCGCCGAAAAGGGGGAAACCTCCCCCGAAGCCGCCGCCGCCTGGGATGTGGTGGAGGAAATGCAGGCCGAAGTCTCCCACCAACACCAGGGACCGAAGAAAACCGACTTTGATCGGTACCTGGAGAATAACCCTGAGGCGATCGAAGGCCTGATGTACGACACCTGAAGCGTAATGGGGTAATGGGGTGATGGGGTGACGGGGTGACCAAAGATACCCACTCCATAACTCCCCCACTCCCCACTCCATCACTCTCCCCTTTTCTCCCCATCTCCCGGTCTCCCCCTCCCCCCTCCCTGGAGCACAACCATGGCTAAAACCGTAGTGATCGATCCGGTGACCCGCATCGAGGGGCACGCCAAAATTTCCCTGTTCCTCGACGATGCCGGGGAGGTCAGGGATGCTCGTTTCCACGTGGTGGAGTACCGGGGCTTTGAAAAGTTCTGTGAGGGCCGGCCCTACACGGAGATGGCGGGCATCACCGCCCGCATCTGCGGCATTTGCCCGGTCAGTCACCTGATCTGCTCCGCCAAGACTGGCGATAAAATTCTGGCTGTTACCATCCCCGCTGCCGCCGCCAAGCTACGGCGGTTGATGAATCTGGCTCAGTTGACCCAGTCCCACGCCCTCTCCTTCTTCCACCTGAATAGCCCCGACTTTCTCCTGGGTTGGGATAGTGACCCGGCCAAGCGCAATGTCTTTGGCCTGATTGCCGCCGACCCAGACCTGGCCCGGGCCGGTATTCGCCTGCGCCAGTTTGGTCAGCGGGTGATCGAGATCCTCGGCGGTCGCAAGATCCATGCCGCCTGGACCGTACCCGGCGGCGTCCGCGAGCCTCTCGGTGAGGCGGGGCGGGCCTGGATTGTGGAGCGCCTGCCGGAGTGCTTTGGCACCATCCGCCGGGCCCTGGACATTTTCAAGGGGCTGATCGCGGGCCCGATGCGGGAGGAGGTGGGGATCTTTGGGGAGTTCCCCTCCCTGTTCATGGGGTTGGTGAGCCCTGATGGTCTGTGGGAGCACTACGACGGCCACCTACGCTTTTCCGACAGCCAGGGCAACATCGTTGCCGATCGCCTCCGGGAGGATGACTACCACAGCTTTCTCGGTGAGGCGGTGGAACCCTGGTCCTACCTGAAGTTTCCCTACTACAAACCCCTGGGCTACCCTGACGGTATTTACCGGGTGGGGCCCCTGGCCCGGCTGAATGTCTGCGATCGCATTGGCACCCCAGCGGCGGATGCCGAGCTCCAGGCCCTGCGGGACTACGCCGGTGGGGTACCCACCTCCTCCTTCTTCTACCACTACGCCCGCCTGGTGGAAATCCTCGCCTGCCTGGAGCACATCCAATTACTCCTGGAGGACCCGGAGATCCTGTCTCCCCGGGTCCGGGCCCAGGCCGGGGTGAACGCCCTGGAGGCAGTGGGGGTGAGCGAGGCCCCCCGGGGTACCCTGTTCCACCACTACCGGGTGGATGATAACGGCCTGGTACAGAGGGTGAATTTGATTATTGCCACCGGCCAAAACAACCTAGCCATGAACAAGACCATCACCCAGATTGCCAAACACTACATCCACGGGGAGGAGATTCCCGAGGGCTTCCTCAACCGGGTAGAGGCGGGAATTCGCTGCTACGACCCCTGCCTGTCCTGCTCCACCCACGCCGCCGGTCAAATGCCCCTGCAGGTGCAACTGGTGACGGCCCAGGGGGAGGTGATCGCCGAGGTTTACCGAGGGTAGGGCACAAGGCGACAGGCACAAGGCGTAGGGCGACAGGCACAAGGCAACGGGCGCAGGGGAGCAACTAACTTACGTCTCCTGACTCCTGACTCCTGACTCCTGACTCCTGACTCCTGACTCCTGACTCCTGACTCC
>JBEIUS010000076.1:0-14649 GCA_040374235.1 Leptolyngbya sp. | reverse complement strand
CAAGATCCCCGCCCTGGCCCGCTGATTCAACGACACCACCAACTCCTACAAATACCTCTTCTTCCTCTCCCTGCTAGACATCCGCCACCGTCACCACTTCCAGCCCACCAGCCCGATCACCTTTTCCGACCTATCCGACCTAATCGTCGAAATCTGGCCAATGCCTGGTTTCCCCATAGCTACTCCCAGGAGCTCTCCCGTCAGGACGTAGTGGCAAAACTCTGCCAACCCTGGTAGGAGTTCTAAAATGAGGATTACTGGGGGATTAATGGGTAGAATTGGGTTAAAGGGCTTGGCTACCTGGCCGCGCCTGCCTTAAGTCTTTCCAGCGCTTTCCTGGCCTAGATGTATGATTGCCGCCAACGATAACGCTGCCCGCCTTACCCCCGAAGAATATCTGGTTTGGGAAGAAACCCAGCCAGACAAACATGAGTATATCGATGGCCAGATCTATGCCATGAGCGGTGGCAGTGTGAATCACGGTCGCATTGCCATTCGGTTAACCACTCTCTTGGATACCCATCTAGAGGGTAGCGATTGCATCACCGGCAACTCCGACATCAAGGTCAAGATTGCGGCAGCCCAAAACTATACCTACCCCGATGCCAGCGTAACCTGCGACGATCGCGACCAACAAACGCCTCAATACATTACCTATCCCTGCCTGGTTGTTGAGGTCTTGTCAGAGGGTACGGAAGCCTATGATCGGGGGGGCAAGTTCAGGCTCTATCGTCAGAACCCAGTCCTACAGGATTACTTGCTGATCAGCTCCACCAAAATCGAGATGGATTTGTACCATAAAACTCAGGCCGATGATTGGGTGATCATCAACTATCAACCCGGTGACACCATCGAGCTAAAAAGCATTGGCTTAAGTTTTGCAATCGAGCATGTCTATCGCGGGCTAACCCTCTCCCCACAGACAGGACAGTTGCTGGTTGGCCTCTGTCAAGGGACCGAAGAATTCCAGGTGAAATACAGATGATATCCAGTGTAATCGATTTTTTTCTTCAACCTGACAGCGACCTGGGTTGAATTCGATCAGATACTGTGACATAGTGTGAAGCAATATTCCGGTAAGCCCGTGAGGTTTTAGGGGTATGGAGTGACTTAGGCTTTGGATGGCATGCCTTCTAACACCATTACTGAATTAATTGGGCGGACTCCTCTAGTCCGTCTCCAGCGCATTCCCGCCAGGGAGGGGGTTGTCGCCCAAATTCTGCTGAAGCTAGAAAGCTTTAACCCGACAGCTTCCGTTAAGGACCGAATTGGGGTGAGCATGATTGAAGCCGCCGAGGAAGAGGGCCTGATTAGCCCCGCCAAAACTATCCTGGTGGAGCCCACCTCAGGTAACACGGGCATCGCCCTGGCCATGGTTGCCGCCGCTAAGGGGTATCGGTTGATCTTGACTATGCCCGACACCATGAGTTTAGAGCGCCGGGCCATGCTGCAGGCCTACGGGGCCCAGGTGGAGCTCACCCCTGGTAGCCAGGGCATGACCGGAGCCATCCAGCGGGCGGTGGATATCACCAATTTTCTGCCCGATGCCTTTATGCTGCAGCAGTTTAGCAATCCGGCTAATCCCCAGGTGCATCGGGAAACCACCGCCATTGAACTGTGGAACGATACCCAAGGCGCCATTGATATTCTGATTGCTGGGGTGGGCACGGGGGGCACCATCACCGGGGTAGCTGAGGTGATCAAATACCGTAAGCCCTCCTTTCGGGCGATCGCCGTGGAACCGGTGGAAAGTCACGTCCTATCCGGCGGTGCCCCTGGCCCCCATAAAATTCAGGGAATCGGCGCCGGTTTCATCCCTGAGGTTTTAGACCTGGATCTGCTGGACGAAATCATCCAAATTGATAGTGAAACCGCCATTCAGTACAGCCGTCGATTAGCCCGGGAAGAGGGGCTCCTATCCGGCATTTCAGCCGGGGCTGCCCTGGCCGCGGCCATCCAGGTGGGGCAGCGATCGCAGAACAAGGACAAAACCATTGTGGTGATTCAACCGAGCTTTGGGGAACGGTACCTGAGTACTGTCCTATTTCGAGACCTGCCACCGGTGCATGTGGCGGACCTTTCCGCCCTACCCCTGCCGGGTTAAGTGCATCGCCAGGGCCTGCTGTTTGACCCTGGCCAACGCCATACCGATAAATTCCCTATTGTCATAACCGAAAACCTTCTATAAGTACCGCTATGCATACATCTCCTCTGGCTGCAGCCCCCTCCCCCTTGCCCCTAGCGCCGGCGGCCGGTCCGCAGGCCTCCCCCGATCCAGCGTTGATCGATCAACCCCAGGCTAAGTCCCCTGAGCCGGGGGCAGGGTTGCCCCTATCCCTGGGGCGACGGATTTGGGGAGGCACCCTGGTGGTGGTGGGTTATCTGCTCTCCCCCCTCTGCTGGTGGAATGATCTGGCCAGTAACCTGCCCCTGGCCCTGGCCTTTGGCTACCTGACCAGTCGCCCCTTTCCTAACGCCCTGGTGCCCCTAACCATCCTGGGTTATTGGCTCACCAATGTGGTAGGGTTTATGCTTATGCAACAGGGCACCCTCACCGCCCTACAAAAGCCCCAGGAGCACCCTAACCGCACCCTGCGCCATGGCCTAATTACCTCCACTCTGTATACCCTGGCGATCGCCCTCCTGCTCCAATTCCATCTGATTGAAACCCCTGATTTCCTCCAGGGTGATGTCCTTGCCCAACTCACCGCCCTTTTGCCCGACTGGCTCCAGGGGTAGGGAGCAGGGGAGAGCTGTAGGCTAAACTCTGACCCCTGACCCCTAACTTCTCACCGTTTACCTCTTTCTGAGCAAACTGGGCCAAAAAACCTAAGGTTTAGTCTATTGCAGAGCGCGGAGCCGCTCCCCATAGACCACTAAAGCTCTAAATGCAGTCGCAGGTTAAACTGGGTGTAGATCAGCAGTATGCTCACCAATGCCTACGGTTCTTCAGGTTGGTCCCTACAGTTTCATTTTTTTTAGCTCTGATAGAGGTGAACCTGCTCATATTCATGTTAAGCGAGATCGGCAGTTGGTTAAGTTTTGGCTGAGTCCTGTTTCTTTAGCCAAGAATCGAGGATTCAAAGACCACGAACTAAATGATATTGCTCGGCTTGTGGAGGAACATGAACAAACATTGTTGGAGGTTTGGCATGACTACTTTAACACTTGAAACAGAACCCCTAGCTGCACAAGTCAGAGTAACAGATGAGAAATTAATTGTGGACTTAGTTGATGGGCGAAGCTTAATTGTTCCTCTAAATTGGTATCCCCGTTTATTGCACGCTTCTCAAGGGGAACGGCAGAACTGGCAACTTTTAGGAGACGGTTATGCAATTGAATGGGTTGATTTGGATGAACATATTGGTATTGAAGGTCTGTTAGCAGGTAGACACAGTGGAGAGAGTCATCAGTCTCTTGAACGTTGGTTAGAGACTCGGGGATCGAGCATGTCTACCGCGGGCTAACCCTCACCCCAGACTCCCAAAGGACGATTTGAGGATCCGACAAAACAGCCGATTCCCTTGAACTCTGGAATGATACCCACGGTGCCATTGATATTCTCATTTCTGGGGTAGGCACCGGGGGCACCATCACTGGCACTACTGACTACTGACCACTGCCTGGGTAATCCTAAAAACCCGGAAGCAGGGCATAAACTAGCTGGTAACTACCATTCTCAATCATGATGTCCGCCCCCAACCAGATCAGTACGAAGGGAAAGGCCCGGCGCACGTAGCGAGACATCACCACCGTCAGGGCGGGTTGTCGGGTCAAGTGGTAGGAGAGCCAGAGCCAGAGACCAATCGCCCCATAGCAGGTGGCTAAAATCAGGCTGAGCCGGGGGAGGCTGGTGCTGGCAAAGAGGGGAATATAGATGGCCAGATTATTGCCACCGTTGGCCAGGGTGACGGCGGATACCTTGTAGGTTTGAGGATCTATCAGGGTAGAAAGCAGCGATCGCGACCGCAGTTGACGGTAGGGCAGATGGTCAGGGTTAGCCACCCTCACCTCCGGGAGGGGCTCCTGGTGATCGGGGGTACGGCTGATCAGGGCATTTACCCCCATAGCCAGGGGCAGTAACCCCAGCAGACCGATCCAAGCGTGATCAATCATCAGGCCCGCCAGGAACCCCCCCAGGCTAATCAGTATTAACCCCGTAAAGCCAATCAACTCCCCAACAATCACATGGCGGGGGCGAAACAGGTGATTGGTTTTGCTGAAGAACAAGGTGAGGTAAATGTTGTCGTCAAAGGTGGTGGCGGTGGCGATGGCCATGCCCAGAACCAGCGTAGATAGTACCCAGTCCATAACTAACCCCCGGGGAGAACATTTCCAATCTAGGGGTTGGAAAAAACAAGATCAAATGTTCCTTTTTGTGGAACTGATAAACCCGCTTTATCGCTCTGGCCCCCAGGACCAGGCCTACCCCCTGCCCGATGCGGTGATTCGAGAGACGTAGACTCAACTGATGGCAGACTGGCAACGGGCTGAGGAGGCAGAGCGGAAGGCTAACCGTTGACCCCTGACTCCTTTAAGTCCTAGTTCTCTGGCAGCACACTCAAGCCATAGGTTCCCTGGCCAGAGGGCTCCACCGAGGTGACCAGGAGGTAGTACTCACCGCTGTCGGGTAGGGTAACCGTCAGCCCCGCATTCAGGCTTGTGTCGTCGAGATCATCATTAATCTCTATCACCTCCGCATTGGCATCGAGCAACGCCACAATCGGGTCAAAGTCAGTGCTCTCCAGATAAACCGACACCGTCTGGTTAGCCTCGCCCGTAAATTCGTGGATATCCACATAGCGATCTACCCCCTCCACATCAACGGTTTCATCATCCTGGCTGAGGACCTCCTGCACCCGCAGCAGAGGAGCCTTGGCCCAGGCGGCCAGGGAGTTTAGACCAATCAAACCCTGGGGTTGGGATGACAACGAGAAGGGTATCGTCAAGGTGACTAATAGGGTGGAAACGGCCAGGCTGAAAGATTTAACAGGTTTCATGGAAATGTCCTCACAGACTAAAGGGGTTGCGTTCACCTCAAGGTATTTCCTGGCCTGGAGCACCTATTCAGGGGTGCACCCCACCGCTTGCCCTGGCATAGTTAGAAATCCTACCTTAGTCGATGAATAGGTGAATCTGACCGGAAATAGGGCCATAGTAGAGATTAGAAACTTCTGGCGTCCTTAACCGTGATGTTCCGGAGATGTAGATCATGCCCTCCTTCAAGCGTCGTCATTTTTTGCAACTAGCGGGTTCCACCCTGGCCTCCCTGGGGTTGAGTCAGCTTGACCTGAGGGGGCAGGGCGATCGCTACGCCCAGGTCCTGGCCCAGGAGACCTCCGGCAAGCTGGCCCTCCTAGTTGGCATCAACGATTACCCATCCCCGGTCCGCCGATTGAATGGTTGCATTAACGATGTCTATCTACAACGGGAACTCTTAATCTACCGGTTTGGCTTTAACCCCAACAACATCATGGTGTTGACCGACGATAGCAATCTCAAGCCAACTCGAGACAACATTTTGCAGGCCTTTCAAAGCCATCTGATTGACCAGGCCCGGCCTGGGGATGTGGTTGTCTTTCATTACTCCGGTCATGGTTCACGGGTCATTGATCCAAACCCCCTGGCACCCCAGCCGGAGTATAGCTATAACGGTACCCTGGTGCCCTACGATGGGGCGGCGATCGCCGAACAGGAAAACAAGCTGATTGTGCCTGACATTACCGGGCGCACTCTATTCCTGCTGATGGAGTCGATCAAAACAGACTATCTAACGGTGGTGTTAGATAGCTGTTATGCCGGAGCCAGCACCCGGGGAAATGCCACGGTGCGGGCAGACTCCTCCCGCCTGAGTCGGAGTAATGCCCAATTGGTAGCTAGCGACGCTGAGTTTGAACTCCAGAAGACACTACTGGCCAACCTCGGTTGGTCTGAGGACACATTTCAGCAACGACGCCGGCAGGGCATCGCCAGGGGTGTAGCTCTGGGCTCCGCCAGCCGCAATCAGGAGGCGTTGGATGCCGCCTTTGAGGGTTTCCATGCCGGAGCCTTTACCTACCTGCTGACCCGCTACCTCTGGCAACTTACCCGGGAGGAGGCGGCGGTTAACACAGCCGCTAACCTAAAACGCAGCACCGAGATCACCGCCCGCGCCAGTAGCCGTACTCAAGTTCCCACCTTTGAGTATGCAGAGGTGGGGCATCAGGCGGCGCCCCTCTATTTCACCGCTCCCTCCCCAGCCTTTGCAGAGGCGGTTGTGACCCACATCACTGGCGACCAGGTCGAGTTTTGGCTGGGGGGCACCTCAAGCCAAAATCTAGCTGCCGATCAGACTATCTATAGCCTGATCAACCCTGATGGACAGATGCTAATGGCGGCGGCGGCAAAGCCCATGCTGTTGCAAAAAACCTCCCGTAACGGTCTCTATGGCTACGGCAAGATGATTGCCGGTAGCCTGGATGCGGTCAGGCCGGGAACCTTATTACGGGAACAGGTGTTGGGGGTGGCGGCTAACCCCACCCTAAAGGTGCAGGTGGATAGCGCCCTGGGCAGGGAAGCCGATGCCGCCCGGGCGGCCTTAGCAACCGCCTTATTATCGGAGGCTGGGGTGAGCCGCCTAGAGGTCAGTCTGCTCAGCAGTACGGCGGCGACAGATTATCTATTTGGCCGATTTACGGCGGAGAACCAGGCCAGCCTAGCCAATCTCTCCGGGGTCTCAGCCTTGCCGCCCCTGGATGCCCTGGGGTTATTTACGGCCCAGGCTATTCCCCTTGATGGCACCTTTGGCTTTGCCAACGAGACCGTCAATGCCGCTGTAAACCGCTTGAAACCTAAGTTAAAGTTGTTTTTGGCTAATCAAATTTTGCGTGGCCTGGCCTCTAGCACCTCTCGGCTAGCTGTCGCCGGAGAAATCTTCTCCCCCGCCCGACCGGAGGTTAGAATTCCCATTACCCCTGGCTCAACCTCCGGTCGGCTCAGCCAAACCTCCCTGGATTTACAAACCTTTAAAACGAAGGAAGCCATTCAGATTCGCTTGGAAAATCGAGAACGCGATCGAGAGCTATACCTGAGCTGTTTGGCCATTGACAGTCAGGGAAACTTAATTGTCTTGTATCCGGGGATGTGGGATGTGCCGGAGGAGGCCGCCCGGATTGATCGCAACAGTGAATTGGTGATCCCTCGGCCAGAGGATGACATTAGGTTTGAGGTAGATGGCTCAGGGTTCCTTGAGATCATTACCTTGGTGAGTACCTCACCGCTCCGGAATGCCCTGAAGGGGTTACAGTCCATTGCCAGAAGCCGGGGGATTTACAGCCACAGCCGCAGCTTCCTGGCGGTGGAGGGGGATGAGCCCTTAGCAGTTCTGGATGATTTACTGGCGGATGTGGATCAGCTATCCCGGGGTAACACCGCTACCATTGGCGCGGTGAGTACCGCCCCCAGTGGTCGGCAGCGGGATACAGACGTATTGGCGGCATTTTCAACGACGATTGAAGTCGTCGAGGCATAGCTATGGCCTACCCTCCTACTCCCCCAGGGTCCGCCAATTGCCCGCCAGAATAAAGGCGGCCCAGTAGTAGGGCCGGGCCTGGTCACCCCCCCCACGGATCATCTCCAACTGCACCGCCCGCAGGGCCTCACTGCGGCCCAGGCCCGCCATCAGCTTTTGATAGTAGCGGGTCATCAGCCGCTGGGTGCCCTGGTCGCTGACCGGCCACAGGCTGAGCATCTGGGTTTCGGCCCCGGCCAGGTCAAAGGCCCACCGCAGCCCGTAGACCCCCTCGCCCCTGGTCAGGTCTCC
Organism: Leptolyngbya sp.; assembly: GCA_040374235.1. Taxonomy (GTDB): domain Bacteria; phylum Cyanobacteriota; class Cyanobacteriia; order Phormidesmidales; family Phormidesmidaceae; genus Nodosilinea. The sequence goes on along the minus strand of JBEIUS010000076.1, from coordinate 6,848 downwards.
CAACCCGATATCACAGGCGGAGAGCACCACCAGTTGGGTGCCAAACAGGTCCAGGCCCGAAGCCTCCAGGGCGGTGAAGACGCCGTCCTCACCGCCGCTGGTGCGGCGGTTGAACCCGGCCAGGGCCAGGCCCGATCGCAGCAGCGGGTTCTCTACCGCCCCGCTGAGGGCCGCCGCAGTGGGGAACCCATATGGGCTAGCCCGCCCTACCCCCCGACTATCCGCCGGCGGTGCCACCGGAGCATCGGCCAGAAAGAAGCCATGGGTGGCAATGTGCAGAATCTGGGGGGCCTTCACCTGCTTGAGGGCGGTTTCGGTGGCCGCCGCCTGGGTCAACACCGTGGCCTGGGGAAATAGCTGTTGCAGGGCCTGGGCCTCTGCGGCGGTGCCGGGGAGGGGGCCGACCTGCAATTGACTCAGGTCGGCGGAGCGTCCCCCCTGCCTGGGGGGCAGTAGCGCCGGTCTGGGCGCCCCTGGAGGTGGTGGCATCGTAGTCAGGGTTAGCCAGGATCACCGGCGGGGCGGTGCTGGCCTCGGCAATACCAAACCGGAGCAGGTCCCGCCCCGTATTCAGGTAGCTGATGGGGTAACGCTCCACCAGGTATTGCCCATCCTCGGTGAGCAGGGCCTCAAAGGGTAAACGGTTGAGCTGGCTATCGGGGGAAATCAGCAGGTGTTGGCGACCCTGCAGGTGGGGGCCAGGGGGTCGAAAACCAGAGTCCTGAGGGTGGTGGTGACCTCGGTTATGTAGGCTGGGTCGATTTTAACGTTGATGGTGGCATCCTGGCCGCGCAGATCGGCGCGGGGGTCCTGCAGCAGGCGGCCAAAGGCTTGCACGGCGGTGTCAATGGCCTGGGCTTCCCCCAGGTCTACCGCCTCGATGCGACCATTGGGGAAGAGCAGGTAGGCGGCGTAGCGATCGCCCCCCCACCGGTTAGTCGCCTGGGTAAAGCTGTAGGGACGGTAGCGGGTAAATTCCACCAGCACCCCATCGGCGGGAATCTGGGCCTGCACCGCCGCCAGGGTGACAGGCAGGGTTTCGGCCCGGAAGGCTGCGCTGCGCCGGGCCAGGGTAGCCTCGAGCCCGTTGACCTGGGCCTCAAGCTCGGCAAAGCGGGCGCGGTACTGGGCGGGGGGCAGTTGGGGGGGTGGGTTATAGACCAGGGCAGCCAACTGGCGCTGGCTGTCGGTGAGTTGGTCAAGGGTAGCCTGGTCATCGGGGGTGAGGTTTTGGCGCAGCCGCCACCGGCTATCGGTGCCCGCGTCTAGCAGCCGCCCCTTGCGGCGTAGCAGGGTGGTCAGGGCCAGTTGGGCGGCCGCCGGGGAGGTGGGGGCCGCTTGCAGGTGGAGGGAAATGGGTATCTGACTAGTGCCAGAAATTGTGGCCAGGTAGGCCTGGCGCTGCGGCTCTGACAGGGTGGCCAGGTTCAAATCTAAGTTCCACTCTTCTACCGCTAACCCTTGGTTTAAGGAGGTCACCGCCTCCCCATAGCGCCCCTGGGAGGCGTACAACACCGCCAGATTATTCAGGCTGGTGGCAGTCTCGGGATGCTCTAGACCCAGGGCCTTTTCATTAATCGCCAGGGACCGCTGATAGAGGGGTTCCGCCTCGCTGTAGCGGCCCTGGAAGGAGTAGAAGTTAGCCAGATAATTGAGGCTGCTGGCGGTATCGGGATGGTCAGGGCCCAGGACTTTTTCTCGAATCGCCAGGGCCTTCTGATAGAGGGGTTCGGCTTCTACATAACGACCCATATCGGTGTACAGCACTGCCAGATTGTTGAGGGCTTGTGCATAACGGTCCTGGGACTCGTATAGTCGGATCAGATTGTTGAGGGGTTGGGTGGTATCGAGATGCTCAAGGCCCAAGACTTTTTCCCGAATCCCCAGAGCCCTCTGATAGAGGGTCTCTGCTTCTGTATAACGACCCAGATACTGGTACACCACTGCTAGCCCATTGAGGCTTTGGGCAGTGTCGGGATGCTCTAGACCCAGAGCTTTTTCATTAATCGCCAGGGCCCTCTGATAAAGGGGTTCTGCTTCTACATAACGACCCATATCGGTGTACACCGATGCAAGATCAGCGAGGCTTTCGGCGGTGTCGGGATGGTCAGGGTCCAGGGCTTTTTCCCGAATTGCTAGGGCCCTCTGATAAAGGGGTTCTGCTTCTGTATAACGACCCATCTTGGTGTACACCGATGCAAGATTAGCGAGGCTTTTGGCGGTGTCGGGATGGTCAGGGCCCGGGATTTTTTCCCGAATTGCCAAGGCGCGCTGATAGAGGGGTTCGGCCTCGCTGTAGCGCCCCTGTAATCGATATAGCAAAGCTAGATAATCGAGGCTTCTGGCGGTATCAGGATGGTCAGAGCCCCGGGCTTGCTCAGTGATCGCCAGGGTCCGCTGATAAAGGGGTTCAGCCTGGTCATAGCGGCCGATATTCTGGTAGGAGAAGGCTAGCACCCTGACAATTTCGGCAGTAGAAAGATCCTCAGCACCCAGGAGTTTTTCAAACATCACCAGGAGCTGCTCTGCCAGAGGAATCACCTCTTCATAACGCTCCGCCTCGAACAACTCCAGGACCTGTTGGCCTAGCTGTAAAGCTAGCTCCTGCTCTTGCTCAGCCGGAGTCTGGGCAAGAGCAGGAGCTAGGCCGGGGGAATCATCCACCGCCAGACTGACGGAGGGCATCAGGCCAGGGCTAATCACAAGGAGGGCCAGGCTAGTCAGAGCGAGGGGTGAAGGCCAGGGCTGGGAAGACATAGGCAGGGTATCAACCTTAAGATGGGACATGCTGATCAGTTTCCAGGGGGCTTGGCGATCTACCGCAGTTGACTTACCCAGGATATTTGGATTTAACCACGCGCCAACCAAAGGCTTAGTCTATGCACATATCGATCACCATTAAGCACATTCTAAACACACCCGTGCAACCACTGTTGTGATCTATGTGTTTAGAGATCACCATTGAGTACATCCTAAACACAGGTCTGAAAACGCCAAAAATCGGCCAAAAACCCCTAATGCGACCTATGTATATATCGATCACCATTGAGTGATCACTAAACATACCCCTGTGATCGTTAAACACACCCCTGTGATCGCTAAACACACCCCTGTGCTCCTATGAACAGCCCCGGCATGAATAGGTTCTCCAGGTCAGGAAGATATAGCTTTGTCAAGAACGTTGAGCCCAGGGTCCATCAATCAAGACCGGGGCTACATCGGCGTTCTGACTAGCCTTCGCCCCCTTGTCGGTGGCCAGGGCTACCCCCCACACCCCGATCAGGAGGACGCCATGACCATACGATGGAATGCTTTACCCAGGAAAACCCAAAAGCCTGGTCAACAAACAAACCAACCAACCCGGCCGCAGGTAAGCGCCTGGAGTGCGCCGCCGATTAATGCCACCAGCCTCCATTACCCCTACCTAGATCGGATGGCGGTGGTCAGTGAGGCGATCGCCCAGGGTCAGGCCGGGCAGGTTTACCTGGATAACACCTGGTGGCGAGCCCGTTGTCAACAACCGCTGGAACTACCGGCGGGTACGGTGGTCATAGTAAGGGGGCGCGATCGCTTAACCCTATGGGTAGAGCCGATCTCCATCGATTAACCGATCCATAGCTAAGGTTATTCCCCTCCTAGGTAGGAGATTGTCAAAGATGTTGCCTAAACACAATTGTTTGTTTCGTTGGAGCACGGTTTTCATCAAGTATTTTTTCTTGGTTACCGTGGGTCTGATCGGGGCTTTCCTGCTGGCGGCCCTATGGGGCCATGGGGCCCTGGCCCTGACCTGGATGGACTACCTGATGGGCCTGTGGTGGCGCCTGGCCCTGGCCAGTTTTCTGAGCCTGGGCTGTGCCGTGGTGTTTGAGTCCCTAGCCAACTGACCATCGGGGTGGAAGCCCTGCAAAACCGGAGCAACTAGGGCCTGCCCACCACCTGGCTAATTCGCTTTAAAATTCGCAAAACCCCATAGAGTTCCTGATCGGAGGTCAGGGCAGCAAACCCCCGGGAAACATTGTAGGCCCCTGGCGGTGATGGAGTCAGTTTGACAAACACGGAGTCATCCCCGTTGGTCATCATGGCGAAACCCGGTTCCTCCGGGTGGGGATTGGCCATCAGGTAGGCCAGGGTTTGAGGTAGGGCCGCCCATACCGAGAGGGCGGTCTTCTTCGACTCCAGCACCACTACCCAAAATCGATCCCTGAGCACCAACACATCCAACCGGCCCTGTAAAACTTCTTCGGCATCCTCCAGGGTGATCTGTACCGACTCCTCTGTTTTTAATCTGAAGGGAGGGTCATAAAACCCACCCAGGGTGAGGAGGGGCGATGCAAATAGGAGAGTGACGGTGTTTTCTAGTAGGTGTCCCTGCGATCGCTGATACAGATAGCGGCGCCGTAGCTCCCTTAAACCGCCTTGCTCTCCATCGCTTAGTTGGGGTAAGTCAGTACACCATTCCTGGAAAAACCCCTCCGCCTCTGTGCGGTGCAGTTGAAAACGCTGCTCTGCCTCCGCCAGAGTGGTAACCGCTGCGGTGATAGCAACTGCCATGGTTCTACCCACTAGACTGGATCTATTCTAGGCTGGGGCATTCAAAACACCAAGGGCACTCACCCCCATCTTTAGCCTAATCCGCCGCCCCCACCAGGGTGAAGGCGGCCCAACTCCCGGGGTCGGGATGGCGCTGCAGGGTGATCACCATGGCCTGGCGGAGGGCCTGGGTCCTAGCCGCCTGACTGGCCAACCCCAACACCTGAATCGAAGGAGCGGTGAGGATGGTATGTTTTTCAATCAGGTAGGTACCGTCTGCATCCTGAAGAGCAGCAAAGGGCACTAGAAACAAACTCCCCTGGGGGATAAAGGCCACCTTCGCCTCGGGGTCGCTGGGCAACAGGTCAGCGATGGGGGCGATTAACAGTTGGTGCAATTCCTTCAGTTTGGCGGGGTTGGCGTGAGCGCTGACCACGTTAATGGTGGCGCGGCTATCGACAACCAGGGTCTGGATCTGGGAGGGTGCTGCCGCCCCCCGAACCGGGGGACCTGCCATCGCCGCCAGGGTGGTGGGGCCGGAGTCGTCGCTTTCCAGGGTAATGGCCAGGGTCTGCCCGGCCTGACCGGTGACGGTGTAGAGGTCGTAGAGACTGCCGTCCTCCCGGGTGGTGTCGCCCTCTTCTAGCCGGCCTGCGCTGTCGAGTAGGGTATCCCCCGGGGGTGGGGTGGGGGATGCCGCCGCTAAGCCGGGGGCTGCCAGGGTGACCAGGGGTAGGAGCCACCAGCCTGCCAGGGGTAAGGGGCGTCGGGGCTGATCGGTCATGGGTCGTGGTCTCCCAAGGGACTTCAAGCCAAGGAAGCGGGTCAAAGCTAAGGGCCTCTACTGCAGCCAGAATGCACCGATGGCCGGGAACCCAGGAGCCAGTGGTCGGGGCTAGTTCACCCCCTGACCCCTGAATTCTAACCCCTAAATTCTGACTTCCGCTTCCCGGTAAGCCCCTCGTTTCTCAGGCATTACACTCAAGCCGTAGGTTCCCTGGCCGGAGGGCTCCACCGAGGTGACCACGAGGTAGTACTCACCGCTATCGGATAGGGTAACCGTCAGCCCCGCATTCAGGTTTTTGTCGTCGAGATCGTCATTAACCTCCATCATCTCTCCATTGGCATCGAGCAAAATCACAATCGGGTCAAAGTCATGGCTCTCCAGATAAATTGACACCGTCTGGTTAGCCTGACCCGTAAATTCGTGGACATCCACGTAGTACTCTACCCCATCTACATCAACGATTTCATCATCCTGGCTGAGGACGTCCTGCACCCGTAGCAGAGGAGCCTTGGCCCAGGCGGCTAGCGGGTCTAGGCCGATCAGACCCTGGGGTTGGGATGACAACGAGAAGGGCATGGTCAAGGTGACTAATAGGGCAGAAGCCGCCAGTTCAAAAGATTTAACCGGTTTCATGGAAATGACCTCACAAGCTCAAGGGATTGGGTTCAATGAGAGATATTGCCTAACCCAAGGAACCTATTCAGGGCTGCACCCCGGGGTTGTGCATTTTCCTGGTCTATACCTGCTGGCGCTTAACCAACTGGCTAAACAGCCCTGGGGTAGCGGTCAATTGATCAAAGCTGCCCTGTTGAATCAGGCGACCTTTCTCCAGCACGTAGATGCGATCGGCATGGCGAATAGTGCTGAGCCGGTGAGCCACCACAATGCGCGTTACCCGCAGCCGCTCCAGGCTTTCGCTGACGATCGCTTGAGTGCGGTTATCCAAGGCGCTGGTGGCCTCATCAAATAGCAAAATCCGGGGGCGCAGGGCCAGGGCGCGGGCAATTAACAACCGCTGCCGCTGGCCCCCCGAGAGGTTTGTGCCCCCCTCACTCACCACCGTGTGCATGCCCATCGGCATGGCCAGAATGTCATCGGCCAACCCTGCCATCGCGGCCGCCTCCCAGGCTTCTTCCATGGTGATGCGGGCACTGCTGGCGATGTTCTCAAAAATCGAGGCCGACATCAGGCGACTGGTTTGCAACACCACCCCCAATTGTCGCCTCAGGGCGTTAAGGTCAAGCCCCGCCATGTCTTGCCCATCAAAGTACACCGTGCCGACCTCTGGCGTATCGAACCCCAGCAGCAGGCGAAACAGGGTCGACTTACCGCTACCTGAGGGGCCCACCAGGGCGACAAATTCCCCTGGTTCGACGGTGAGGGAAACGCCGTCTAAAATCAAATCTCCATCGCAGCGGTAGCGAAAACCGACGGTGCTCACAGTCACCTGACCCGAGATCCTGCCTGGGTCAGTCTTGTGGGCATCAACCTCGGGCTCAGCGGTGAGAATCGGTTCGGCTCTCTGCCAGAT
>JBEIUS010000086.1:0-13614 GCA_040374235.1 Leptolyngbya sp. | reverse complement strand
CATCATGCCAAAGTCCAGGTAGGCGAGGCGGCCATCGGGCATGGCCAGCAGGTTGCCGGGGTGGGGGTCGGCGTGGAAGAAACCATGCTCCAACAGTTGCCTGAGGGAACACTGCACCCCCACCTCAATCAGGTGGGTGGCATCGATGCCCAGACGACTAAGCTCCTCCACCCGGGTCAGTTTGATGCCCTCAATCCACTCCATGGTGAGCACCCGACGGGCAGTGTACTGGGGGTAGATATGGGGCACGTAGATGTCGGGGCTGTGGCCGTAGAGGTCGGCAAAACGCTGAGCATTTCGACCCTCGTGGGTATAGTCCATCTCCTCGAAGATGCGATCGCCAAATTCATCCATGATCGCCACCAAGTCACTACGAATGCGGCCAATGCGGCGGTTAGCGAAACTGGCTAGACGGCGCAGGATGTAGAGATCGAGGGTAATGCGGTTGGCCAAACCGGGGCGTTGCACCTTAACCGCCACCGTTTCTCCCGTTTTGAGCTTACCCTTATAGACCTGCCCCAAGGAGGCGGCGGCCACCGGCTGCTCCGAGAGTTCGGCATAGACCTCCTGGGGAGGGGCCCCCAGTTCCACCTCAATAAAGTGAAAGGCAATGTCATTGGGGAAAGGGGGCAACTGGTCCTGCAGGCGGGTGAGTTCCTCCAGGTAGAGGGGAGGCACCAGGTCGGGGCGGGTGGAGAGGGCCTGACCAATTTTGATGTAGGCGGGCCCCAGGTTGGTGAGCAGCTGCCGCAGTTGCACCGCCCGCCGCTGCTCTTGATCGCGCCGGCCCAGGCGCCGATCTAGCCACAGTTGCAAATAAAAACCCAGCAGAGGGAAACAAATGGCCACCAGTCGAGCCACCACCTGGAGAGGGCGACGGCCGTAGTAGGCGGCGATCTCCTCCGGATCATAGCCCATGCCCTCGAAAGGATCCTGGCGGCGCTGCTGGGGGGAAACCGGGGCCGATTCCTCCTCCAGGGACGTCACCACCTGACTGGGGACCGTGATGGTCTCCGCTGGCAAGGCTACTGACCCAGAGGGGCCGGCGCTCTCCACCATGTTGACCAGGTTAGACACCATCTTTAAATCCAAAACCATATCGTAAACTATTGTAACGGTGAAGATGTCCCTCCTGGGGGGAATGGAGTGTAGAATTCCCCACTTCCCCCCACCGTGGCACCAAAAGATATCCTCTAGGCGGAATGGCCTAGGCGCTTTTCCTGCGGCTGTACTAAAATCAGGCGGTATGCTCTCTGTCGACCCCGCCCTCCGGTGCTCCGTCCCTATGCTAACGGCCCTGCGGATCGAAAACTTTGCCCTGATTGATACCCTGGAGCTCCAGCTAGCCCCAGGGTTGACAGTGCTTACCGGGGAAACTGGCGCGGGTAAATCAATTATTTTAGACGCCCTGGAGGCGGTGCTAGGGGGCAAGGTCAGCCCCCGGCTGGTGCGATCAGGGGCTAGCCGGGCGCGGCTAGAGGCCCACTTTCGCCCCTCTCCACCCCTAACCCAGTGGTTAGCAGATCAAGCCCTGGCTGTCCCCACCGGTGAACTGGTCTGCCGCCGGGAAATCACCCTGGGCAAGGCCTCGGTACGGAGCCGTAGTTTTTTGAACGATCACCCCCTAACCAAAGCCCAACTGGAGTTCCTGCGGCAACAGTTGGTGGAAATTACCGCCCAGGGACAGACCCTGCAGGTGGGGTCCGCCGATCGCCAACGGGACTGGTTGGACAGCTTTGGCGGTGAATCCCTGCTGGCCGATCGCCAGCGGGTAGCCCAGGCCTATGCCGCCAGCCGCGCCGCCCAGCAACGCTGGCGGGACCGGCAGCGGTTGGAGCAGGAACGGCAGGAAAAACTGGATCTCTGGCAGCGTCATCAGCAGGAATTAAACCAGGCCCAGTTAGAGGATCCCCATGAGCTGGAGCAGCTCACCCAGGAACAACACCGCCTCACCCACAGCGTTGATCTACAGCAGCAGAGCTACCAGGTCTATCAGATCCTCTACGAGAACGATGGCGACACACCCCCCTGTGCCGACCTACTAGGGCAGGCGGAGGCCATCCTCAGCACCATGGCGGCCTACGACAGCAGTCTAAGCCCCACCCTAACCTTAATTAGCGAGGCCCTCACCCAGGTGCAGGAGGCGGGCCGGGCCATTAATCTCTACGGCAGCAGCGTCGAGGCCGACCCCCAGCGGCTCGAGCAGGTGGAGGAACGACTCCGACAGCTTAAGGGGCTAGCTCGGCGCTACGGGCGATCGCTGGCGGAACTAATCGCCTATCGGGAGGAGCTGGCGGCCAACCTGGCGGACCTCACCGATGAGGGCCAGTCCCTGGCCGCCCTGGATATGGAGGCCCAACGGCGTCAGGCGGAGCTGGAGGGGGCCTGCGATCGCCTGCACCAACAGCGCCAGCAAGCCGCCCGCGCCCTGGAGTCGCGCCTGATCGCCGAGCTTAAACCCCTTGCCATGGACCGGGTACAGTTCCAGGTTCAGCTCCAGGCCCAGGTACCAGGCCCTACCGGTGCCGACCGGGTGCAATTTCACTTTAGCCCCAACCCGGGGGAACCCCTCCAGCCCCTGGCGGCAACCGCCTCCGGCGGGGAAATGAGCCGCTTTTTGCTGGCCCTGAAAACCTGCTTTTCCCAGCAGGAGGGGGTAGACACCCTGGTGTTTGACGAAATTGATGTGGGGGTATCGGGGCGAGTAGCCCAGGCGATCGGTGAAAAACTCTGGCAACTGGGTCGCCATCACCAGGTGCTCTGCGTCACCCACCAACCGATGGTAGCAGCCCTAGCGGATACCCACTGGCGAGTAGGTAAGCAGGTAATCGGGGAGGAAACCACCCTGGACCCGGACCCCTCTGATTTGGAGGAGGCGGTGCGCACCGTTGTCCGTGTCGCCTCCCTCTCCCTGCCAGAACGACGGCAGGAGCTGGCCCAGTTGGCCGGTGGCGCCACCCACCAGGAGGCCATGGCCTTCGCCGATTCCCTACTATCCCAGGCTCAGGTACTGAGGAAAGCACGATGATGGCTATCTCCGAACCTACCCGTTAGGGAACTGGACACCCCACCACACCAGATCATCTGCGGCAGTTTTGTCGAGACTGTTCTAAGGTCTACTGGATACTTGACCAGTGCTCTAGCCAAATCCGACACCGGTGAGGAGATTACCGGAGATATCCACAAATCCCCAATGGCCGTTGACTTGCACCCGGGCCAAGCCCTCCGAAAAAGGCCCCGCATTATGGTAAGTGGGAGGTATTACCCAGTCACCAGCAGGGTTAATGTAGCCGTAGCGCTCCCCCTGCTGTACCGCGGCCAAACCCTCGGCAAAGTCAGCGGCATAGGTAAACCGGGGAGGGATGACGATGTCGCCGCTGCAATTGAGGTAACCCCAGCCCCCCTCTAATAAAACCGCCGCTAAGCCTTCAGAAAAGTCGGAAGCAAAGGCCCAGGTGAGGGGAATCACTGACTGGCCCGTTGCATCAATATAGCCAAAACCACTGCCCTGACGGACCCGGGCCAGGCCCTCGGAGAAGTTGAAAGCCCCATCGTAGACAGGGGAGATCGCCATCTTCCCACTCCGGTCTATGTAGCCGTAGTGCCTATCAACCCTGGCTACTGCGAGCGACTCCGAAAAACTCCAAGCATCCTTGAGCATCAGAGGGACCACAACATGACCCGTTTTATCAATGAAACCATACTCCTCTGCTAGTTTCACCGCGGCCCAGCCTTCTGCAAAGGGATCGGCCAGATCAAATTGGGGTTCAATCACCCATTCCCCAAAAAGATTAATAAATCCATACTTATTACCCCCCTGGACCGCCGCCAACCCCTCAGAGAAGGACTTGGCCTGACGAAATTGTACCGGGATTGCCCAATTACCCTGACGATTTAAATATCCGTAGTAATCACCGGCCCGAGCTACCGCCAGGGACTGGGCATAGGCGGAGGTTAAGCTCACCGCAGCATCGGTTACCGTAATCACCAGATCACCCTGGGAATCAATGTAACCCAGTTGGGAGGCGAGACGCACCGCCGCCACCCCTTCGGAGAAGTCAGAAACGCTATCAAACAGTAGGGAACGGCTCATGGCGCAGGACTGTTAACGGGGCTAAGGTCCAGGACCAGGGGTGGTTCAACGGCAGGGTTAGGGTTCCCCCCTGACGGTGGACTAGCGGAGGGATTATCACCGGGCGGGTTAGTCGGTAGCTGGTAAACCGTCTGCACCTGTTGGTTAGGAGCTGCAGCGGCCACAAACCGGCTCTCATCGATCAAGTAGGTAACCACCTCGGCCCGTAGGGTATTACCCTCCTGGTTAACCACCACGCTGCCACTGAGAACAATGCGGCGCTCGTTACTGAAGTACTGGGCCTGGGCTGAGGTGGCATGGATTTGCTGGGCTGGATAGTCAATGTAAACATTACCCCGGGCGGTAATCACACCGGTATTAGTGTTAGCCTCCTGGACATCGGAACGCAGGGTAATCGTATCAGGGTTTTGGGCCTGAACCCTGAGGCCTACCTGATCGCCTGCTGCCATAATAGTTACCCCAACCGAAGCCGCCAGAGCTAGCCAGAGCCGAATTCTACAAAACCCCATGACATTTTCCGATCGCTAGACCCTGAAAACTAAGCGTAGTTAAGCATACCCTGGCAGGAGACTCCAAGCCAGAAACCGATCATAACTTAGTCCACCACGAGTAAAAACTCTCCCTGTTCACCCTGGTTATAGGCATTGACAATCACCCTATACTGGCCATCTTGAGGCAGGGTGACGGTTAATTCCGAGTTGGTCGTGCTCGGACCGGTATCGTCATTTTCCGCCAGGGTATTGCCCTCCTGGTCGAGGAGCAACAGGTAGGTATCAAAGCTGCCACTGGCTAATCGCAGCCGTACCCGCTGCCCGGCCCGGCCCTGAAAATTAAACTCCTGGAAGTAGGAACCATCCTGCAGAGTGGGGTTACCCGGCCCTAAACGTCCCTGTTCCCGCAAAATCACCCCATGGGGAGCCGAGGAGATAGTACCTCCGCCGACTTCCGTCAGCCGTAGCTGATAGCGACCTACCTCTCCTTCTGCGTAGGCGTTGGCCACGATGGTATAAGTCCCCCTGGACGGCAGCTGCAGGGATAGGCGGGCATTGTAATTACCCCCGCTGTCGTCGTCCTGGAGAAACAGGCCATTCTCATCAGGACCGATCAAGATCAGAAAGGGATCAACCTCATTACTAATCATATCAATAGTGATACGCTGGCCAGCCTGCCCCTCAAAGCTGTAGGCATTATAGTAACTGCCATCGGGAAGAACGTTGCTACCTTCCGCAAGGCGACCCTGGATGGTGGGACCACCAATGGCAATGGTAACTGGCTCCTGATCGGTGCGGGCCACGCTGTTAGTAGTCGTAGCTTGCCCCGATCGCACCGCCGCCAAAAAGGATTGCACCGCATCGACGGGAATGGCAAAGCCGATGCCCACACTACCCCCACTGCTGGAGGTGGTAAAAATCGAGGTATTGACCCCGATCAGTTGGCCATTACTATTCAACAGGGGACCACCGGAGTTACCGGGATTGATGGCGGCATCGGTTTGAATCAGGTTACGCTCACTGTCAATGCGGCTAACAATCCCCACCGTTAAGGTTCCTTGTAAGCCAAAGGGGCTACCAATGGCAAAGGCACTTTGCCCCACCCGTATCGAATTAGGGGGGGCAATGGTAACCGTAGGGAGGTTATTGGGGCCATTACGCAGGCGCACCGCCGCCAGATCAAGACGATTATCGCCGTAACCCACCACCTCCCCCTGAAAGCGCCGCCCATCCGCTAAACGCACCTGCACCACAGGACTACTGCCAACCACATGGGCATTGGTGAGGATCAAGCCATTGGCGTCTACAATACTGCCACTACCGCCGCCATCCTCGGTTTCTATCGCCACCACCGCGGGACTCACCCGCTCGTATACCTGAATGCTGGTAGTCTCGTCTACCCCCGACTGAGCCCAGGCCACGGGCACGGGGATAAAACCCGACAGAGGAGAACCCCAAAGGAGAGTACCCAGGACTAGGGATCGGCCTAGCCATCTACTGACTGCTTTTCCCATGGTTATGGGTTAACTCCTAGCTAAAATAATATATTTTCACCCATAAAAACAGACCCGCCATCTTCAATACCTGCCATTATGGCTCAAGGGTTGGGGCCTTTAAGACCGGTAGAGCCGCTAGGGGAACTGTCCTTACCAGAGGATCATTCTGATCAACAAACACCTGGCCGAGGCGGGCAGTCAACCGTTGGGTGGTGGCGTCATAGATTTGGGTCAGGAGCTTCGGATAGAAACCAAAGCCAATAATCGGCACCAACAGACAGGCAATAATAAACACCTCCCGGGGTTCAGCATCCACCAGAACTTCATGCTCCACCAATTGCTTATTTTCTGGGCCATAGAAGATTTCCCGCAGCATCGACAACAGGTAAATCGGAGTGAGAATCACCCCAATGGCCATGAAGATAATGGTGATCAGGCGGAAGGTAAAACTATAGGCATCGCTGGTGGCAAAACCCACAAACACCATTAACTCTGCGACAAAGCCACTCATCCCCGGTAGGGCCAGGGAGGCAAGGGAACAGGTGGTAAACATGGCAAAGATCTTGGGCATTTTTTTACCTACCCCCCCCATCTCCTCGAGAATCAGGGTGTGGGTGCGATCGTAGGTTGCCCCCACCAAAAAGAAGAGGCTGGCGCCAATCAGACCATGGGAGACCATTTGCAGTACCGCACCACTCAGACCCAAGCTAGTAAAGGAGGCGATGCCAATCAGCACAAACCCCATGTGGGAAATGGAGGAGTAGGCAATTTTACGCTTGAGATTACGCTGGGCAAAGGAGGTTAGGGCCGCATAGACAATATTGACACAGCCCAGAACCACCAGGACTGGAGCAAAGTAGGTGTGGGCCTCGGGCAACATCCCCAGATTCATCCGAATCAGGGCGTAGCCCCCCATTTTCAGCAAAATACCCGCCAGTAACATATGCACCGGTGCTGTGGCCTCTCCATGGGCATCGGGTAACCAGGTGTGTAGGGGAATAATCGGTAACTTAACCGCGTAGGCCACCAGAAAAGCGCCGTAGAGCAAGAGTTGTAACCGTAGGGGATAGGCTTTCTGGGCTAGCTGGCTCATGTCAAAGCTGACGGTGTCGCCGTAGAAGGCCATGGCCAGAGCGGCCACCAAAATAAACAGGGACCCGCCGGCGGTGTAGAGAATAAACTTGGTGGCGGCGTAGAGGCGCTTTTTCCCCCCCCAGATGGAGAGCAAAAGGTAAACCGGGATCAGCTCCAGTTCCCAAAACAGGAAAAACAGTAGCAGATCCTGAACCGCAAATACGCCGATCTGGCCACTATACATGGCCAGCAAAAGGAAATAAAACAGCTTGGGCTTGAGGGTAACCGGCCAGGCCGCCAGGGTAGCCAGGGTGGTAATAAACCCCGTCAGCAGCACCAGGGGCATGGACAGACCGTCTACCCCCAGTGACCACTTCAGGTCTAGCTGGGGAACCCAGGTGTAACTTTCCACCAATTGCAGCCCTGATTGGCTGAAATCGTAGTTGAGGTAGAAAGCCACCACAATCAAGACAAAGTCAATCAAGCCCACCACCAGGGCATACCAGCGCACAGTCTTACCGTTGTCATCGGGTAGGAAGGGAATGGGCAGGCAGGCCAACAGTGGCAACAGCGTAATGGTGGTTAGCCAGGGAAGGGTGGCAAGATCCATAGGATTATTCCCATCAGCGAATGGGTTGAATGGAGATAGGCAGAAATCATCGGGAAGTCAAGGCCAGAGGGACCTGGGTGCGGAGGCAGCCTAGGTTACCCCTGAGAGCAGCACCAGCCCCAACACCGCTCCAAACACGATCAGAGCGTAGAACTGGGCCCGACCATTTTCCAGATATTTAAGACCTTCCCCGCTAATCAAGGTGACAAAGCCGGCCAGGTTAACCAAGCCATCCACAATGCGGATGTCGATTTCTAGAACCTGCTTAGCTAGTTTGCGACTACCCTGAACAAATAAGACCTCGTAGAGGTCATCGACGTACCACTTGTTCAGGGAGAAGTTGTAGAGGGGCTGGATTTTATTGGCGATCGCCGCCGGATCGATGACTCGGAGCCGATACATCAGCACCGCCAGGGCAATCCCCAGGGTAGCGATCGCCACCGAACTGCCCGCCATCAGGATAAACTCACCCCAATCAAAGGCTTCGCCGGCTTCCATCAGCCCCTCCACCTCCCCGGGGGGATGGATAAAGGCCTCAAATTGATTGGCAAAGGGAGTACCCACAAAACCAATCAACACCGAAGGAATTGCCAGAACCATCAGGGGAAAGGTCATGGTCAGGGGCGATTCGTGGGGCTGGTGATCGTGATCATCGTGACTATGATCCTCGCTGGCCAAGGTGAGTTCCTGGGAATTCATCGCCCCTGGCCCCAGGGAGAGGCCCAGGCGCTGGGCCTCGGCTCGCTTCAAATCCTGGCGAATCGCCTGGTCGTTACCGCGAAACTCCCCTTCAAAGGTGGAGAAGTACATACGAAACATGTAGAAAGCGGTAATCCCAGCGGTGATCCAACCGACTCCCCAGAGTACCGGACTGACGGCGAAGGTAGATCCCAGGATTTCATCTTTAGACCAGAACCCAGCGAAGGGGGGAATGCCACAAATGGCCAAGGTGCCGATCAGGAAGGTGGCCGCCGTCACCGGCATATACCGGCGCAGACCTCCCATCAACCGCATATCTTGGGCCAGCACCGGGTCATGACCCACCACCGCCTCCATGCCGTGGATGACGGATCCGGAACCCAGAAACAACATGGCTTTAAAGTAGGCATGGGTCATCAAGTGAAAAAGGCCGGCACTGTAGGCCCCAACCCCCATGGCCATCACCATGTATCCCAACTGGGACATGGTGGAAAAGGCCAGACCCTTTTTAATGTCGTTTTGGGTAATGGCGATGGTAGCCCCCATCAGGGCAGTGAAGGCTCCCGTCCAGGCGATCACCGTCATCACCGTGGGGATAGGCTCAAACACCGGGTACATGCGAGCGATCAGAAATACACCCGCCGCCACCATGGTGGCGGCGTGGATCAGGGCCGAAATTGGTGTGGGCCCCTCCATGGCATCGGGCAACCAGACATGCAAGGGGAACTGGGCTGATTTAGCCACCGGGCCCAAAAATACCAGCACGGCAAACACAGCCGCCATACCTGGCGCCAGAGCACCACTGTTAACCAGAGTGGTCAGGCGATCTCCCATGACGTCAAACTCAAAGCTACCGGGGGCCCAGAACAGGGCCAGAATGCCCAGCAGTAGGCCAAAGTCCCCCACCCGGTTGGTGACGAATGCCTTCTGGCAGGCATCGGCGGCGGGTTTGCGATTATACCAAAAACCGATCAGCAGGTAGGAACACATTCCCACCAATTCCCAGAATACATAGACCTGCAACAGGTTAGGACTGATTACCAGCCCTAGCATGGAGGAGCTAAACAGACTCAGGTAGGCATAGAATCTGACGTAGCCCGGATCGTGAGCCATGTAACCATCGGTGTAAATCATCACCAACAGGGCTACGGTGGTGACCACCACCAGCATAAAGGACGCCAGGTGATCGATGGTATAGCCCATCTCCAGGTGAAAGTCCCCCGCCGCAGCCCACTCAAAGGTGTGGACATAGGCCGGGTATCCCTGCACCTGACTCCAGAACAGCAACAGGGACAGCACCATGGCCACACCGGTCAGGGAAACAATCAAGGTGGCCGCCGGTCGTCGCCATTGGCTAATAGTTTGGCCGTAGGAAATGAGGCCAACCCCCACCAGAGTCGCCCCCAGGAGGGGCAACACCGGCACAAGCCAGGCGTATTGATACAAAAGATCTATGGATTTCATCATGACTGCCTACGCCGAAATCTTGGGTAACTAGGCAAAAACCGCTTACATTCTGACATACCCTACCCCCAGGCGCAGTAGAACCTACTGCACAGTTTTACACTTTATTTTTAAGGGTGGAGTGTTTGGGGTGATAGAGTGATGTCCACCAGGCAATCTGCCAAAGATGCTCAAAACCATTACAGGCAAGGACTTTGAATTGATTCGCAGTTTCTATAAACAGCCCCGAGGTTATTTTTTCTTTAACAAAAATTAGGATTCTGAGCCTGTCCCCATCGACTCACCTGGCACCCCATCCACCTCCAGAAAATATCGGATTAAAGTATTGGATTGATGAAAATCAATTCGCCGAGTAGGGAGTTTCCGGGCACCCGCCAGATTCGACTCTACGGATTAGGGTTTTGCCAGGCCCCTGGGCGCTTTTCATACTCTAGGGTCAAACTCTATGCTTGCTATAGACTCAACGGATCAACGCCAAACACCCCTGCTGTCGGCACTACGGGATGCTGCCCGACGCTCCCACACCGCCTTTTACACCCCTGGCCACCGGCGGGGCCAGGGGGCATCCCCCGATCTACAAGAACTACTGGGTGCAGCGGCCCTGGCGGCAGACCTGACGGAACTACCCGAGCTGGATAATCTCTTCGCTCCGGAGGGGGCGATTGCCGCCGCTCAACAGCTCGCCGCCAAAGCCTTTGGGGCTGCTCAAACCTGGTTTCTCGCCAATGGGTCTACCTGTGGTTTAGAGGCGGCCATCCTGGCCATCTGTAATCCTGGGGATACCCTCCTGGTGCCCCGTAATGCCCACCAATCAATTATCTCTGGTCTAATTCTGGCGGGGGCTCAGCCGGTATTTTTGCAGCCGGATTATAGCGAGGATCTAGGGCTAGTCCTGGGGATGGCGCCAGAGACCGTTGCCAGGGCCCTGACTGACTATCCAGAAACCCGGGGAGTACTGGTGGTATCCCCCACCTACCATGGCATTTGTTCTGACCTGGAAGCGATCGCCGCCATCACCCATCGGCACAACATCCCCCTACTGGTGGATGGGGCCCACGGACCCCACTTTGGCTTCCATCCAGACCTGCCGACCGCCGCCCTTAACCAGGGAGCCGATCTGGTGGTCCAGTCCACCCACAAGGTTTTGGGGGCCCTGACCCAGGCCGCTATGCTGCACTGTCAGGGGGAACGGGTGGATCGCGATCGCCTGCGTGCCGCCCTACAACTCACCCAGTCCAGCAGCCCGAGTTACCTACTGTTGGCCTCCCTGGATGCTGCCCGCCACCAACTCGCCACCACCGGATCATCTCTCCTGGGCAATAGCTTAGGGTTGGCCCAGGAGCTCCGTCAACAGATTGAACAGATCCCTAACCTGACTGTGCTCAGTAAACCCCAGTTACTAAAGTACCCCAGCGTGGCAGATCTGGATCTTACCCGCCTAACAGTTGACGTCAGCCATTTAGGGCTCTCTGGCTTGGAAGCGGATACCTACCTCCATCACCAGTTAGGGATCACCGTTGAACTGGCTGAACTCCAGCACCTCACCCTAATTATTAGTTTGGGTAATACCCCAGGGGATATCCAGCATTGCCATCAGGGATTCACCAAACTAGCCGCTTGCCAGAGGCAGGGATCCCACTCCTTCCCAGGAGAAACATATCTTTTTCCGAAAACCCCCTCCTTCCCCTACAGCCGCCCCCTGCTATCCCCCCGACAGGCTTTCTTCAGCCCCTATCTCACCCTACCAGCCCCCCAAGCACTGGGCCTAGTCAGCGGCGAAACCATAGCCGCCTACCCCCCCGGCATCCCCACGCTGTTGGCTGGAGAAATCATCACATCAACCGCCTTAGAGCACCTCACCTACCTCAAGCAACTAGGAGCCCACCTCAATGGCTGTAGCGATCCCACCTTGACCACCTTAAAGGTCGTCGTCACCTGCCCAAAAAACTAGAGTCGAAGATTTATTGGTTAAGCATTGAATCATTGAATACCAAAAACATGACCTATCTTGTCTTGACGGCTAGCCTCCACGCCATTCTCCAGGATTAGGGCTAAAGCAATAACCCGAGCCATGTCACGTCCAATCCCTAAGCCAACTCAACTGACTCAGGATTTATACGGATGGACTTCCAGGAATTTCTAAGTTAAAAGTTCTTGATAAAAGAATCAAACATCCGGGCAACGAAAGCTGAGTAAATTACTACTTGAATTTACTTAAACGCCATGTTATATTTAGAGCAGAATGTATTTACTGGTAAAATCTAAGGTATTTGCTTTAACTAAGTGCATTATGGGCTTTATTGAGCTAAGCGACAAGATATTTCCAAGTCCTACACGTCAATGTGAACCACTGTAGATGAGGTTCAGGTTAAGAATTTTAGTTTTCTTTGCAATGCAAATTCCAGGTCTGGCCGATATAAGGGTTTGTTTTAGGTCTAGCAGGGCTTTCAGGCAAGGCATATATTTTTTTTAAGATAGATCGTATGACATCTGAAAAATTCTTCTTTCCTTGTCCTAGGTTTGCCTTGTTTCGGTGGTCGCCATTGCTTATAGCGACTGTACTTTTTTCTTGTGGTCTATTTCCATCAGTGGTAGTTGCTCAAGAGCCTGAAGGTATTAAACTCTCTGACACCCTTTCCCAATCGGGTTCGACAGGGTTGTCCATATCAAGTGATTTAACACAGAGCAGCGTGGAAACACCTGGTGAAGAGAGTAAATTTCCTGAAACCCAGGATGGAGTTGATAAACCTGATACCGCTGTGACTATCGACGAATTACGACAGCAGTTGCAAATATCACCACTCCCTGAAATAAATTCTGCTGCACTTTACTACCCCTCCAGCGGTACAGGCATTCCAGAAGCTTTTGGATCAGAATGGGGTGATGTTTTTATTACCCTTACAGGTGCTAGCAAGGACCGAGTCCGCACTACTTTTGTTGATAGTTCTATTTCCATGGGGTTGGGGTTGGGCAATCCTCGAAATTTGGTTGGCATGGAACTTTCCTATAACATTCTCAGCACCCGCACTAAGTTCGCCGTTAATGGATCTTTTGATCTCAAAGTCCATCGATATATTTTCGAAGATACCAATTTTGTGGCATCCACCGCCCTTGGGGTAGCTAATGTCTACAGCTACGGTCCTGAAGCGAGTCTAAATCCCCCTGTAGCTTATGGTGTCGTATCGGGTTTTACCTATCTCCGTCCCGATGATCCTATTCAATCAATGCCTCTGACCATAACCCTAGGCGCCGGAGGTGCTCCTGTATTTGCAGAGACTGGAGTTGGCTTGATTGCCGGTGCTGGAGTTCAGGTTCATCCCCAGATCGGGCTGGGTTCATCTTGGGGTTTCGGAGGCTTTAACCTAGGGGCATCCTTTCTTCCCTTTAGGAATATTCCATTTACCTTAAATGCTCTTTACACTGATGTTTTCAATATGACCATACCTGGACATAGATTAGTTTTAACCCTTGACTATTCTTATAGATTTAAGTAACACTTAAGAACAAAAAAATTAGGTAGACAAGAAACTTCTTAGTCAGCAATTCTCATTATGAAAACCTTGACCGCATCTTGACCCTAGCTATTGAGAATCTTCTCAATAGCCCTGCCTGAAAAGCCTATGCTCCCGTTAGGCAACCTAGGCTCGAAACGCTATCTTTGGTACAAGAGTTCTAAAATGAGAATTG
>JBEIUS010000133.1:0-9858 GCA_040374235.1 Leptolyngbya sp. | reverse complement strand
CACCCCTGTGGCGGGCCAGCCTGGATTGGACCCACGCCACGGGCCAGGTGGAGCTCTCCGCCCAGGCGGGGCAGGCCAGCCTGCAACGGGTGCTGCCCATCCGCGATCGCACCGAGGGGCTGAGGGCCATGCTAGACACCCTGGTGCAGGGGCCCACCCAGGTGCTGGCCCAGCTCCAGGAGATTGCCGCCGTGGGGCACCGGGTGGTGCACGGCGGCCGCGACTACAGTGCCGCTGTGCGGGTGGATGGGGCGGTCAAGGCCGCCATCCGCCGGCTGATCCCCCTGGCTCCGGCCCATAACCCCGCCAATTTAGAGGGGATTGAAGCCCTGGAGCAGATCCTGGGGGCGGTGCCCCAGGTGGCCCTCTTCGATACCGCCTTCCACGCCACCCTGCCCCCGGCCGCCAGCACCTACCCCGGCCCCTACGGTTGGCTAGACCAGGGCATTCGCCGCTACGGCTTCCACGGCATTAGCCACGGTTACGTGGCCCAGCGGGCCGCCACCCTGATGGGGCGGCAGATCACCGATCTGAAAATTCTCACCTGTCACCTGGGCAATGGCTGTTCCCTGGCGGCGGTCAAGCAGGGCCTGAGTGTGGACACCACCATGGGCTTTACCCCCCTGGATGGGCTGATGATGGGCAGTCGCTGCGGTAGCCTGGACCCAGGGATTTTAATCCACCTGATCCGTCAGCAGGGTTACGATGCCGATCAGCTCGACACCCTGTTAAATCGAGAGTCCGGCCTGAAGGGGGTGTCCGGGGTATCCAATGACCTGCGGCTGGTGATGGCCGCCATGGCGGCGGGGGATGGCCAGGCGGCCCTGGCGATCGACCTGTTTATTCACCGGCTGCGCCAGGAGATGGGGGCGATGATCGCCAGCCTGGCGGGGCTGGATGTGCTGGTGTTTACCGCCGGCATGGGGGAAAATAGCCCCCTGATCTGGCAACGGGCCTGCCAGCCCTTTGCATACCTGGGCCTGCAGTTAAGGGAGGGGGAACTGCAGCGCTCTGCCCAAGACCAGGACGTTGCCGCCCCCGACTCATCGGTGCGGGTGTGGGTGATCCATACCCAGGAGGAATGGGCGATCGCCCAGGCCTGTCTGAGGCTGTTGCAGCCCTAGCTCAACCACTGCTGCACCCGTTCCAAACTGGGCCAGCCTGGCTTACGGCTGAGGCCATCGGCGATGCTATCCATCACTTCCGTGCGCAGCTCCGCCACCGCCGCCATCACCCGGCTGGCGATCTCCACATGTTCGCGCACCCCGGGCTTACCCGTCTCCAGCATGGCTACCGCCAGGTTAACCCGCCCCTGGGGATCCTGGGGATTGAGCTTGACCGCCTTTTGGGCCGCCTTCAGGGCGGCGTTGGGTTTGTCGGTGAGCAGGTAAAGCCAGGCCAGACAGGCCCAGGCCGCACTACTTTTGGGGGCGCGATCGCAAATTTCCTTAAACATCGGAATCAGCTCGCCGGGGTCGGTACCGGCCTTGTATTGCTCGATGGCCCGGTCAAAAAGTGCATCAACGGTGTCAGCCATAGTCTTAGGTCAGGTACTGGCGGCCGGGAGGCAGGCATTCTTTGCTGGTCTGGCCCCGGCAGGGCTTTCCTAGTGTAGCTGACCCAGTGACGGATTTAGCCAACCCCCCACGGGTAAAGCCTGCCATCAATCTACCCACTGTTTCTGGCTCCTAAGCTCTGCCTGCTCAACCCCAACCATGGAAAACCGATGGGCACGGGCTCAGGTCCTTTGCCCATCCTACCTCCGCTGATGATTGAGGCCACTGGGTACTAGGCCCCGAAGGACTTACCACAGCCACAGGTTTGGCTGGCGTTGGGGTTGGTGAACTGAAAGCCACCGCCGATCAGGGCGTCGCTGTAGTCCAACATCAGGCCGTAGAGGTAAAGTAGGCTTTTCTTATCGGAGATCACCTGAAAGCCTTCGTAGTCGTAGACCTCGTCATGTTCTGTAACATTGCTGGGGTCTTCAAAGTCCATGGTGTAGGACATGCCGGAACACCCCCCCTGCCGTACCCCAACCCGCAGGCAGAGACTCCCCTCCCCCTGCTGCGCCTGTAGGGCCCTAACATGTTTCAGGGCATTGTCGGAGAGAAGGATGCCTCGCGATTGCTCAGTAACCTGTGCCATAACGATTTTTAAGAATGGAGAACTGATAGGCGATTACCGCCCTATTCTAGCGGTTAAGCGCTACAACTAAAGGGAGGTGATGTTGGGCTCCATGGGGCAAACCCCAACCAGGCCCGTTTCTTCTAGTGTAGCGCAGGCGATTGGGGAGGGCTCTGGGTAGCCAGGCCAGGCCAGGCAGTCTTCAAATCCGTCTATGGCTAGTTATGGCCTCTGGTCAATTTTCCTAGGGTAATGTCCCGACTCTGCGATCGTTCCACACCTGACTACCATCCCATGACTCGACTGAGCCCCATTACCATTGATCGGCTGAAGCAATTACCACGGGTGGCGGCGGTCTGGGAGGGCGATCGCCGGCCCATGCAGGGGTTAGCCGATGGGGATCTGGCCCCCTGGGGGCGACAGCAGGAGAAAAGTGACTGCATTGTCTGGCTAGATAGCAGCCAGGGTACGGTGCGCAGCATTAGCCTGGTGCCCTCCACCAGTGGTTATGAGCCGATTGTTCGCACCCTGTTGCAGGCCATTGAGGCACCCCAGGGATCGCTGCCGCCGGTGCGGCCCCAAAAGCTGGTGGTCTGCGATCGGGAAATTCAGTTCTACCTGCGGGGGGCCCTTCAAGACCTGGGCATCACCGTTGACTACGTGCCCAGGCTGCCCCTGGTGGATGATTTATTTGAGGCCCTCCGGCAACCCCGAGACCTGAGGGAAGCGGATCTCCCCGATCGCTACAGTGATGCCATGGTCCGTAAGGCCCTGGAGATTTGGGAGCTAGCCCCCTGGCACAGTCTGAATGAGCAGCAAATCCTGGCGGTGGAGATCAAAAACTGGGATATCGATACCTTGTATATTTCCACCCTGGGCATGGGGGGGGTGGAATACGGCCTGCTGATGTATCGCTCCCTGGAGTCTCTGCAGCAGTTTCGGCAGCGGGTATTACGGGGGGAGCATTCCCCCAAACAAATGCAGGAGGCCTTTCTAGAGCAAGACTGTTTATTCCTCAACTTCGAGCTGTTTGAGGATGAACCGGCACCCCCGGGCCGGTCCCTGGCCCCAGACGTGGTAGAACCTGACTTTGGCAGTATCCATCCCCTGGAAGGCATGCGGGGGCAATTGGCAGAGTCTGAGGGAGCTACCTTTTTGGTGGCCCTGGAGGCCGTCAGGCGATTTTTCGGCCGCTATCGGGATCAACTGGAGCGCCCGCCCTACCCCAAGATCAAGGGCACCTACCGCATTGCCAACCCCGAGAAGCCCAACGGCTCTACCCTGGCCATCACCGTACGCACCCTGCCCGAGGTCACCACCGACCTGATGGCCGCCACCGAAGAGGCCCTGGCCAGCGGGTCATCTCCCGCCGGCCTCTTACCCACCCTGCGGGACGACTACATTCCGGAGGGATCGATCATTGCCCTCACCCGTTTGGAGGCCGACTGGTTGAGCTGGTTAAGGAAAGACCCCGCCATTACCTACCAACCTCGCCGCCAGCCCCTCCAGCTCAGCAACGCCGCCCTGCCGGTGGTGTTGATTCAAACCTCCCGCCCCAAGGCTAAAACCCTACTGGGCCAGCTACAGCGAGCCCAGGGGGTGGAGGCGGTGTGCTTTAATCCCGGGGGTGACCCCTTCAGCGGCGAAACCTTTGAACTGGGTCTGCTCCAGACCGGTGACGGGGCCATGCATCTATTCGGTGAGTACACCCCCAGCAACCCCAAGGATCAGGAAACCCTGAAACGATGGGAGCAATGGCAGGCGGAGAACCAGGGCGCCTGTGCCGTTGTGATCGCCACCGGTATTACGGGGCAGGCCAAGGGCAAACCCAGTTTGAAAAACATTGTTGGGGTGTTTGAAGCCCACTACCGATCGCCCAAGGACCTCCACCTCCCCCCCCTGCTGATCGACTACGCCGACAGTTGGGACCAGGATTGATTTCCGACCATTGCCCATGCTTGACCCCCGTCTTCCTCCCACCTCCCTGCCTCATCAGTGGCGTCACTTTAAGGACCACTGTCGCCTGGTCAGCCCTAAGAATAAGTCCCGCCATACCATTCTGGTGGTGGGAACGGGGCTGGCGGGGGCTTCGGCGGCGGCCACCCTGGCGGAATTGGGCTACCGGGTGAAAAGTTTTTGTATTCAAGATTCCCCCCGGCGAGCCCACAGCATTGCCGCCCAGGGGGGGATTAATGCCAGTAAAAATTACCCCGGCGATGGCGATAGTGTCTGGCGACTCTTCTACGACACCATCAAGGGGGGTGACTACCGGGCCCGGGAGGCCAATGTTTACCGCCTGGCGGAGATCAGCAGCGCCATTATTGACCACTGTGTGGCCCAGGGGGTGCCCTTTGCCCGGGAGTACGGCGGCCTGCTGGACAACCGTTCCTTTGGCGGCGCCCAGGTGGCCCGCACCTTCTATGCCCAGGGCCAAACCGGTCAGCAACTGTTGCTGGGGGCCTACAGTGCCATGATGCGGATGGTGCAGGCGGGGCGGCTGCAGGTTTACCCACGGCGGGAAATGCTGGACCTGGTGGTGCAGGATGGTCAGGCTCGCGGCATTGTGGTGCGCAACCTGGTCACGGGGGAATTTGAGCGCTACGCCGGTGCGGCGGTACTGCTCTGCACCGGCGGCTACAGCAATGTCTATTACCTATCCACCAACGCTAAGAACTCTAACGTCACCGCCGCTTGGCGTTGCCATCGCCGGGGAGCCTACTTTGCCAACCCCTGTTTTACCCAAATCCACCCCACCTGCATTCCAGTGTCGGGGCACTACCAGGCCAAGCTCACCCTGATGAGTGAGGGGCTGCGCAACGATGGTCGGGTCTGGGTGCCCAAACAGCCGGGGGATCCGCGCCCCGCCCAGGAGATTCCCGAGGCCGATCGGGACTATTATCTAGAAACCCAGTACCCCAGTTTTGGCAACCTGGTGCCCCGGGACGTGGCCTCCCGCCAGGCCAAGGCGGTTATCGACCAGGGTCGGGGGGTGGGGGAGACCGGTCTAGCGGTGTACCTCGACTTCCGCGATGCCATTCAGAGCCAGGGTCAGGGGGCGATCGCCGCCCGCTACGGTAATCTGTTTGAGATGTACCAACGGATTTCCGGTGAAGACCCCTATCAGGTGCCGATGCGGATTTATCCCGCCGTCCACTACACCATGGGGGGGCTCTGGGTTGACTATCATCTGATGAGCACCATCCCCGGTCTCTTTGTGTTGGGGGAGGCTAACTTCTCCGACCACGGTGCTAATCGCCTGGGGGCCAGTGCCCTGATGCAGGGGCTGGCGGATGGCTACTTCATCATTCCCTATAGCCTGGGCGACTACCTGGCCCAGGGATCCCTGCCGGCGGTGGATACCAACCATGATGCCTTTGCGGAGGCGGAGGCCAGCGCCAGGGCCCGAATCACCAAGCTGCTCAGTATCCAGGGCAACAAAACCCCCATGGAGTTCCACCGCCAGTTGGGCCAAATTCTCTGGGACCAGGTGGGCATGGCTCGCCACCGCCAGGGGCTGGCCGCGGCGATCGCCGCCCTCCAGGATCTGCGCCAGGAGTATTGGCAAAATCTGAAGGTGCCAGGGGCCGCCAACACCCTCAACAAAAACCTGGAACTGGCGGGGCGGGTGGCGGACTTTTTAGAATTGGGGGAATTAATGGCCCGCGATGCCCTAGCCCGGGAGGAGTCCTGCGGTGCCCACTTCCGCGAAGAGTACCAGACCAACGATGGGGAAGCCCAGCGGGATGACGACCGCTACGCCCACGTGGCGGCCTGGGAATACGCCGGGGAGGAGCAGATTCCCCTCCTCCATCGGGAAGCGCTGCGGTTTGACCAGGTTTCCCTCAGTCAACGCAGTTACAAGTAGGGGGTTACAGGTTATGGAAGCCGGGGGGCTAACCCTGACCCCGGCTCAGCACCACGTACCGGGCGGTGGCCGGCAACCGTAGCCTTACCCCCGGCCCTCGGTTCTCCAGGGGTAAATCCTCCTGGGCCATGCCATTCATATCCAACCGCTGGGCCCGGCTGATGCCGGGGTAATCCAGGTCCAGGGTGACATCGGTATTGGCCACCCGCCAGGGGGCGGTGCCGTAGTTAAGTACCTCGTAGCCCTGGTGGTGGGTGCCGTTTTCATCACTCCACCGGGTCGGTTTTTGTTGCCAACCGGTGGAGCGGGCGGCGGTACCCACCTGCACCAGAATGCGCTGGGCCCGATCCAGGGGTTGACCATCCATGGATGCCACTATCACCGTGGCGTAGGGGTTGCCGGAGGTGATGGTCAGCCGATGGAGGGTAATCGGTCCTTGGTCCTTCAGGAAGCCCGTCACCCCCTGAGCCTTGGGACTATCCAGCCGACACAGGCCCTGACCGTAGTCCCAGGTAATTTCGCCAGTAATCGAGGTCAGGGTTTGGCGGCGATCGTCGATGTAGGGCCGCAGATCCACCACCCTATCCTGGGCCGGGTCACCGCCGTAGGTGACCTTCACCGGTCCCACCAGGAAGGCCAGGGGATGGACTTGGGTCTGGGGACCGGAGTTGTCCGCCCGACTCAAGTCCCGGTTGGGATCAAAGCTGGCGGCTTCCGCCAGCAGGGGTAACTGGCGCTGCCAGAGCTGCTCCAGGGGGCGATGCTCCTCAACCACCGGGTTACCCCGCTGCAGGTACCCCTGGCGATAGATCAGGGCGGCGGCCGGAAAATTCCCCAGCAGTTCCGGGGTGTCGACGATCCACTTGCCCAGGGAAGGCAGGTAACCGTTAGCCGAGTCGGGCTGCTGCCACTGGGGGGAGTTGGCTATAAACCAGGCAAAACCATCCATACCGGTGAGGGATTGGAACAGGCTGACCAAAAATGGCCCCTCGGACTGGTAACCCAGGGGGGGCACCCAGGAGCTCTCGGTGATCACCATGGGGTAGCCCCTCACCTGTTTCAGGTTGGTGGGCAGTTGATCGGGGTGCCGCAGCACCGAGGGATCGGTGAAACGATCACCGGCCACGATCGCCCAACCACTATGCTCACCGCTATGCACCCCCCCGTAGTAGCGGTTCACCGCCATCACCTCCGCCGGGGTGTAACTGTAGCGCTCCGCATCATTCAACCGGGCTGGGTCGGCGGTTTTCCAGTTATTGGCATTAATCAGGGCCTTAACCCCCAGGTCCTGACGGAGAAACTCCACCATCCGCCGATTAAAGTCGGTCATGGTGGTGGTGAGAAATTCCGTCTGATCCGCCAGGCGCTGGCCCCGCCCTGGATCGGTGACGGGTTGGGTCATGTCCCAAACCGGAACCAGCCCCCAACGACCCTGGGTTGGGTCATCCCCCGCCAGGGTGCTACCCCCCCAGGACTGGAGGATAGTCTCACCGGAGCCATACTTAGCCAGCAGCCAGTCCCGATACTGCCCCAGCAGCAGGTCTAAATCCTTGCCCTGCAGGCTCTGGAGAGTCCAAAACAAGAGGGAATCTTCGTTTTGCAAGTGGAGGAACGCCACCGCCGGGTCATTCTTGAGGGAGATGCCGGTATAGGGATTCACCGGTTCTAGCAGGGCTCGCCACCAAGTCTGATAGGCCTCCTGCACCACCGGGTCAAAAAACAATAACCCCATCATGGTGTCGCTATCCCGGGGTACCCCCCACTGGGGTTGGGGGGGAAGAACAGCGGCAAAGTAGGGGGAAATGCTGGTGTAAATGCCCTCCTGTTTCATGGCCGCCACCAGGCGCCAGAGCTGGTCACGGGCGGTTTCATCAATGGTGCTAAGGGGGGTCTGGGGGTCCTGGGAGGGGATCTGGCCATGCCAGCGGACCAGATTCACCCCCCGCTTAGCCAGGAAGCGAGCCTGTTCCGCCATCGCCGCTGGAGGCTGTCGCCAAATCCCGGTGTTCACCGGCCAGAAGCGGATCGAGTTGCCGTCACCGGTGACAAAGTCTTCGCCGTCGGCCGATCGACGAATAAACCCCGACTGCCCCGCCTGGGATTCATTGAGGTAGCGCAAATCGAGCAGGGCTTCAGGACTGAAGCGATCGGGCTCCGGCGTAAAGGCCCAGGACTGGGCTGGATCGACCAGGTTGGTGCTATCCATGGTTGGCTGGGCCGATCCCAGCCCATGCCATGCCAAGAATCCGCCGCAGGCCGCCGTTAGCAGAGCGGTGCCAATCCCCACGACAAAAGCTAGCCCTATTCTCAACCGGGTAGGTCCTAACCGGTGACGGAAAAATAGTAGGCCCATGGCGTTCACCTGATAATTATGCCTGTTCCCAGTGTAGCCAAGCCTACCTTTTCTACTTTCTTCTCGGTCAGCCTTGATAGAATTTTCACAGGTAACCTACAGGCCCAGACCATGCTCAGGGTTTATGGCAATCGCGCCCTCAAGACCTTACCCGGTTTAGAAACCCGCCCCACCACCGCCCGGGTACGGCAGGCGGTGTTTAATATCTGGCAAGGTCGCATCCATGGCTGTCGTTGGCTCGATCTTTGCGCTGGCTGCGGATCCATGGGGGCTGAGGCCCTGGGGCGCGGGGCCGCCGAGGTGGTGGGTATTGAGCAGGGGGTAGCAGCCTGTGCAGTGGTGCGCCAGAACTGGCAAAAGCTAGCCCAACCGGAACAGCGGGTCCGCCTCTTCAGGGGGGATGTGCTCAACCAACTCTCCCGGCTTAAGGGCCAGCCCTTCGACCTGATCTACCTTGACCCCCCCTACGCTAGCCGGCTCTATCAACCGGTGCTGACTAAAATTGCCCAGCTTGGCCTGTTGGAAGAGGGGGGAGAAATGGCGGTTGAACATGGCCCCCAGGGCTGGCAGCCCTGGGAAACCATCCCAGGGTTAAGGTTAATTCGCCAGAAACGCTATGGTCTGACCCATCTGGCCTTTTACAGCTTTGACCAAAGCCACAATTTGATAGAATGATAGGCTTGTGAAGTGACCCCCGCCTGTGGAGAAGGAGAGCGCCATGGCCCGCATGTACTTCGACAGTGATGCCAATTTAGATTTACTCAATGGCAAAACCGTGGCCATCATTGGCTACGGATCCCAGGGCCATGCCCATGCCCTCAACCTGAAGGACAGTGGCGTCAATGTCGTTGTAGGTCTCTACGAGGGCAGTCGCTCCATCGCCAAGGCGGAGGCGGAGGGGCTGACGGTGAAGCCGGTGGCAGAGGCGGTGAAGCAGGCGGACTGGGTGATGATTTTGCTGCCGGACGAGGTGCAAAAGACCATCTACAAGGCGGCGATTGAGCCCAACCTGGAGGCGGGCAACGTGCTGCTGTTTGCCCATGGTTTCAATATTAATTTTGGTCAGGTCCGCCCCCCCGCCGATGTGGACGTGGTGATGGTGGCCCCCAAGGGGCCGGGGCATCTGGTGCGCCGGACGTACCAGGAGGGCCAGGGGGTGCCCTGCCTGTTTGCGGTCCACCAGGACGCCACGGGCCAGGCCCGCGATCGCGCCATGGCCTATGCCAAGGGCATTGGCGGCACCCGGGCGGGCATCCTGGAAACCACCTTTCGGGAGGAAACCGAAACCGATCTATTCGGTGAGCAGGTGGTGCTCTGCGGTGGCCTCAGCGAGTTGATTAAGGCTGGCTTTGAGACCCTGGTGAATGCCGGTTACCAGCCCGAGTTGGCCTACTTCGAGTGTCTCCACGAAGTCAAGCTGCTCGTCGACCTGGTGGTGGAGGGGGGCCTGGCGAAAATGCGAGACAGCATTTCCAACACCGCCGAGTACGGTGACTAGACCCGGGGGCCCCGAATT
>JBEIUS010000176.1:0-6327 GCA_040374235.1 Leptolyngbya sp. | reverse complement strand
GCGGCCCGGAGGGCATGATTTGAGGGGCGAAGGGTGGAGCTTGGCAGACGAAAGGCCAGGGGGACTGAAGCTGAGAAAATTTGTATCTCACTGAACCGAGAACCGCTATAATGAGAATTGCTGACACCCCCCTTGGCGTTTAGATGCTAAAAAGGGGAAGTTATAAACCTTATGAATTGCACAGGTCCCCTACCTCTTGGGGGAGCTGTTTGTCTTTAGTAAGTTTCGATAATCTTAACTACGGTGCATATATCCTGTTGATGACCATGAACTCCGCTAAGTCCTCTACTTCAACGCCTTCATCCTTCCTTAGTGTTCCCATATTCATTCCTATTTCAACAATGCTGGCTATTTTGATTAGCCTGGCCCTCAATCTTCTATTTACCTTCAGCAATCTGGGCGGCAGCAGCATCAAGCAGCAGTTGTCCGCCGGGCTGGAGGGGATGGCCATTGCCCCCGCTTTCTATGTCCTGGCCATCTGGGGAGTGGTTTACCTGGGGCTGTTGATGGTCATTGGCTACCAGTTTGGGCTGGGCCATGCATTTCCCCGCAGTCATCAGTACTGGCAGGTGTCTGAGTTTCAGCGGGCCAATCGGTTTCTAATTGGGGCCGTGCTGTGCCAGGCGCTGTGGGCGGCTCTCTTTTCGGCTTACTATGGGGTTTTGGCGACTCTGGCCATGGTTGGGGTGCTGGTATTTTTGATCAAAATTTATCAAACCTTGAAAATTTCTACGACCCGAGCCTCTAGACGCCGCCGTTGGCTATGCCACGCTCCCTTAAGCCTTTACCTGGGTTGGGCCACGGTGTTAACGGTGATCACCGCGGCGACAGGTCTGTACGGTGCTGGGTGGCAAGTTGGTGGTATTGGT
This sequence comes from Leptolyngbya sp., assembly GCA_040374235.1. Lineage (GTDB taxonomy): Bacteria > Cyanobacteriota > Cyanobacteriia > Phormidesmidales > Phormidesmidaceae > Nodosilinea. The sequence continues at coordinate 5,458 of JBEIUS010000176.1, read as the reverse complement.
TGGGGTTTAGCCGTAATTATTGCCCTGGCGTCGCTTTCCGCCCTGTTTATCGCCATCTACAAGGATAGTCTGTTTACCCTGGGGGTGATTTGGGGCTTGGTGATGATCGCTATTCAGCAGCAAGATGTCATGGAGATTAATTTAGTTTCCGCCTGCGCCGTTGCCATGCTTGTATTTTGGTTGGTTTGGATCAAAAATCCTCCCCGGCGAAACTTCATGTACTAGGCAGGATACTCCTGAAATTCAGTGGCAGCGCCAGGCAAGCATTTGTGTTGTGACAGCGCTTCAACCCACTCCATGTTCAGAACCGTAGTTCTGCTACCTCACCCCCTGGCCCCTCTGCCAGGGGGTTGCTAATTGCTAGGTATACCCTGAGGGTCAAAACGCTCCATTGCCTCCCCGGCAAGGTGGAGATTTAGTCAGGCCGTGGCCCGGCGTAGTCGCTGGTACACCGTGGCCAGGGCCTGATCATCCCCCACGTTGCCGGGGAACAAAACCACCGGCAGGTCAGGAAAGCGGGGATGGTGGGGGGGGGTACACACCACCGAAACCCCGGGCAGAATCTGCCCCAACAGCCGGGCGCTGGTCAGGGCCAGGCCGGTGCTAAGGGTGTCGTTGGAGGTGATGCCCCCCTTGCTGATCAAGAAGCCAATATCCGCCGGTAACCCCTGGATCACCGCCATCAGCAGGGCAGAGACCCGCAGCCCAAAGTCCAGGCGGGCCTCCACCGAGGCAAAGCTCAACTCCTGGCGGCTGGTGTAGACCACCGGCACCTCCCCCCGCCGGTAGACCGCCTCCACCTGGGCCAGGGTCTCCTGCCGCAGGGCATCAGAGCCCTGGGGGCCGTCGCTCTGCAGGCGGGTCACCGGCACCTCAATGCCCCCAACCCCGGGTTGATCCAGCAGGCACTCCAGCTGGCGGGTGGTTTTTTGCACATGGGAGCCGACGATCACCACCCCCGGGGCCAAGCCCCTGAGGTAGCGGTGCATCTGGTCCGCTGGCACCGGTTGGGGGGGCAGGGCCGCCAGGGCGGTGAGCAGGCTGGCGGCGCTGCGAAACAAAAAGCGCTTGCCCTGGCTGGCGGCGGTGAGAATGTCCTGGGCAAAGCCATCCAGGTCGGCTTGGGTTTCCCCATCGACGGCGCAGCAAACATTATCCTGCAGGGTCAGCAGCCGATCCAGACAGCCCTGGCGCAGGTCAGTTAGGGTAAACCGTTGCACCTGGTCAGCCCGGATGCGCCCCTGGGTTTTCTCGGCAACGTAGTCCGGCAGATAGCCGGTGCTGTAGCCAAACACCGAATCCCGCGCGAATTCCGTGGCTTCCACCGGGGTGGGCACCCCCTCCACCAGCAGGTAGTGCTGGCTATCCCGGGTGATGCGCCCCCCCTCGAAAAAGGCTGGCACCAAAAAGTGGGCATCGAAGGGGCCCAGCTCGGTGGCGATCACATCGGTTTCAATGGGATAGTGCCCCCGCAGGGTGGAGTCGGAGCGACTCACCACCAGAAAGTCCTGCACACCGCTCTGGGCGATCGCCCGCTTGAGGTTCTGACAGACCTCCCGGGTCACCGCCGCCGCCGCCGTGGGGTTAAGGGCGCGGGTGTTGGTCAGCACAAAGAAAATCGGCGCGTCGTCCCGCAGGCCCTGGCAGAGGGTTTCTATGTCCCAGTCCAGGAGTAACAGACAACTGTGCACGGTCTGGGAACCGGTGGGATCGTCATCCAGCACAATAATTTTAGGGAAAGCCATGGCCACTGCTCCGCAGGAACACCCCCTACTATAAACCCTGGGGGGCAAAGGCCTGATGGGCTATGCAGGGGGTCCGGTTTAGGTCATCCTAGAAGGGATGATGCAGGAATTTGTCCAGAGGAGATAGGGCCATGGCTACAGAAATGGATCCGATTAAGCTGATGAAACAGGAAGTGGGCCGCCAGGCCGCCGCCCGGGTGCAATCCCATACGGTGGTGGGGCTGGGGACGGGCTCCACCACCGCCTTTGCCATTCAGTTCATTGGCGATCGCCTGGCCACCGGGGAGCTCACCCACATCAAGGGGGTGCCCACCTCCTTTCAGGCCTCGGTGCTGGCCAAGCAGTACGGCATTCCCCTCACCACCCTGGACGAGGTGGAGACCATTCACCTGGCCATTGACGGGGCCGACGAAGTCGATCCCCAGTTAAACCTGATCAAGGGGGGGGGCGCCGCCCATACCCGGGAGAAAATTGTCGACGGCCTAGCGCAGGAATTCATTGTGGTGGTGGATAGCTCCAAACTGGTGGATCGGCTGGGCACCACCTTTGCCCTGCCGGTGGAGGTGCTACCCCTGGCGGTTACCCCGGTGGCCAAGGCCCTGGCGGCCCTGGGGGGCAAGCCGGAACTACGCATGGGGGTGAAGAAGGATGGGCCGGTGATCACCGACCAGGGCAACATGGTGTTGGATGTCACCTTCGCCGCCATTGCTGACCCGGCGGGCCTGGAGACCACCATTAACAACATCCCCGGGGTGCTGGAGAATGGCCTATTTATCGGGCTGGCCACTGAAATTCTGGTGGGGGAAGTGAAGGATGGCCAGGTTACGGTCCGTAGCCTCAAGGCCTAGACCCCGAGTCGGCCAGGGGAGCCCCATCTTTGGCCAGCCGCCAGGGGCCGATGCCCTTGCCTGGGGTCTACCCGATTGGCCTCCCCCCCATCCATAGACTATGGCTATAGGCAATCGAGATGGAAACCCTCAACCCTAGAGACCCGGCAATGCAATACCGTCGCTTTGGCCGAACTGAACTCCAGATGCCGGTGTTTTCCTGCGGCGGCATGCGCTACCAGCACAGCTGGCAAGACCTGCCCCTGGGGGAGATTCCCGCAGCTAACCAGGCCAACCTGGAGGCCATCCTGCACCGCTCCCTGGAGGTGGGTATCCATCACATTGAAACCGCCCGGGGCTACGGCACCTCCGAGCTGCAGCTGGGGCAGATTCTCCCCGGCCTGCCCCGCGATCGCCTGATTCTTCAGACCAAGGTGTCCCCCCAGGAAAACCCTGGGGACTTTCGCCGCACCCTCACCCAGTCCCTGGCTAATCTGGGGGTAGACCAGGTGGATCTGCTGGGCATCCACGGGGTTAATACGGCTGAGCTGCTGGACTATACCCTGCGCCCCGGCGGCTGCCTGGAGGTGGCCCAGGAGTTTCAACGCCAGGGCCGGGTGCGGTTCATCGGGTTTTCCACCCATGCCCCCCTGGCGGTGATTCGGCAGGCGATCGCTAGCGATCAGTTTGACTACGTCAACCTGCACTGGTATTACATCAACCAAGATAACTGGCCCGCCATTATCGATGCCCAGCGCCACGACATGGGGGTGTTTATCATCAGCCCCGCCGACAAGGGGGGGCACCTCTACCAGCCCTCCCCCACCCTGCGTCACCTCTGCGCCCCCCTCAGCCCCATGGTGTTTAACGACCTGTTTTGCCTTAGCCATCCCCAGGTCCACACCCTCAGCATAGGCGCTGCCCGCCCCACCGACTTTGACGAACACCTCCAGACCCTACCCCTGCTAGCCCAGGCCCAGGGTCACCTGGCCCCGATTTTAGAGCGCCTGCACCAGCGGGCCGAGGCCAGCCTGGGGGCAGATTGGCTACGCACCTGGCGGGTGGGGTTACCCACCCCCGAGGAGACCCCCGGCCAGATCAACATCCCCGTGATTCTCTGGTTACATAACCTACTGCTGGCCTTTGACATGGAGGAGTACGCCAAAGCCCGCTACAACCTGCTGGGCAATGGCGGTCACTGGTTTCCCGGTCAAAAGGCCGATGGGGTGGGCCAACTCGATCTGGCCGAGTGCCTGCGCCGCAGCCCCCACGCCGACCAGATCCCCCAGTTGTTAGCCGCCACCCACCAACGCCTATCGGGTCAAGCGGTCACCCGCCTGTCGGGGGCCTAAACCCCTACCCAGGCCACCCCCGTTTTATCCACGGCCCCGTTGCCAATGCCGGGACTGGCAAGTATCAGGAAACCCCCGGCAAAACTTGATTTCACCAACCCCTTTCCTGATTAGGGGCCGGCAACTATGGGGAAACCCCCGGCAAAACTTGATTTCACCAGTGTCTTTTCTGATCGGAAACCGCCAAAGATAATCTTCTCCTTAGGAAAAGTTGATCTAGCCAAAGAATTAATTATCAATGGCGGGCCAATCATAGGAATTTCTTTGACAAAAGTTAGTTTTGCCAAACAATTTATTATCAATGGCGGGTGAAAGATAATAGATCTTCTAATAAAACTTGCTTTCGTGAAAGTTTTTATTATCAATGGCCGTTTTTAACCCTGATCGCCGCCCCTAGGGAGAGATCTGAGGCTGGCCCTATCTACCCGATTTCTGCACCGAACCCCCTCCGGAAACTCCACCTGGGTTGATTAAGCTACCGATAGCCCTAGCCCCAATCCCTGGAACTAAGTCGGCGGGGCTGCCGCAATCAATATCATCTAGGAGTGGAACCATGGCCGTAGCCAGACGATATTTTCTTCAATTGTCCGCCGGGGCGGCCCTGGCGATCGCCGCCCATGGCTGTGCCCAAAAGTCCAACAGCCCGGAGGCCATGAAGGCCTCGGCGGCGGCGGAAAACGCCGGTAAGATTGCCATTGGCTTCTGGCCCGTGGCCTCTGGCCTGCCCCTATTTGTGGCGGAGAAGAAGGGCTACTTTAAGGAGGCCGGCCTGGAGGTGGAGGTGGTGAAGTTTGCCTCCCCTAACCAGGTGGCGGAGGCCCTGATCGCGGGGCGCCTACAGGGGACTGGCAATGGGGTGGCGAGCGGGGTGTTGGGGCTGGCGGAGATCACCTCCCCGGGTTTATTTAAGATTATTACCGCTAACCCCAGCGATGTGGATCGGGTGCTAGACCAGGTGATCGTCGCCAAGGACAGTCCGATTCAATCCGTTAGCGACCTGAAGGATAAAAAGTTTGCCGCTGGGCCGGGGGCCCAGAACCTGGCCATTGCCGAGGCGATTTTGGCGGCGGCGGGGGTGACTAACCCCCAGGTGCAGCAGTTGGAGATTAAGCAGCACGTGGCGGCGATCGCCGCCAAGCAAATTGACGCCGCCTATACCCTGGAACCCACCGGCACCGTGGGTAGCCTGAAGGGGATTACCCGGGTTTTAGAAAATGGGGTGGTGTCTAAATACATCCTGGGGGATGCCAAGGCCCCCTGGTTTGGGGGCTCGGCGGTGCTCAGCACCAGCTTTATTAACCAGTACCCCGCCACCACCAAGGCCTACATCGAAGCCTACCGGCGGGCGGTGGAGGACATCCGCCAGACCCCCGATGATACCCGCCAGTACCTGGTGGGCTACACCATGTACGACGAGTTTACCCCGGAGGATCTGGGCCATTTCCAGAGGTTCTTTGACTTCATGGCGGAGAAAGGGGTGTTCTCCAAACCCGTGGATGTGGCCAGCCTGATCTATAAACAGCCCGCATGATGG
>JBEIUS010000191.1:0-5481 GCA_040374235.1 Leptolyngbya sp. | reverse complement strand
GGGTCTGTTCTTTGAGAAAGCCCTGACCATTGCCGTCAACGATCTTGATAACGTGGTAGAAGGGACTGATGGCAATGATACCTTTACCGCCACCCAAGAGTTGGACGATATTCAAGGCTTAGCGGGTAACGATACCTTTAACGTCAGCATTGCCTCTCTCAATGGTGGAGATAGTTTTGACGCTGGTGACGGGGTTGATATAGTCAACTTTTCTGGTGGATCAGCTACCCAGGTGCTGACCCTGGACTTAAGAGAAGAAAACCAGTTGCTCAGCATAACTAACGCCACTATTCCCGGCGCCCTACCGGTGTTTAGCGGATTTGAGCAGGTTAGCCTGGCCGGTTTCTCGGGTCGGGGGGTATTAACCGGTAATGATTCAGACAATACGCTCATTGGCTCTGCCGGTAAAGATAGTCTTACGGGCGGTGAGGGCGTCGATATCTTTGGTATCACCGCCCTTACCCACTCCCTGTTGGCTACCTTTGATGTAATCACCGATTACGCCAGCCAGGACCGCCTTGACGCCCCTGGCACGGTTGCTGCCACCCTGACCGCATCCAGCGGTATTGCCACCAGTCTGGCGCAGGACGCCATCCAAGCGGTACTCACCAACGCAGTATTTACCGCCAATAGCGCCCGGGCCTTTACGGTTAGCGGCCAAACCGGCACCTTCATTGCCTTAAATAATGCCAGCGCCGGCTTTAGTAGCTCGGCAGATGCCATTATTCACCTGTCCAACTATACCATAGGAGTTGACAACCCTGTGACTATCATCTAAGCCTCTCCTTCCAGCAGAGCTCGGAGTGACCTCCGGGTTAGCAAGGTTCCTAAGGGTTCTGAGCAAAGTTAAAGTTATAGAGCAGCCTCAGGGTGCAGTTCGCATCCTGAGGCTGCTCTATAGTGCGCCAGGGCTATGATATTTTGGCTGTGGAGTTGGCGACTCAGGAGTCAATGATGTACCTGGGATAGTACAGGTGGATGTTGCTAGGGGGCTGCGGTGGCCGCCAGTTGAATGTAGCCCAGGCTCTCCAACTTAGCCAGCACTTTTACCACACTTTCCTCCACGCTCTCCTGATCGGTATGGCAGTGCACCTCGGGGCTAAGGGGGGGTTCGTAGGGGTCGTCAATACCCGTAAACTGCTTAATTTCTCCGGCCCTAGCCCGTTTGTACAGACCCTTAACATCCCGGTCTTCGCAGACCTGCAGGGGGGCATCCACGTACACCTCGACAAAATCCTGGATGCGATCGCGCACCTCTGCTCGGATTTCCCGGTAGGGGGAAATGGCCGAGACCAGTACGATGACACCATTACGGGTGAGCAGGTGAGAGACAAAGCCAATGCGGCGAATGTTTTCGTCCCGATCTGCGCGGCTAAAGCCCAGGCCCTTGGTCAAGTTGGTGCGGACAATATCCCCATCTAACACCTCCAGGCCGTAGCCCCACTGGCGCAGTTGGGACTCTACAGCCTGGGCAATGGTGGACTTGCCCGCACCGCTTAAGCCTGTAAACCAAACCGTTACTCCCCGTTGCTTTTGCATTACGTCCCTCATATTTCAGCGGGCAATCGCCCTGGTTCATCTTTGTTTACCATATCATCGAAGGGATACCTCCATTTCCCCTCCGTTCCTGCCCCTGGTCATGACCTTAATCACCCTACGCCCAGAGGGACTCTACTGCGAAAAGGGAGGATTTTTCATTGACCCCTGGCGACCCGTCGACCAGGCCCTGATCACCCATGGCCATAGTGATCATGCCCGCCCCGGATCGACCCACTACGTGGCTACAGCCCAATCCGAGGGGATTCTCCGGCAGCGCCTGGGGGCCCAGCTGCGGCTACAGGGGGTGGACTATGGGATGCCCCTGAAATTGGGGGAAACCTGGGTGTCCTTCCATCCGGCGGGCCATATCCTGGGCTCGGCCCAAATCCGAGTGGAGTACAAGCAGGAGGTCTGGGTAGTATCGGGGGATTATAAACGCTGCGCCGATCCCTCCTGTAGCCCCTTTGAGGTGGTGCCCTGCCACACCTTTATCACCGAGGCCACCTTCGGCCTACCGATTTACCGCTGGCAGAGTGGATCGGCCACCGCCCAGGAGATCTATCAATGGTGGCAGGCGGATCGGGAACGCCCCTCGATCCTATTTTGCTATGCCTTAGGTAAGGCCCAACGGCTGCTGAGTGAATTGGCCCGCTGGGGCGATCGGCCGATTTATCTCCACGGCGCCATCGCCAGCCTCACCCAACTCTACCGTGACCAGGGGGTGGCCCTGGCCCCCACCCAGCCCACCAGCGCCATGCCCACCGACTACGATTATCGCGGTGATCTGGTGTTGGCCCCCCCCGCTGCCTACCGATCCAGTTGGATGAAGCGCTTTAAGCACCCCCAGACCGCCTTTGCCTCCGGTTGGATGGCGGTGCGGGGAGCGCGCCGCCGCCAGGGCTACGAACGGGGCTTTGTTCTCTCTGACCATGCCGACTGGCCAAGCCTGATTCAAACGGTGCAGGACACCGGAGCGCAACGGGTCTACGTTACCCACGGTCAGACGGATGTGCTGTCCCGCTACCTGAGGGAGGTCTGCTATCTGGAGGCCATGTCCCTCAACTTCGATTACCCTATTCCTTTCCCTGTCGAACTTAGGTGAGTTAAAGATCGCAGGCAGGCCCATCTTTATCAGCTTGTCCTAGGGTTATATTAAGAGTAATTTTTGGCCCCAGGGCCGAGAATCACCGGTGCCGCCTAGAGCAATTCCATGGTGCGGTGCGTTATTTACCAGATCGTCCCTCATTTTCCCGAGCCTTGCCATGCCCCACCAATTTTCCTGGCACCCGCTTAGCCTGACCACCCTAGCCCTCCTTACCCTATCGCCCCTCCCCGGACTGGCCGCTGGGCCTGGGCTGCAACCCCCTCAGGTCAACCCGCCTGCCCTTTGGTTAGCCCAGGCAGGGGTGGCGGAAACCGTCCTCTTCTTTGAGACCGAGACCCTGTCAGTGCGCATTTATCGCCGTGATCGGGCCCTGTTTATGAATCTCTACGACAAAACCATCAACGCCGTCGTGGTGCGCGATGCCCCGGCGGAGCTGGTGCCCTCCACCCGGGATCAAACGGTATACAAAAATTCCGTCGGGGAGGCGCAACGATTTGCCCGAATTAACGCTTTAAATGAAACGGAGTTGGAAATTCGCGGCAGCGATGGCTCCCTGGTGCGCCGGGAGGCTGGGTTTAATGCGGTGGTGGGGGTGCCCAACGGCCCCACCACCTTCCAGGGGAATAACTTTGCCCCGGGCACCGGGGCGGTCGTCCTCTCCAGCGGGTCGGCTCGCCTGCGGTCCCATCCCCGTCTAGGGAGTGACATCGTGGGGGAGGTCAACCGTCGCCAGGTGGTGCAGGTGGTTGACCGGGTGGGTAACCCGGAGGATGGCTTCCTGTGGTACCAGGTCACCTACCAGGGGCTCAGGGGCTGGGTCCGGGGCGACCTATTGCAGCCGGTCTAGGAGACCTTTGCCACCAGCCGACCCCGTCTTGCCTTACCTAACCCATCGCCATGGTCCCCCTCAAAGATTACAACCCAACCCAACGCACCGCCTACGTCACCTACGGCCTGATCGTGCTGAACGTGCTGATTTTCCTCTATGAGCTCAGCCTGCCGGCCCAGGGCCTGACCCATTTCTTCCAGGCCTGGGCGGTGGTGCCGATGGAGTTTTCCACCAGCTTGACCACCGGGCTATCCACCGTCAACGCGGAGGAGTGGCTCACCCTGTTCACCAGTCAGTTTCTCCACGGGGGCTTTCTGCACCTGGCGGGTAACATGCTCTACCTGTGGATCTTCGGCAACAATGTGGAGGACCAGATGGGCCATGGCCGCTTTCTGGGGTTTTATCTGCTCTGTGGCCTGCTGGCTAACCTGGTGCAGTGGTTCTTTGCCATGGACTCAGGTATTCCCTCCCTGGGGGCGAGTGGGGCGATCGCGGGAGTGATGGGGGCCTATATTTTTCGTTTTCCAGAGGTGCGGATTCTCACCCTGGTGCCGATTGGCCCCTTTCCCCTGCCCCTGCAGATTCCGGCGATTTTCTACCTGGGGCTGTGGTTTCTGCAGCAGGCCTTCTATGGTGTGGCCAGTTTAGAGGCCCCCTCCATGATTGGTATGGAGGCGGGCGGGATTGCCTACTGGGCCCATGCCGGTGGCTTCCTGATTGGGGCACTGTTGGGGCCCTTATTTGGTTTGTTTAGCTCCCCCAGGGATAACCTACTCCAAGTTGATTAACATCGATTCCCTGCTCAGGAACTGCCATGATCCCTTTCTCCACCTCCGCCTCCGCCGGTTCCGGTGCGGTCCGGTTAACCCGGCTTGGCCTCACCCTGGTTAGCCTGGGGGCCCTAGGGTTGACCCTGGCCCTACCCGCCGGACTCATTCCGGTGCAGGCCCAAACCAGCCTCCCCCTGGCCCAGGGGTCAGCGGTGGGGGGCAACACCCTGATCATCAATGGTGTCCGGATGACGGTGCCCTGGATGGTGCGGGAAGGCCAGGTGGGGGTGGCGGACTACGGCCTCACCACCCACCTGGGTCTGACCCTGCTCAACAGTGACAATCCCGATCGCCAGCCGGTGCAGTGGTTTTCCAACCCGGCGACGGGCCCCCTGGTCCTACCGGCCTGGGTGGCGGGGGGCTACCGCTATCTGGCGTTGACTCCCCTGGTGGATCGCTATGGCTGGACCCTGACCCCCCAGGGCCCCAACCTCACCCTGCAAACTCCACCGGCCCTGGTGCAGGGGGTACAGCTTGACCCCCAGGGCCTGGTGGTGGACCTGAGCGCCCCGGCCCCGGTGCAGGTGCTGGAGTCGGGGGGGACCCTCACCGTCACCCTGGCGGCTAGCCCCAGCCCTAGCCTAGGTCAGGACCCCAAGACCCCCACCCTAACCAGTCTCGGTAACCAAAGCCGCCTTACCCTACCCATCACCCCCAGCCACGCCCGCCCCCGGGTCACCACCCAGGCTAACCCACCGCGACTAGTGGTGGAGGTGCGGCCTGACTACCTGCGGCCCCTGGATATCCAGTGGGCGGCGGGGCTGCGCTGGCGGCAAGCCATGGTGGCGATTGGCGATCGCAGCTTTCCGGTGTTCTGGCTAGAGGTAAACCCTGGCCAGGCCGGGCTTAACCTGCGACCGATCTGGGTCGACCCCACCACCGCCACCGGTACCGCCCCCCTGGTCACCATTGCCCCCCGCTGGCAGGCCGTCGCCGCCCTTAACGCCGGATTCTTCAACCGCAACAACCAGTACCCCCTGGGGGCAGTGCGCTATAACCAGGAGTGGATCTCCGGCCCCATCCTCAACCGGGGGGTGGTGAGCTGGGGCCGCCAGGGTCAGGTGGCCATGGATCGGCTGTCATTGCAGCAGACCCTGTTCACCGGCAGGGGCCAGTCCTTTACCATCAAGGCGATCAACAGTGGCTACGTGGGGGCCGGTATCGGCCTCTACACCCCC
>JBEIUS010000247.1:0-3260 GCA_040374235.1 Leptolyngbya sp. | reverse complement strand
ATGAGCAATCCCAGGAAGTAGAAGATAAATACTATCGCCTCAAACCCAAGGCGTTTTCTAACGTTGGTGGCGTCTCGTACTATAGCTGTTCATCGTGATCAGGCTCATGGTAACGCCATAGTTCCCAGCCCAACCTCCGGTGGCCAGTGCCAAACACCTCGGGGTGGAAGATTTCAGCCAAAATCTCCAAGGACTCCACCAAGCGCGGGCCAGGTCGGTTGAAGTACTGATTGCCATCCACCAGGTAGACGTGCCCTTGGCGCACCGCCTTCAGGGCAGACCAGCCAGCATGATGGGTTAGCGTTTGGGCTTCGCGGCGGGTCACCGCCAGGTCGTAGCCGCAGGGCATAATCACGATGACCTCAGGATCGGCGGCAATCAAGTCTTCCCAGCTAATCCAGGGAGAGTGCTGCCCTGGGGTACCAAACAGAGAGGTGCCACCGGCCAGCTGCACCAATTCTGGCACCCAGTTGCCGGCTGCCATCAGTGGCTCAATCCATTCAATGCAGGCAACAGTGGGCTTAGGCGCACAGGCCGCTGCCTGGGTAGTGCAAGCCTGTACTCGACCCTGCAATCCAGCCACCACCGCCGCTGTTTGCTCGTTCCCCAGAGCCAAACCCACTTGCTCTATGTCGGCCCATAGATCCGCCAGACAGTTTGGCTCCAGGGAAATGATCTGTGGCTGGCTGCCAGTCAGCTGCGCCGCTGCCGCTTCTACATCGGCCAAATTGACGGCGCACACTTCGCACTGCGCCTGGGTGAGAATGTGGGTTGGGCGTAGGGTCTCTAGTACCTCCAGATTCACCCGGTAGACGCTCAGGGCCGAGGTCAGCAAATCGGTCACGCGCCGGTGAATGGTGCCGCTGTCGCCCGCCGGGTCAAATTTGGGGGCTGTGCAGATGGGTAGGGACTTTACCGCCGGGGGATAGTCGCACTCGTGGCTGCGCCCCACCAAACAGCCTGCCAATCCCAGGGCATCTACAATCTCGGTAGCACTGGGAATCAGCGAAACAATCCGCAACGGGTAACAGGTAGAAGCAGAAAGGTTCATTGGGCACCGAGGAAAGGGTCTAAGTTGTGCAGGACAGCTATCTCAGCTATTTGAAAGGAATAGATATAAGGCTTATCCCTCCAGACTTTTAGCGATCTAATAACACCTAGCTTAAGACATCCTACCAGCAAGGTACAGGGCCGTCTCGCGTCAAGCCGATGAGGCCAAAGGGGAGTAGGTGTCAGGTTACGGTTCACCGCCAGGGCTTCACCCACCTTGATGGCCGGGGGCAGATGGCCCGGTGGAAGTATCTGGGGGCGTAGGGGGGGATGGTGTTGAAGCGGTTTTACCCGTGCCTGAGAAGGCCCTGATGGCCAAACCCCGCTGCCAGGGCCAGCAGTTCGGCGATGCGGCCACTGCCAAAATCAATCCAGGGTAGACAGGAGATGGAAAAGGGGGGGAATCGCATAAACCTGGGGCCTTGGCCAGAATGACACCTATTGTTTTAGCCAAAGCTATACTAGGCTACTGTTGATTTTCTCAGTACACGGGAAATCAGTTGCCGGTCTGGCTGATGGAGGGATAAACCCAAATGGTACAAACACCATCTAAAACACTGACCTTGACGGAGTTTTTGCAATTGCCAGAAACCAAACCCGCCAGTGAATACGTTGATGGTCAAGTTATTCAGAAACCCATGCCTCAAGGGAAACATAGTGCTATTGAGGGGGAGCTGGTACCGGCCATTAATGGCATCCTCAGGTCCAGGCGGATTGGCCGTGCCTTTCCTGAGTTACGCAGTACCTTTGGGGGCCGTTCAACGGTTCCTGACATTGCCGTGTTTCTCTGGCACCGAATTCCCCGGGATCAGAATGGAGAGGTGGCCAATACCTTTCCGGTGGCCCCCGATTGGACCATTGAAATCCTCTCCCCTGATCAAAGCCAAACCAAAGTAACTAAGAATATCCTTCACTGTCTTCGGCATGGCACCCAAATGGGTTGGTTGATCGATCCAGAAGAACAAACCGTGTTTGTCTATCGCCCCAAGCAGGAGCCTGAGGTGTTGGATGGGGCGGATCAGGTTATTCCTGTACCCCCGTTTGTGGGGGAGCTCCAGCTTACCATCGGCGATCTGTTTACCTGGTTATTAGCCTAAGGTCTCAGCTAACCTGCATTCCACGGGTTGACAGGGTATTAAAGGTCGGTGTGTTCTAGACTAAGGGGTAGTCCTTTTAGGGCGAGGTCCGCTCGCTTGTGTCGCCGGGGGCGATCGCCGCACCAGCGATGCAGACCCTTGAGGTTTTGCTCCCCCGCCATTGGGGCGATCGCCCCGTTCTCGCAGCTGGCACCGATCTCCTCAGGCCCTGAGAATTTCAGGGTGGGGAATAGCCCCTAACCCTGGAGCCAGGGGGTTTTGGGGTGGGACTTGACCAGCCCTGGGATGAGGGATGGGGATCGCTACACAACCAAATGGTGATGTAACTCAAACCTTAGCGACGCTTGCTGAAGGCTTTGCGACGGATCTATAACCATCGGGTTATGCAGTTCAAAGGTTCATCGTCAACCTTTGAAGGTTTGTAACGAACGCTTAAAGATTCGCAATGAACGTTCAAAGGTTTGTCGTTGATCATCGATGGTTAGCGATGGATCATCAAAGGATAGTCGCTGATCCTTAAGGGTTTGTCGTTAACGTTCAAAGGTTTGTCGCTGATCATCAAAGGTTGGCGACGGATCCTTAAAGGTTTGCTGCCTATGCTTAAGGGTTAGTCGCTCACCGGCAATGGCTTGCAGTAATCGCTTAAGGGCTGGTCGCTTACCATCGATGGTTGGTGATTTATCAAGGGTAGGATGGGCAAAGGGCCTGAGCCCGTGCCCATCGAGTTTGAAGGCAGGTTTCCTTTGTAACGATCCCATTCTTGACACAAACTACTTTACAAACCCCTCCCGGGGCTTATCAGCTCAGGCCTTGAAAGTTTTGACCATCCTCCATAATTTTGACCTCCAGCGCCCGGATGGGACAACCGCGGCTCAACGACTCTTTGGCCATCCCTTTCCTGACCTCTTTGAATCTGTACTCAGTACTTTTACGGATTTACCCATGCCTAGGCGGTCTTCTTTATCACAACAGCCTAATCCCTGGCACAGTCAAATTATTGAACGACAATTAACTTGGCTGGTTGACGACAACTAACTTGGCCGGTCAAGGATTAGCAGGGATACAAGCATCAGACCAGCAAATAGGACGAATGTTCTAAAAATAAAGGACACT
>JBEIUS010000093.1:0-13170 GCA_040374235.1 Leptolyngbya sp. | reverse complement strand
TAGCGATCACACGGGTGTGTTTAGTGATCACACGGGTGTGTTTAGTGATCACACGGGTGTGTTTAGCGATCACAGGGGTGTGTTTAGCGATCACACGGGTGTGTTTAGTGATCACTCAATGGTGATCGATATATGCATAGGTCACAATAAGGGTTTTTGGCTGATTTTTAGCGTTTTCAAGCCTGTGACTAGGATGCGCTCAATGGTGCTCTCTAAACACATAGACTACAACAGTGGTTGCACGGATGTGTTTAGAATGTGTTTAATGGTGATCGATATGTGCATAGACTAAACCTTTGGTTTCGTAGCGGTAATTACCCTAATCAGGGCAAACATTGCCAGCTTAATCCCCGATCAAACCCTTTGGGCATCCTGTCTCAGCTCAGCTAGCCCGCTGGCCTCTATTATCGCCAGAAAAAGCAACAGTCTATGGGGTCTTACCCTCCCTGACACTCCTTAAACCTTCGAGTTAACCTGGCATTATGTTGAGGAGAACAAGCTGCCCTTGCCCCCAAGCTGTCCAGGTCTCCCCAGCCGAGGAAAACAAGATCCTAAGAGTTTACGCCGGGTTTAGCGCTAGCCCAGGCTATTCTTGGTCATTTTCACTATTTCGTGAATGTCATTTATCCAAAAGGATGAGCACTTATGCCCACTATCAACGTTGCGCGCCGCTTAGCCGGCCGCACCATCAACGCCGACATCGATGCCCTCCACGGGCTGGCCACGGTGGAGGACTACATTCCCAATCGCCGAGAGGCCAGTGCCCAGGCCATCCATGACTTCTACGAAGCCATGCTGGCCAAACGACGGGAGGAAACTGTGCTAGAGGTCAGCCTTAAGGCTGCCGTCAATGCCTCCCGCGAAGCGGAGTGGAGCTTCCACAACGCCATCCTGGCGATGAAGGAATCGGTCAAGGGTCAATTTGGCGCCGACAGCTCCGCCGCTCAGGCGGTGGGCTATGTCCGCAAATCGGCTCGGAAACGATCCCGATCTCGAGGGGCCAGGGTCACCTCTGAAGCCGAGACCAGTCTGATGATCGATTAAACCATGGCTCTAGCCCGTTAACTCAGGACACCGGGCAACGCTTTGGGTCTCAGCCCAGTGCCATCACTGTTTTGTCCTGACTGGATGGGTGACTCCCATAGGCAAATCTTCAGCCCGTTGGCTAAGCCAACGGGCTTTTTTCTATGGCTTTGGCCTGACCGACCCCTAGGGCAGTAGGTGTGGTGGCCCAGACTGATGGGGATGGCAACTGATCACGGCTGGATAGGGTTTTAACCAAATGATCCCCTAGTCGGCAGGTTAATGCCAGGTGGGTCAAGCCTGGATTAGCACTACCGGCGGAGGGAAATACCCCCGTGCTGGAAATATAGGTGTTTTCCAGGGGCCAGACCCGCAAATCAGAATCCACCACGGAGTTAGCTGGGCTGCTGCCCATGCGCAGCATGCCCGTGGGGTGGTAGACATCGTAGAGCGACTCAAAGTTGTCAAGGTCCTCCGGTAGGGCAGGGTGGAGGGTGGCCACCCGGCCCAGATCGGACTGGCCCCAGGCGGCGATCGCCCGCTCCGCCACCGTCCGGATGACCCGTCGATCCTCAGGGGTAATCTGCCAGGCTACAATCAAACGCCTACGACCCAGCTCATCCCGTTCCTCCGCCAGGCGCAGGTGGCTATTCCAGTTGGGGACCTGCTCAATATCAACCTGCAACAGCAACTCCGCCTGACGGGGAATATAAAGACGCTGGTGCAGACTGCGCCAGAGGGCCATGGCGCTAACATCCCCCACCGCAGTACCCAGCTTGAGCGGGTCGATGGCCAGGGATCGATCCTCCCCTTGGCGGCGGCGCAGCACATCCCGCACCATATCAAAGCCCGTATCCCCGTGGGTAATAAAGGTGAAGTGGGCAAAGGCGCTGGTCAGGGCCAGTTGGTCTTGCACCTGGCTGGTGATCTCCAGACGCGGGGTACGCATCACCCCCCGCTGGAACAGGGGAGCGGTGGCCAGGTTATAACGCCGCCAGTCATGGCACTGAAACCGACCACAGGTGACCGAGAGGTGATCGGCGAAGTAGCGGCCCAGGGGAGCCCCCGCCTTGGTGATCAGGCCCTGCGCAGCTTCATCAAAGGCTAGCATTAATCGGGTAGACTCCAGGGCCCCAGCACAAATCACCACAACCTGGGGATGCACCACCAGATGGCGACCCTTGGGGCTACGGGCTTGAACCGCAGCAATGCGTCCTGGGTTGTCGGCGGCCTGATCTAAACTCACCACCGAGGCATTGGTCCAAACCTCAAGATCCGCATCCCCCTGCAGGTCGGTGGCAAAGGCCTTAGCAAAGTTACGGGTCTGAAAGGGTATCCACTGGGAAAGGCGCAATTCAAAGTCGGGGTGAATTTGCCCCAGAGCCGAAAAGTACCGGGCCAAAGTCCGTTGCTCCTCCTGGGGGGTCGCCACCGGCAGCAGCCCCAGGGCGGCCTCCACCCTAGGAAAACAGGCGGCTACCTGGTCATGGCTCAGGGGCCAGGCCGGTATATCCACCGCCGATCGTGCCGCCATGTCAGATACCGTCAGGGGAATCATTTGTCCTCCCCAGAGCACCGATGTGCCCCCCAGACCAAAGCTGCGCCCCTGGTCAGCGCCACGGTAGGGGATACCCTGCTGTTCACAGTGGTGGCCCATCTCCGCTGGCTTGCGAGCCAGGCTATGACCAGATTCCAGGACAACAACCCCAATCTTACGCTGGCGTAACTGTCGGGCCAGGAACAGGCCAGCGGTGCCAGCTCCGATAATGCAGACCGGCGCCCGGCGCTCCACCAGGTCACCGGTGGCCTGACTTAAATCCTTAATCACAGTAAATTGCTCCCGCGAGGATAGGTTTGCTGGTGGCCTGGTTAGGCTAGACCCTAAAGCTAGGTTGGTCCCAGGTTAGGCCTTCCGGGTTGGTTAGCCGGGCCTGACCATTGCCAAGCTGGCCATAGAGGGTAATCAGGGTTTCCGCCACCTTCTGCCAGGAATAGTGATCGGCGACGTAGGCCCGAGCCCGTTGCCCCATAGCCCGGGCCTGGGGTAGCTGATTTAGCCAGAGCTGCAGATCCTGACTAATGGCCTCCAGGGTCTGATCGGGAACATAGCCCAACCCCTGCTCTTGAATGACGCTGGAGAGGGCGACCCCGGGGGTGACCAGGGTGGGTAAACCCGCCGCCATCGCCTCTAGCACCGCAATGCCAAAGTTTTCGGAATGGGAGGTGAGGGCAAATAGGTCAGACCCCTGTAAAACCAGGTCCTTGAGTTCACCCTCCACAAAGCCGAGAAAGTGGGTGCGATCGCCCAGGCCCCGATCACGCACTAACTGCTGGAGGGAGTCCTGGTAGTCAGGGGCCCCTTCCCCGGCAATCACCAGGGTAAACTCTCGATCCTTGAGCCTGGCCAGGGCTTCGATCAGTAGTTCCAAACCTTTCTTAGGATGGAGACGGGAGAGAAACAAAATCACCGGCACCGACTCGCCGATGCCCAGCCGTTGCCGCAGTTGGAGCGGAGCCTGGGGTAGGGGTGCCGGCAGACTCAACCCGTGGGGAATCACCACCCCGGGAGGGGCCAGCCCCAGCTCGGCGGTCTCGGCCTGCTCTTGGGGGGAGGTAAAGTGCAACAGGCGGCTATGGTTGAGGTTAGAGGCTTCGATCAGCTTCAGGTAAATCTGTTTACGCCGGGCACTTTGTTGCAGGGACCAGTGGCAGAGCATACCCAGGGGCCGCACCACGTAGGGTACGGCCTGCAGACGGGCCATGGTCATGGCCGCAGTAGCCGGATAACAAAACAGGGCATGGATGTGCGCAACATCGTAGTGTTTGAGGTTGTGCCACAGCCAGCGGCTAAAGGCAGCAGAAAAGATAAACCCCCGCACCGCCCCCAGGGAGGAGGACCAGCGGGGAAAAAACCAAACCGGCACCCCCTGGTACTGGATACGCTGATGCAGGGGCACCGTCAACAGCCCAGGGCCATTGTCATTGGTGGTGGCGATTTCCGCCTCCACCCCCGCCTGGCGTAACGCCTGCACCATGGCCACGATCGCCTGGCTAGGGCCACCATGCACCGGCCCTAGGGAGGGAATAATATGGAGAACACGTAAGGCCATGATCTAGTTCCCTATCCATTCACCAAGCTTTGTTGCCAGTGGTGCAGCATGATCAAACTCCAGCGCCGGTACCAGGGCTGTAGGGGAATCCAGGCTGGACAGTTGGCTGCCATGGCCTCACCACCGGGGGAGGACCAGTCGGCGGTCAGCCACTGATCGAAGGGAAAGCGAAAGCCCCGTTTGGGGCGATTGATCACCCAGTCTGGAATCTCTGGAACCGCCTTGATTAACAGTTGCTTACCCGGGGCTAGCCGCTCCTGGCTGGGAATGGCGGCAATGGCCTCTAACAACACCCGATCCACCAGGGGCACCCGCAGCTCTAACCCCCAGGCCATGGTCATGACGTCACTATCCCGCAGCAGTTGGTTCGCCATGTAGCGGTTCATTTCCAAGGCACTGATGCGATCGGCTAGGGAGGGTTGGGGCCCCAGGGCGGGCTCCGGCAGGGCGGGCGGAGGGGCGTCGGGGAGGTGGTGCCCCAGCAGGGCCAGGGCCTCCTGGTGGGAGAAGTTACTGCGCAGGCTGTAGTAGGCACTGGTCAAACAGTTAGAGTGTTGGGAAAAATCCAACAGGCGCCGTAGCTTCAGGGAGGGTAACCGGGCCAGGGAGGGGGCCGCTGCCCTGACCAGGGGGCGTAGTCCGGCACCGTACTGGCCCCAGTGCATCAGCTTGGGGAGGGCGGTAAAGGAGGGGTACCCGGCAAACAGTTCATCGCCCCCTAGCCCCGAGAGCACCACCTTTTGCCCATGGTCACGGGCCACCTGGGCCACGCAAAAGCTATTGAAACCATCAATGCTGGGCTGGTCTACCGCCTCTAGAAACTGGGGAAACCATCGCCGGGCCTCGGCGGCGGTCATGGGGTAGTCGGTGTGGTGGGTGTCAAAGGTTTGGGCGACCCGGGCGGCGATGGGCCCCTCATCCCAGGCGGGATCGGCAAAACTAATTGAGTAGGTATTCAAGGGCCCCTGGTACACCTGGCGCGACAGGGCCACGATGGCCGTGGAGTCAATTCCCCCACTGAGGAACACCCCCACCGGCACATCACTGACGTAGTGACACCGCACCGAATCAAGCAGAGCCTGACGCAGGCGATCCGGTGCCTCTGCCACCAATTCAGGATTAGCCTCAAACTGGATCTGCCAGTAGCGGTGCTGGGTCACCTGGCCCTGGTGCCATTGCAACCAATGGCCCGGCGGCAGACACCACACCCCCTCAATCAGGGTATGGGGAGCTGGCACGGAACCCGTGCGCAGGTAACCGTAGAGCCCGGCTGGGCTCAGATCGGGCGCCGTCAGGTCGGCCTTGAGCAGGGCCCGCAACTCCGAGGCAAAGCCCAGGTTTAAGCCCACCTGGCAGTAGTAGAGGGGCTTAATGCCCAGGGGGTCACGGGCCAAAAAGCAGGTTTTTTCCTGATCATCCCAAAGGGCGAAGGCAAACATACCCCGCAGGTGGTGTAGACAGTCGGGGCCATGGCGCTGGTACAGCTTGAGGATGACCTCGGTGTCGGTTTGGCTGGCGAAGCGCTCCCCCTGGGCCTGGAGCTGTTGGCGCAGCTCAGGAAAGTTGTAGATTTCACCGTTGAAGGTGATCCAGTAACGGCGATCGGGGCTGGCCATGGGTTGATGACCCGCCTCACTGAGGTCAAGAATGGCCAGGCGGGTATGGGCCAGGGCGGCCTGGCGATCGGTGGACTGATAAATGCCCGCATCATCCGGCCCGCGGTGGCGCAGGGCCGATTGCATAGCGCGAATCGGGCGATCAAGGGGGTAGGGAGTAGGGCTATGGGTTAATAGCCCGGCAATGCCGCACATAGGAGGGAGTAGGGAGTAGGGAATGGGGAATGGGGAATGGGGAATGGACGTAGATTAAACGCTGACTGCTTTTAGCTACTGATTACTGATTACTGGTTCAAACCGCAGATAGCTGCGGTTGATGTAGGGGTCCAGGTCGGGGCGGGGGGGCAGGGTCAAAACCGGGTGTTCTGGGGTGGCTGGCACCCTATGCAGGCTGTAGGAGAAGGCCAGCATCAATCGGTCTCGGGTTTCAGGCACCATCGCTCGATGCAGGCCGAAGGGGTCCATGATGATCAGGGTGCCGGCCTGACCGGTGATATCCAGCCGTCTCTGCAAAAGGAAGTGCAGGGGCTGGTTAGGGGCCAGGTTGACCCGCCGAAAAATCGGCAGATTCATCATCTGGGTACCCTTCAGGTAGGAGTGGGGGCCCGACTCGGCATCCACATCGGTGAGGTAGAGAAAAACCCGCACCACCCGCCAGTTGTCGATGTCGCGGTGATACTCCAGGGGATGGCTAGCATAGCCCGTATGGTTGCTAGCCTCCTCTTGGGGGTCATAGTTGTGGTAAAGCCACCATAGGGAAACCTCAGATAGGGTGGGCTTACACCCCAGGATCTGCGTCACCATCTCCAGCAGGCGGGGATGGTTAATCAGTTCCTTAATGCCGGGAGTTGCCAGGATATCCCGCTGATCAAAATAGCGATGGACAGAGTCGCCAAATCGAGGTTTGTCCTGCAGGTGGGCTCCCATGGCTCCCGCCTGTTCGGGGGTAACCAGGTCCTTGATCACCACCACCCCATCCCGCTTAAAAACTTCAGCCAGGCGGGTCGGTTCTTTCTCATCCTGGTTAGGGGGCTGCTGAGCCTGGGGTAAAGTTCTGGCCAGGGCCCGGGCCAGGACCTGTCGAACCTGACAATGCAGTACAAAGCGCTGCAGGTAAAACATGCGCCATTCCGGTCGGGAAACCAGGCGATCCAGAAACCTATAAAGGCGTAATCCTGGTTTGGCCAAATTGGGCGGAATCAAGTGAATAGCCATGGGTTAGGGGTTTCCTTACTCAGTTCAACAATCCCTAGAACTTTAAAGGGTGAGCAGCGGCGGAGGGCAAGCCTGCCGACCCCTGGGTCAAGCACTACTCTGTAAGGTGCCGATTAAGGGCCCTTAAGGTATGATCGTAGCCACCCGCAAGGGGACGGAGGAAAGCCAGAACGCCCTTCCGTATTAGCTTTTCTCTCTCTCGTAACATAAAGCCTGTCAGTTACGAGACAGGAAATTGACCGGCCAACCGTAACCTAGGCCTTCTGACTCAAGCTACATTTTTCAGAGTCGATGGGGGTTAAGCTGTCTATCCGGTGTCGCAAAGAATCGGATTACCAGGATCAACACAACTGAGGATGCCATGGACCCCACCACTTCTGCCAAGGATCCGCCCGGTTGAATCATCGCTAAGCCCGGCAAAAACCAGGTGATAAAACCCCAATAATTGCCGCACACCAGTTTATAGGCAGCCACCATATCCACCACCCGCAGCGCCATACCCAGGATTAGAAACCCCAGAAACACCCCGCCATAGCCAAAATTCAAATAAAATTCCAGCACCTGACCAACTCCGACAGTGGTCCCCTCGGCAAACTTTTGCCCGGTGTAGTCACTCACCAAGTTGCCACTACCGGCCATCACCGGTTTGTCGGGCCAGAGCAGGCGAGGGATAGGGGCCACCATAGCCGCCACCATAGTTTCGCCCTCGGCAAAGGTAGCCCGTTGATTGCCGATATACTCAACCGCCTGTCCGACTATACCATTCTGGTTGATTCGGGTATCAATCAACTCCAGGTGGTCTTGATTCTTGAGATCAATGGTTTCAAAATTGCGGAAGGTCGCTAGCATGATCTCGTACCTGGAAGAGAAACTCTCCCCCCCCCAAACAATACGTCTAATTTCTCCCCTATCCCTCATGTAGGTAACGTAGATAGATAGCCCTAGAATCACCACCAAGCAGGCAGCGGTGATGGTTTGCCAGCGGGGTCGATAGAAGCTGGAGACAAAAATCAACACCACCAGGGTGGCCGCTGCACCGTAGCTGATAAATCCGATGGTGACAATGGTCACCAGAGGTAGGCTGCAGGCCATGGCCAACCAGAGGATAAACTGTTTCCCATCCCGCTGGTGCCAGGCTTGCCAGCATGAGAGACAAATAGCCGCCACAAACAGGTATAGGCCAGCCGCAGAGATAGCCTGTAACCCTGGAATGACCCGGGCCAGAGGGGTAACCACCAGGAAAAAGAATAGACCGATCTGCAGGAGCCGGGCAGGTAGTCTGAGGGCGGGCCGTTGGGGAATTTCTCTGAGCCAGTCGGGCTTGACCACCCTCACCATCCAGGGGGCCAGGAAAATACTGCCCAGGCCAAAGCCAAGCACCCCGTAGGCACTGGTGACAAACCCCGTGGCCACCTGGGTAGCACTGGCTCCCGCCTGCAGCAGGTAATCGCCCTGGGGTTCATACCAGGGTAGGGCGTAGATTACCCCCCCCAAAAGGTGAATCATGGAGAGGCTGAGCAGGTAGGCCAGGGGTAACCCCACACTGGGGGTGCGCCGACTCCACTGAACCGCCAGGGTGACAGCGGAAACAATTCCCCAAAGCACTAGCCAGGGGCCTAAATCAGAGCGATCTACCATAGGAAATTAATCGGTTAGAAATTATTCATAAAACGCTATATCGGTCAGGGCTAATCAATCAAGGTCTGATAACTGGCCCTGGCCCGATCGCTGTAGTGCCGCCAGCTCAACTCTCGCTGGGCGATGGTGAGGGCGGCCTCCCGTTTAGTACGCAGAAGCTCGGGGTCCTCTGCCAACCACTGCAGACAGATGGCAATGGCATCACTATCCCGGACCGGCACCATAAAGCCGGCGGGGTATTCCTCAATGCCTCCCCCCCGCTGGATCGGATTGGCCCCAGCCATGCGCAGAAGATCCTCCCCCCCGGTGTTGGTGCTACAGATCAGGGGTAGGCCACAGGCCATGGCTTCAGCTTGTACGTAGGCCAGGCCTTCCTCAATGCTGGCCATGACAAAAACACTACTGTTTTGGTAATAATTCACCAGGCTAGTTTGGGGTACATGGCCAACGGCCCTGACCCGATCATCAGCGCTGGCCAAAAGTTGGGGGGTATTCTTGGTGGCCCCTCCGACCAACAGCAGCTCGGCATTGGCCAGATTAGCGGACTGAAACCCCCGGAGGAGATGGTGAAGCCCCTTGCGTACACTAAGGTGGCCGCTATAAACCACCCGAAAGATATCATCCTGCTTTTTGCCAGGATAAAAGCTTTTAAGATTAGTACCAAAGCGGTTATGAATTAACCGATCCGTCGCTGTACCCTGCCCCAGAAAACTGCGTTTAACAAACAGGCTGGGCACGGCAATGCGACTGGCCAGGTCGTATTCCTGCAGTTCCTGGTTGACCACTGCAGTGGGGGTGGCAGGTTGCCAGGCCAGACCTAGGCTGGCGTACTCCTGCTCTAGCAGCTGACACTGCACCCGCATATGGGAGGAGCTGCGTTCTAACACCACGGGAACCTGTCGTTGTCTGGCCCAGTGCAGGGTGGGCAAGGTCACCCCAGACCAACCGTGGATCACCGTGCTACCCTCCAGGTAGTGGGCCGCCTGCTGGCCAAACAGGCGGTTAAACAGGGCCTGCCCCCTCATGCTAAGGGCATCACCGCCGAGGCGATCGGCGGCTTTTTGCAGCAGTAGGGATAGGGGCAGGCTAACCACCCGGTCGTCGGGCAGGTCCCACTGACGGGTTTTGAATTTTGGGTAGGGGGTAATGAGCCGGTGCAACACCCCGGCCCTGTGGAGCTCTCGGGCTAGCTCAAATTCATTGAAGCGACCGCCTACGATAATCGAGACTTTCATGGTGGTCGAGCTTAATTCTAACAGTAGGTCAGTATGGTTTTTAGGCGGTCTTGATAGCTATGGCCACCCTGGGTCACCAGACGATGGGCCTTGGCGGCCAGGCGCCGGCGCTCCTGATCGTGGGTCAGGAGCCAATGGGTTTTACTCACCATTTCGGTAATGGTGCTAAAGTAGAGCACCGCCTCCCCCTCCGGGCCAAACAGCTGTCGATGATCAGGGGTATCCTCGGTTACCATGCAGGCTCCGCCGATGGCGGGAACCTCAAAGGTGCGCATACAGTGACCGTCGCGGTTGGCCCGCCTGACCAGGCAGAGGGCTACCTTTGCAGCCCCAATGGCCGACCGCAGGGTAGCAACATTGGCCTGTCCCAAACTGTAGGATTTAGTCTGGGGATAGCGGTCCCAGTACTTACCGTAGAGGGCTACCTGAAACCCGGCGGCAATTAAGGCCGCCATGTAGGGCACCCGGTCTGCATCAGCGGCACCAGCAAAAATCACATCGGGGGATGCCTGAGTTGGGTCAGGTAAGGTCGGCACATTCGAGGCTAGGGAGGGTGGTTCCTGATGGGGGGGATGGGGTTCTGGGTAAAACAGATCGGTATCGTAGCCAAAGGGCAGGTACTCAACCCGGCCACAGCCATAATCTTTGAGGTCCCCGATGTTGGCTCGCCGGGGGGAGAAGACTAGATCGTAGTGGGGCAGAACCTCGAGAAACCAGGGGGCTCGGTGGGCTGGGTTAAAGGGGTCATCGGTAAGAAAGTTAAACCGATGGATCCCCAGGTTAGCAATCTTCTCCATACTCAAGGCATTGACGGGGCCTAGGCCGGTTACCAGGAGACAGTGGGGTTGAAAATTCAGGCATTCCTCTACGATCACCTGGCTCAAACGGGGTAGTTGAGCCGGGTATCGACCCCGCAGGCGCCAGTTTACCTGTCTAAGCAGCCAGGGAGCTTGATAGGCCCCGGTGCAATCCACCAGTTTCGCCTCCAGCCCCAGGTTGTCAGCGGCTGTCAAGAAGGACCGGCCTACGTGGGTAGGTCCAGACAAACCCACAATTAAAAGTTTCATCATGCTAGGCCCCCTTACACAATTAGGCGATAGGCCTGGGCTATGCCCACCGCCGCCCTGTCTACCGAATAGTGGTGGATCAGGTGTTTACGGTAGATAACTGTTAGGGGTACCTGTAGTTGATTAGCCAGGGCTCGATACTGGATGGGGTGGGTTTCTATAACGGCTAACATAATGAATGCTTATAGGATGGAATATAGGGTTAAACCAGTTTTTAGCTTGATTTAATCGAATCTGGTGCCACAGCTGTAAGTCCGGTCGGGTTTAGGGGTTGATCAGCACCCAGGGATGGTTGAAGAATCTGATTTTTGACTACGGAAAACTGGGCCTCATAGTTCCAGTCGGTAAGAATTCGCTGTCGGCCCTGTTCCCCCATGGCCCTCATTTCTGCGGGATGATGCAGGTACCAGTTAAGGGCTGCGGCAATGCTTTCAGAATCTCCAGGGTTACAAGCCAGGCCATAGCCAGGCTTAACATACATAGCCTGCCAATCGGGCAGATCGGCCACCACCAGAGGGAGGCCACAGGCTAGGTAGTCAAAGGGTTTGTTAGAGGCACCAATCATAGAGGTCATATTAATGTCATCACTGACTAGGGGCATTAAAGCCAGACCAATATGACTCTTAGCACACCACTGCAGTAGTGCCTGCCGTGGCATTGCCTCCCGTATTTCTAACCTTTCTAGTAACCCCAATTGGCTAGCACGGGCCATGATCTCATCTATGTATCCCCGATAGCCCCTTGTCTCGTAGCCAATCACCCTAAGCTTGACCGATTTGGGTAATAAACAAAGACTATCTAGAACAGCTAGGGGCAGGCGGTCAGGAACAATGGATCCGTGATACAACAGCCAGAGATCCTCATGTTGAGAATAATCAGGCTGTGAACTAGACACCTCCTCAAGGGCAGGGCAGTTCCAAACGCAGAATGGCGCATTAGCACCTGGGTTCTGCGTACAAAACTGACTTAGCCTGGCTTGATTTGGGAGAATACAGGCGACAGATCGCCGAGCTAATTTAGTTCTAGCTTTCAAACATAGACCTATAAAGAAACTCCCCGTAGTAGCGCCATGAAAAGAGTCATGCTCATGATAAAGCACCTTAACTCCAGGAATAAGGCTCAACCCATAGGCGATCGGGCAACTCAGCAAATCTGAGGCATAGATCCATTGGGGTCGCCAACACAATACCCATAAGGCGACCCATAAGGTATATTGCAGGTAATGGATTTTCTGTCGCCAGCCCGGCAAGCAAAAGGGTATGTAATATACTTTGATACTAGGATGAGATGGAAATCGAAGATTTTCAACAATATCTGTATTGATTCCCAAGAAACTAGATTGATAACCTAATCTAGCTAGGATTCGAGAACTATGCTGTAGAGGAGGATAAGCTACTGGATCTGTATATTGAATATATAAAATAGATTTTGATGAGAATCGGTTCATGGTAGCAATATTTATTTTCTAGCAATAATCCAAACTACCGAAGCATAGGATTTACGCTCATACATCGCTAGCTTATGCAGAGGATGCCATGGGGCATCGGGTACAGGCTCAAAGTTCAGCCCTAAGGCCCCAACGATTGACATCAAAGGATTGCCCCATCCATCGGCGTTAATTACCTCAGAAAATCTAGAGCAAAGTAACTGTAAACCATGGGGTGTATAACGCCAGTAGTCACCATCTCCAGGAACACCAAACTCAGGATTGCCATGGAAGGGCATCATAAAGCAGGTTGTGTGAACCATGATTCCTCCCGGTTTGAGAACACGATAGGACTCACTAATAGCTTTACTAGGAAGGCATTCAATATGTTCTAGGACTTGGTCACTAGCAATAGCATCAAATGTCTCATCTCCAAAGTTCAAGCCACAGAGGTTGTACTCAGGATAATTTGCAGTAACAATCTGATCCTCTCTTGCCCCAATTAGTTTACATAGGTAGTCAGAATGACTAATGGACAGGACCTTGCCTTGGAAGGTAAACCCTTGAGCAACACTTTGAATGCGTCGATACATTGCATAACGAGCAATATCATCTCGTTTGCTCATGCCCAGGGTAGATAGATGCCAAAGGCCTCGTGCAGTTTTAGCTGGCAATTGCGGTAGCATAAAAATCCCTCTTCAGAAAAAGAAAAATTAAGTCAACAATATAGCGGTTCTTACTCGGATGAAGTACAGTAGCAGTCTTTTGTGAACCAACCGCGAATATCTTTCAAGGTAACTTGAGCATAGGCGGATTCAAGAGCTTCCTTCACTGCTTGAT
>JBEIUS010000260.1:0-2333 GCA_040374235.1 Leptolyngbya sp. | reverse complement strand
CTCAGCGATCAGTCCCTGGGGGTTTACCGGGTGAACAACGGCAACTATAGTCAGCTTATGGCGGAAACGGTGGTGAGATCGGAGCAACTAGTGTACTGATCTCTCTCCTCTCTCTCCCTTCCTTCTGCTTAACCTATGGAGATACCTCAGGCCATGGAACGCAAAATCATTCATACTCCCCAGGCCCCCGCTCCCGTAGGGCCCTACAGTCAGGCGGTGGCGGTGCGGGGGGAATTAATCTGTGTGGCGGGTCAAATTGCCTTGCACCCCACCACCGGTGAACTGGTGGGGGGAGATGATGTGGCCGCCCAAACCGAACAGGTGATCGCCAATCTAGGGGCAATCTTGGCGGCGGCGGGGGCGAGTTTTGCCAACGTGGTGAAAACCTCCGTATTTCTCAAGGACATGAATGACTTCGCCACCGTCAACCAGATTTATGCCCAATATTTTGGTGGAGACCAGGCGCCGGCTCGAGCCTGTGTGGAGGTTTCCCGCCTGCCCAAGGATGTGGCGGTGGAAATTGAGTGTATCGCCGTGGTCTAGCTGCTAGGGCCAGCAGGCTTGGTTGGGCAGAAGGGGACGGTGTATAGTAGAAAGTCGATTATTTTTTCTCCTGCAGGGGTATTCACCTTGACCTTTTCCGCCGAAGACTTTGCCAGAGCCCTCGAAGCCCACGACTACACCTTTCAGGTGGGTAGCCAGGTACGGGGCACGGTGATCGCCTGGGCTAACGATGGGGCCACCGTTGACATCGGCGGTAAGTCCGCCGCCTTTCTACCGATGCGGGAGGCGGCGGTGCGGCCCCTAACCTCCCTGGAGGGGGTGCTGGAATTGGGGCAGGATTACGACTTTGAGGTAATCCGTGACCAGGATGCCGATGGCCAGGTGCTGCTCTCCCTCCGTCGACGGCTGTTAAAGCAACTGTGGCAACACCTGGAGGAGAAGGCGGCGACAGGTGCAGTGGTGGAGGTTAAGGCAACCGGGTTCAATAAGGGCGGAGTGACGGTGGATGTGGAGGGGCTGCGGGGGTTTGTGCCCCGGTCCCACCTGCAGGGGTCGGTGGAATCCCTGGAGGAGTGGGTGGGACAGAGGATCACGGTGGGGTTTTTAGAGGTCAACCCCGCCGCCAATAAGCTGGTTCTGTCCCAGCGGCTGGCGGCCCGCGGTCAGGTGATGGATCAGTTGACCCCGGGCCAGCTGGTGGAGGGGACGGTGGTTAGTCTCAAACCCTTTGGGGCTTTTGTGGATTTCCAGGGGATTAGTGGGCTGCTCCACATCAAGCAAATCAGCAAAAACTACGTGGATTCCCTGAGTACGGCGCTGCGGGTGGGTCAACCGATTAGGGCGGTGATTGTTGCCCTTGATCGCGATCGCAACCGCATTTCCCTCTCCACCAAAGTCCTAGAAAAATATCCCGGCGAGTTTTTGAAGGAACCGGAACTGCTCTTCAGCGACGCCGAGAACCGGCTGGGGGATGTGGGTCAATTACTGGCGGACAGCGAGGCCTAGGACAATACCATGGTCTCAGTCTGGGAATTGGACTTTTACTCGCGGCCCCTCTTGGATGAACAGCAGAAACGCCGCTGGGAGGTGTTGATCTGTGAAGGCCTGGTGGACACCCAGGCCGACCCAGACCAGCTGTTTCGCTACAGCAAACTGCTCAGCAACACCGAGGTCAACTCCCTGAATTTACAGGCCGCCCTGGAGGAGGCTATGGCCCAGGCCCCCAACCGGCCCAGCCGGATTCGCTATTTTCGTTATCAAATGCAAAACATGATCCAGCGGGCCTGTGAGGCGGCGGGGGTACCGGCGGTGGCCAGTCGCCGCACCCTGGCCCTGCAACGGTGGTTACAGGAGCGCCAGCAACTGGTCTACCCCAACCAGCCGGGCTATACCACGGTACCGGCCCCTAGCGTGGCCGCTCCGCCGCCGGCCCCGCGGTCCCTCCCCGATGCCCTGATTGGTCAGCGCTGGAGCTTTGCCAGCCTGCCGGCCAGCGCCTTTGAGGAGCTACCGGAGTGGTCGATCGACTTTGGCGAATCCTTTCCCCTCTCCCTGACTCCCATCGCCCCCGCCACTCCCATTCCCGGTCTGTTAATTTTTTCCCCCCGGGCCACCGCCCTAGCGGCCTGGTTATCGGGGTTGGAACTGGCCTACTGGCGGGTAGAGACTGGGCCACCCGCCCAGTTAATCCTGGAAACCGGCGCGGCGGACAGTTGGGTGCTGGCCGCCCTCAGCTCCCCGCCCCTGGTGGCGGAGGCCCAGGCCTTTGAGGACGCTAAAGCCGCCGCCGACCAGGTGCACTTTCTGGCGGTGCAAACCAACCCGGATAG
>JBEIUS010000213.1:0-4391 GCA_040374235.1 Leptolyngbya sp. | reverse complement strand
GATCCCCGTTGGGCCGATAAGTTGGAGCAACTCAAGCAGATGTTGGCAGCCCAAACTACCTCTAGTTGACTGGTTTTATATATATCTGGATGATTTAA
Source organism: Leptolyngbya sp. (assembly GCA_040374235.1). Taxonomy (GTDB): domain Bacteria; phylum Cyanobacteriota; class Cyanobacteriia; order Phormidesmidales; family Phormidesmidaceae; genus Nodosilinea. The sequence goes on along the minus strand of JBEIUS010000213.1, from coordinate 4,293 downwards.
CCTGAGTTTCCGCTAGCTTTTTTAGACGATCTAGTTGAGCACCCATGTCCGCCCTAGTCCAGTCGGCAGCTAAACGGTTAAAACCAAATTCAACCAGGGCATTGGGGATGGTAAATTCAAATCGATTGATTAGTTCGGTGCATTCCCCCCTAGCCTGCCACTGCCATTGATCCTGACCCCTAAAAAATCCATCAAACGTCCAGACAATTGCGTTGGGGGATCGTTCCACCACTGTGCTGATTAAGCCAGGCTGCCAAACGAATAGTCGGAGACTAAACCGGCTGCGAGCTCCCACCTGGGTTGACCAATGTTCCCCCACGGGCCGACAGCGCAGCCAGGGGTTAAGCCACTGCTCCATGGTGGTTAGATCGGTAACACAGTGCTCGACTAGGGCGACACTGGCGCGTATCGTAATTGCCTGCTCAAAACAGTGGACTGGAGCCATGGGGTTCATGGGAGTTGCGATAGCATAGATTTCTATCATAGTAGTTGCTAGGGCGGCCAGCCCGGGTCATCCTTTCACCAAGGATGCTTGCTTTGACTGTAGATTTTTCGGATTTGCCCTTCAGTGGGTGCCGCAGTGGTAGAAAAATATCAGCCAGGAGCTATGGTAGAAAAGGTGATGGCTAACTGGGCGGCTGGTTCATCCCCTGGCTAAGGGCTGACGTTCGGACCCAGAGAGGCTACTAGTGATGGCAAGCAATCCGCAGGTTCCCAGAGATAACCCTCACCCCTCAGTGGCAGAGTTTGGCCCCCATGCCTACATCAACCGCGAATTGAGTTGGTTAGAGTTTAATCGCCGTATCCTCCACCAAGCCCTTGATCCTGACACCCCCTTATTGGAGGCTGTCCGCTTTTTAAGTAGCTTTAGTGACAACCTAGACGAGTTTTTTATGGTAAGGGTGGCGGCCCTTAAACATCAACAGACTAACCTGATCACCCAGACTAGTCCAGACGGTCTTAGTCCTCAACAACAGTTACACGCGATCAGCGAAACCCTGCGGCCCATGATCAGGCAGCAGCACCATCACTTTGGGTGGCAACTCCGTCCCCGACTGGCTGGCGATGGGATAGTTCTCTTGGATTACGGTGATCTGGAGGCGGAACAGCAGAACTATCTTAACCACTATGTTGAACACCAGATCTTGCCAGTTCTCACTCCCCTCGCGGTGGATCCGGGCCAACCGCTGCCCTACCTCTCAAACCTCAGCTTGAATCTAGCGGTGCTGTTAACAGATTCCCAGGCAGCAGTCACCACCATCGCGTGGGTCAAAATACCCCGGGTCTTACCCCGCTTGGTCAACCTGCCACTCGAACTGGGTCCCCAGCCATACTGCCGGTGGTTAGGGCTGCCCCTGGAGCAGGCGATCGCCCCCCACCTAGCCACCCTATTTCCTGGGCTGGAGGTAACCTCCTCCTATCTCTTTCGAGTCACTCGGGATGCGGACCTAGCCCTGGAAGAGGAGGAGGCCGATGATTTAATGTTGGCGATCGAGCAGGAACTGCGTAGGCGTCATCTCAGGGAATCCGCCGTTCGGCTGGAAATTCAGTCAGGCATGCCCACATTCCTCCAGCATCTGCTGATGCAAGCATTAAGGTTGGATGGGGCAGATGTCTACGGAATCGACGGCATGGTTGGGCTGGGGGATCTGATTACCTGGACCACTCTGCCGGCCCCCGATCTCAAGGAGCCTAGCTGGGCACCGGTTATTCCCACTGGGCTGGGGACCCATATCCCATCGGTGGATGGAGTCGGATCCCATGCAGAGGATCTGTTCGCCCTACTGCGTCGTCAGGATCAGCTCCTCCACCATCCCTATCACTCCTTTGTCGCTACGGTACAACGGTTCATCACCCAAGCTGCGGTTGATCCCCAAGTGCTCGCCATCAAAATGACCCTGTACCGCACCTCTGGAGACTCACCCATTGTTAAAGCCCTAATTACGGCCGCAGGGAAGGGTAAACAGGTCACCGTGGTGGTGGAGCTGAAGGCCCGTTTTGACGAAGAAAATAATATTCATTGGGCCCGTCAGTTGGAACAGGCGGGGGTACACGTTGTGTATGGAGTAATGGGTTTCAAAACCCATGCCAAGATAGTGTTGGTGGTGCGTCGTGAAGGCGATCGCATTAATCGCTACGTTCATTTCGGTACCGGTAACTACAACCCCAAGACCGCCCGCACCTACACAGACCTGGGTTTGCTCAGCGCCCATCCCGATCTAGGAGCCGATACAGCGGAACTATTTAATTATTTAACGGGCTACTCACGGCAACGTTCCTATCGTCAGATCCTGGTGGCTCCTGTCGCCCTCCGGCAGCAACTTGTCAACCTTATTCAAGAGGAAATCAATCAAGCCCACCAGGGTCAGCAGGCTAAAATTATCGCTAAGCTCAATGCCCTGGTTGACCCTGAGCTGACGGACCTTCTCTACCAGGCCTCTCAAGCCGGTGTCTCGATTAACTTAATTGTTCGGGGAATCTGCTGCCTACGGCCAGGGCTGGCTGGGATCAGCGACAATATTCGAGTAATCAGTATTGTTGGACGATTTCTGGAGCATTCCCGCCTGGTTTACTTCCACCACGGGGGAGATGAAATTCTTCTGATCGGCAGTGCTGACTGGATGACCAGCAATTTAGACCAGCGAGTAGAGGTTCTAGTGCCGATTCACGATCAAGCCTTACAATCCGAGCTCAAACTCATCCTTGACCTCGCTCTTGACGATAACTGCCAAGCCTGGGACATGTGCGCCGATGGTAGCTATGTTCAGCGCCGCCCGGTGGATGATCCGTCTTGCCATTTCCAGCAGCTGTTGATGGACCGCTATCGTTAGGGCAGTAGGGGCGTTAGGGCAGCGGGGGAGAAGCAATATCTTTCGCCAGGTAACCGACTAACCCTAACTGTCCCATCAGTCAGGGTGGGCCATTTCCGCAGTGGGGTGGGACCATCGGTACAGTAGCATCGCTAACAGACCCAGTAGGGTAATTCCCAGCAAACCCGCCAGTGGATTTTGCCCAACCCCCGTCACCCAAACCGGCACACGCCCCGTAAGCTGCAGTAAATCAGCCACATCCACCAGGTAATACCCCCACACCAGGCTACCGTGTAACCCCACCGACACCCCCAGGCTGGTTTGGCGGGGAATGGGGGGCAGAGCTAAGCGACGGGCCCAAACCAAAGTCATACCGAGTAGCCAGAGGCCAAAAAACTGAGGCAATAGGGAAAGCAGGGTGGCCAAGGGTTTAATGAAGTGAACCAGGGCGAAAATCAAACTATTCAGGACCAACGCCAGTGGCTGGGAACTACCCTGTTCCAACTCCCACAGTAGCCAGCCCCGGAACAGCAACTCCTCGGACCAACCTACAGCTAGGGCCGCCAGGGCTCCGCCTAAGACGGTGGAGACCAGAAAGGGAATTTTCAGAGCTTGGGGATTGAGGGTAGCCCACCCCAGAAGCAGCTGAATTGCCACGAGAAGTCCAAAGCTCACCCCTCCCAAACCAACCCCGAGCATCAAGCCCTGAGCGAGGCGGCGGCCACCGGTAAAGCCCAACACCGACCACGTATGGGACATCTGGTGCACTTGTCGCTGCCAAAGAGGTAACCCCAGCAGAAACACCAGGTAAAGTAGGGCCGTGGGGATCAGATCACCCCCCGGCAACTTGCCCTGGGCCGAAGTCCGGTAGAGGGGCAAGGCCAGAGGTAACCAAACCACAATGATAGTGACAAGAAAAATAAGCACCCTGAGGAGGGGGGGCTGGTGGGCTAGCCTGGACCAATCCCTACTCATCTGGCTCAATCGTACTAGTCAACCCTAAACTGCACAGTCCTTCGCTGTAGAACTCGGCAGGTTCTAGGGCACAGGTAATCACCAAAGCCACCCCAACGGTATGGGCCTGCATCATAATATCCACCGCCTGGGGTGGCGTCAAACTGGGTACGACCTTTAGTAGGGCTTCGACGACATATTCCATCGGGTTAAAGTCGTCATTGTGGAGTAGTACCCGATAGCGGGGAGCGGGCTTTCGCAGTGTGGAGGTTGAGCGTTGCTCAATCGTTTCAACGGACACAGCCAGACCTCGTTTTTAGAAAATTGAATATTGAATAAGGTTGAAATTGACAACCCCTAATCAAAGACATCCGAAACTAATGCATAGTAGTTTAGTAATGACTATGCCACAGGTAGACCTGAGACGCAAAGCCTCCTAGCCGATAACCAGCAATTCTCATTTTAGAACTCTTGTACCAAAGATAGCGTTTCGAGCCTAGGTTGCCTAACGGGAGCATAGGCTTTTCAG
>JBEIUS010000105.1:0-11912 GCA_040374235.1 Leptolyngbya sp. | reverse complement strand
CCTGGCCTACTACACCCTGCTGGTGATCTGGCTGGGCATTGAGGATGCCTCCAAAATTGCCCTGCTATTTCTAGCCGCCTTTGCCCCCCTGTATATTGCGGCGGTGGCTGGGGTGCAGCGGGTGCCCCGCGATCGCATCCTGGGTTCCCAATCTCTGGGGGCGGGTCGCTGGCAAATTTTTCGTCACGTCATCTTTCCCTCCGCCCTGCCGGATTTATTCACCGGATTGCGCACCGCCATTGGCTTTGCCTACACCACCCTGGTGGCGGCAGAGATGGTGGCGGCGGTTTCCGGCATTGGTTGGATGGTGCTAGATGCCAGCAAATTTCTGCGTAGTGACGTGATTTTTGTCGGAGTGGTGATCATGGGGGGCATTGCCGTGGCCCTGGATAGTCTGCTGCGCTGGATTATGGGGTCTCGCCTGACCTGGGTGGGGCGAGAGTAGACCGGCCCTGCCCGGGGCCTAACCCTGCTCACCACCCATTGATTTGATTGAAGGAAATAACTACCGATGTCTCTGATTAAACGACGCCATTTTGTCTACGGACTAGCCGGTCTCAGTCTACCTGTGATTGCCGCCAGTTGCGGAGTTTCCACCCCGACGCCCCCCCAGGGGGAAGCGTCAGCCCCCGGGGGGGGCGGCACCCCAGATACCTTGAGAATTGGCTACCAGGTGATTCCCAACGCTGAGTTGCTGGCCAAGGCCCTGGGCCTCACCACCAAAGCCTTCCCCAACACCAAGGTGGTGTACACCAGCTTTGACTCCGGTCGGGATGTTAACACCGCCTTCGCCGCCAATGGTCTTGATCTGGGGCTGGCGGGTTCGGTGCCCGTCTCCGTGGGGATTTCCCGGGGCCTCCCCTACGAGGTTTACTTCATTCACGATGTGATTGGCGCCGCCGAAGCCCTGGCGACTCGCCAGGGGGTTAGCAACGTGGCGGGTCTGGTGGGCAAGAAGGTGGCGACCCCCTTTGGATCGACCACCCACTTCAGTCTGCTAGCCCTGCTGAAGCTGGAAAATGTCGATGCCAGCCAGGTCACCCTGCTGGATCTACAGCCTAAGGATCTGGTGGCCGCCTGGCAGCGGGGAGACATCGATGCGGGCTACGTTTGGGAGCCCCACCTGACCAAGTTGACGGAAAGTGGCGGCCAGGTGCTGGTTACCTCCGCCGATCTGGCGGAACGGGGGGTGTTAACCGCCGACGTTGGTCTGGTCAGCAAAGACTTTGCCCAGAAATACCCCGATGCGCTGAAACAATACGTAGCGGTTTTGGATGAGGCGGTGGCCTTCTACCGTAAAGACCCGAAGGCGGCGGCCGATGCCCTCTCGAAGGAACTTGGCCTTTCTCCAGAGGAGTCCCTGAAGGCTGCAGAGGGGATTATTTGGCTGACCTCCAGCGAGCAGGCGGATGGGAAGTACCTGGGTAAACCCGGCCAACCGGGGGACTTTGCCAAGGTACTGAAAAGTTCCGCGGACTTTATGGTGGGCCAGAAGGCGATCGAAAAGGCCGCCGATCTCCCCACCTTTGAACAGCACCTCCGTAATGATGTTTTGAAATCCTAGGAGTTCCGCCGATGACCGCTCCCTTCCAGACCTCGTCCCCAAGCCTGGGTCCAGCCAGTCAGGCGAGGGGTGATGCCGTGGTCACCCTGCGCCACATCGATCTCCACCTGGGTCAGGGGCAGCACCGCCTCGAGGTGTTGCGTACCATCGATCTAGACCTGGCCCTGGGGGACTTTGTCTGCGTGTTGGGGTCATCGGGCTGTGGCAAGACCTCCCTGCTGCGGGTGATCGCCGGCTACCAGACCCCCACCAACGGAGTGGTCTACGTGGATGGTCAGGTGCACACCGCCCCCAACGCCCCGGTGGGGGTGGTTTTTCAGCGGCCCAACCTGCTGCCCTGGCTCTCCATTGCTGACAATGTGGAGTTTGGCCCCAAAATGCAGGGGGTGCCTGGGGCGGAACGGCAGCGGCGGGTGGATCATTACCTGGATCTGGTGGGCCTGACGGAGGCCAGGCGGCGCCTGCCCCACCAGCTTTCTGGGGGTATGCAACAGCGGGCGGCGATCGCCCGTACCCTGGCCGCCAACCCCCGGGTGGTGCTGATGGATGAGCCCTTTGGAGCCCTTGATGCCCTCACCCGGGAAGCCATGCAGTTGCACCTGCGCACCCTCTGGCAGCAAACCCAGAAAACCATCTTTTTCATCACCCACGACGTCGAGGAGGCACTGATTTTAGCCACCCGCATCGTGGTCATGCACGCCCGCCCGGGTCGCATTGTCGATCAGCTGGCCAATCCCTTTCGGGGATTTCTAGACCACCTCAGCCCCACGGAATTGCGCACCACCCCCGACTTTATTAACCTGCGGCAGCAATTAATTGCCAGTATCCACTCCTAGCGGTCTGTCCACCCCACCCCTCCCCCCTCCCCCATGACCACCCCTCGCCTTACCCTCGCCCCAGGTCCTCTTGCCCCCCGCCGTCGCCGGGCCATTTCCCCCGCCCTGCAGGGCTGGTTGCTGCCCCTGCTACTGGTGCTGCTGTGGGAGGGGTTAGGGCAGGGCGGCCTGGTGGCCCCCAACCTGCTGCCCGCCCCCACCGCGGTGCTATCCACCCTGGTGGGCCTGGCCATCACCGGGGAGTTGTTTGGCCACATCGCCATTACCGTCTATCGAGTCGCCCTGGGTTTTCTAATTGGCACCCTGGTGGCGACGCTGTTGGGGGCCTTAACGGGGTATTCTCGCCAGGCCCATGCCTACCTTGATCCCCTATTGCAGGCTCTGCGTAACATTCCCTCCATCGCCTGGGTGCCCCTGTTTATTTTGTGGTTGGGGATCTATGAGAGCTCCAAGATTACCCTGATTGCCACGGGAGTTTTCTTCCCGGTGTATCTCAACCTGATGACCGGCATCCAGGGGCTAGATCGCAAACTGGTGGAGGTCGGCAGGGTCTACCGGCTCAGCCAGCTTGAACTGGTTCGCCGGGTGTTTTTCCCCGCCACCTTGCCAGCCTATCTGGTGGGCCTGCGGAGTGGCTTGAGCCTGGGTTGGATGTTTGTGGTGGCCGCAGAACTGATGGGGGCGAGCCAGGGACTGGGCTACCTGCTGGTGGATGGCCAGACCACCGGTCGTCCAGCGATAATTATTGCCAGTATTTTGCTGTTTGCCCTGTTAGGTAAGCTCACCGACTCCGCCCTCTCCGCCCTCAGCCGCCGCCTGCTCTACTGGCAGGACGCCTACGCCACCCCCTAACCCCCTTTCCCCATCTCCCTCTTGCTCCCCTACTCTCCCTCCTCCGCCACCCGCCCCCATGCTTTACATCGAGAACGTCCACAAAACCTTTGACAATGGCCTGGTTGCCCTGGAGGCCATTGATCTGGCCATCAAGCCGGGGGAGGTGGTGAGCCTGGTGGGCACCAGCGGCTGTGGCAAAAGTACCCTGCTACGGATCTTAGCGGGGTTAGAGTTCCCCACCCTGGGGGCTGCTCTGATCGATGGGGAGGTGATCCGGGGCCCCCATCCTAAGGTCGGTCTGATTTTCCAGGAAGCCCGGCTGTTTCCTTGGTTGACGGTGACCGAGAATATCCAATTTGGCCTGCGGGGTTTGCCCCGTCTCGATCAGCAGTGGCGTACCGACGCTGTGTTGCAAAAGGTGCATTTGAGCCAATTCGCCCAGGCCCTGCCGCGCCAGCTTTCGGGGGGCATGGCCCAGCGGGTCGCCATTGCCCGGGCCCTGGTTACCCAACCGGACATTCTGCTGCTGGATGAACCCTTTAGCGCCCTTGACGCCTTTACCCGCAGCCAACTGCAGGATCACCTGCTGGAGATTTGGGCGGAGGACCGACCCACCCTGCTACTGGTGACCCACGATGTGGAGGAGGCGCTGGTGCTGAGCGATCGCATTATTGTTCTGAGACCCCACCCCGGTCGCATCCACCGGGAACTCACCCTCGATCTACCCCGCCCCCGTCGTCGCAGCAGTTTGGAATTTCAACAGTGGAAGGAGACCCTGATCAGAGAACTGGATCTCTCCCCTGAATTGGATCTGATCCAACTCTAGCCCTCCACCCCTGAGCCCGCCTTCGACCTGTTTACCCTCTACCCTGTAAGCCCTATGACCCAGATTGTTGCCATTGCCGGTAGTCCCTCCCATCCCTCGCGGTCCTACGCCGTGCTGGAGTCAGCCCGGGAGATTTTAGCCCGACAGGCCATTCCCCTAACCATTATCCAGGTGCGGGATTTACCCGCCGAGGCCCTGGTCTACGGCCAGTTTGACCACCCCGCCATAGTCACCGCCGCCGCCCAGGTGACGGCGGCCCGGGCGGTGATTATCTCCACCCCCATCTACAAGGCGGCCTATACCGGCCTGCTGAAGAGCTTCCTCGACCTGCTGCCCCAAAAGGCCCTGGTGAATAAACCGATTTTACCCATCGCCACCGGGGGGACCCTGGCCCACCTGCTGGCGATCGACTACGCCCTCAACCCCGTGTTGGGGGTGCTGGGAGCTACCCAGATTCGACCGGGGCTCTACCTGGTGGATAACCAATTCCAGCGACGAGCCGATCAGGGGGTCGAGTTTCTCGACCCCGATCTGGAGGACCGCTTTACCACCGCCCTGGCGGGCCTGGTGGCCGCCCTTCCCGTCCCTGTTCCTAGCCCCTGATCCCTAGCCACCTTTGCCATGATCTCTCGATTGTCTATCCCGACCCTGGGGCGTTGGCCCCGGCTGCCCTGGGATCGTCTAATTCCCTGGTTAGTGCCCCTGACCCTACTGATAGTTTGGCAACTCCTGGCCCAGGGGGGCTTGATTAATAGTCGCGTCTTACCCGCCCCCACGGATGTGGCGGAGGCGGCCCTGCGGCTGACCACCAGCGGCGAGTTGCTAAAACACCTAACCATCAGTACCTGGCGGGCGGCGGTGGGCTTTTTGATCGGCGGGGGGTTAGGGCTTTTCTTTGGCGTGGTGAATGGGGTATTTCGACCGGCGGATCTGCTGGCGGATAGTTCCATTCAAATGATCCGCAACATTCCCCACCTGGCCATGATTCCCCTGGTGATCCTCTGGTTTGGCATTGGTGACCAGGCCCGGATTTTTCTGGTGGCGCTGGGGGTGCTGTTTCCCATCTATGTGAATACCTTCTATGGGATTCGGGCCATTGATCCTGGCCTGATTGAGATGGGTCAGGTTTACGGTCTCAGCCCCCGCCAGCTCTTCTTCCAAATCATTTTGCCCGGTTCCCTGCCCAGCGTGCTGGTGGGCCTGCGCTACGCCCTGGGGATTATGTGGCTCACCCTGATCGTGGCGGAGACCATTGCCGCCGGTTCTGGCATTGGTTATATGGCCATGAATGCCCGGGAGTTTATGCAAACTGACGTGGTGGTGCTGGCCATCCTACTCTATGCCCTGCTGGGTAAACTGGCGGACTCCGCCGTGCGCTGGCTGGAACGCCTCTGGATTGCCTGGCACCCCAGTCAAAACCTTTCCTAACCCTTACCCCTGCCCGCACCATGAGCTCCACCGAAACCTCTCTGGCCCCAGCGGCTGCCGCCACCGGCAGCCATATTCGCATCCACAACCTGAGCAAGATGTTTGATCAGAGGCCCGTCCTTCAGAACCTGAATCTGGAGATCGGCCCAGGGGAATTTGTGGCGGTGGTGGGTAAAAGTGGCTGCGGCAAGAGCACCCTGCTGCGCCTGCTGGCTGGCCTGGAAACCCCCTGCCAGGGGGATATTCATTTAAATGGCTATCCCCTGCGGGGGATTAATACCCTGGCCCGGGTGATGTTTCAAGACCCCCGTTTACTGCCCTGGCGTAATGTTCTGCAGAATGTGGCCCTGGGCCTGGGTCAGCAGGGGCGATCGCGCAGCCACTGGGCCCTCCAGCAGGTAGGTCTGGACCATCGGGCCCGCGACTGGCCCACCATTCTCTCCGGTGGCCAAAAGCAGCGGGTGGCCCTGGCCCGCGCCCTGGTCACCCAACCCCGCCTGCTACTGCTGGATGAGCCCCTGGGGGCGCTGGATGCCCTCACCCGCCTGGAGATGCAACACCTGATTGAACAACTCTGGCAGGAACAACGCTTTACCAGTCTGCTGGTGACCCACGATGTGGAGGAGGCGGTCACCCTCGCCGATCGGGTGCTGGTGATTCATCAGGGCACCATCGACCTGGATATTCCCATTAATCTGCCCCGCCCCCGGGATCTGACCCAAACGGAATTAGCCGTGCTCAAGCAGCGCATTCTGCAACGGATTCTGAGCCGGTAGGGCAGTCGAGTTAGGTCATCTTCTTTATTGTTTCAGGTATAGCCCTATGCAACAGTCAAACCTGACCGGGGCGGTCTCCCGGTCCCCCAACCATAGTCATAACCTCTTTTGGGTTACCCTGCTTAGCCTGCTGGTATTGACCGCCGTAGGCGGTCTGATGGCAGTCCAGGTAGCCCCCACCGCTTTGCTGCAAAACTACCTGCCCTCTACCTCGGTGGCGAAAGGGTTAACCCTAGATTAGGGGCTGGGCAATCGCTGATCTACCCAGGCTTGATCCGCCGCCGATAGGGCGGGGGGCGGCAGGGGGGCTTGATAATCTAGCCGAATGCCGTAGCCACTGCGCTCATAAATACCATTGACTACGGACTGCAAATCAACCCACACTTCTTCGTTGGCGGTTTTCAGCGGTAACGGAAAGGGAGGAATCGGTTCCCGTAGGGTAAATTCGTACAGATCGGCCCGAGGACGCTCCTCTGAGCGGCTGACCAAAATCCGGTACCGACCCGTCGCTGTTGGGGTAGTATCCCCGGCGACTGGGTGCATGGCCATGGGGTCATAGGCCCGCAGCAAGTCGATTTCCACCAGGTGAGAAGCACTGCCCAGGATCGTTTGGCGCTTGGCGTTATAGATGCGGCGCCCCTCCCCCTGGCGCTTATTAGTGGGTGACAGGACCTCAAGCACCGTAATCACCGCATCACTACCGGCCTCTCGAATCTCTAGATAACGCTCCTTGACCTCCAGCGGCATGGGCAAAATCACCGATTGGGGCCGCACCGTAGTGGCCACCCCAGGACCAGGGATGTCGGGTTTAGCCTGGACAGATGCCCCTGGGGTAGACAAGACCACCGCATCGGGAATCCCTACTAAGACCTCTGCATTGGGGCTATCTCGATAGGTGCGAGTTTCAACGGCTATATAGTATCGGGGCAGCAGGCTAGGGGCCAGGGCATCGGCGATCGCCACGATTAAGCGGCTGTGAAACTCCGACCAAAGCACAGCTTGCTCTAGGTAAGGATCCATGCCTGGAAAGGGGGATGCCATCGCCAAACCTGCCATAGGGGTTAGGTTAATTTTAGCGGGCTCCTTCAGACTACCCCATTCCCATTTCCCAAAAGTTCCTAACCGAATGACCCCTGCCGGTGGCTAGGGGGCGGGAGTGCGCCGCCCTACCCAGTCCTGGCTTTAGCCAATGGTTTTGATGCCAGGGGTGCCAACTAAAACGACACAGCGAAGGGATTAAAATCAAAAACATTTCGAATCGTATTGAATTTCGACGCCGGTCGTGCCATAGTATTTTCATACACCGAAAAGCCGGTCAAGTTTACGGTGTATGCAATGACTGGCGATATTTCCCCCTGCCCTATTTCCTACCTGATCGAGTTGCTGAGGAGAGGAACCCAGGGTCGGGCAGTGCCGCTAACCATCCTTGACACCCCTGGTGACAGTGCTATGACATCCCCCCCCATTCACCTGAGATTACGGCTCTACAGTTCTTCCCACCTCTCCTTACCCTCCTTAGTGGAGGAACTGGCGGACAGTTGTCGAGTAGCCATCCAATCGATTTCCCGGCAAGAGGGGGCGGCCAGTTTCGCTGTGCGCCAGCTTACCCGCACCGATCCCCTGGATGTGGAGTTGTCAGGGCCGATCCAGGCGGTGCAGTGCTGGCTGCAACAGTTAGAACGCCACGCCATCACTATCCAGGGTAAGGGCCATTGCCATGGTGATGGTTGGTACTACTAACCCCCTGACCCTGCCTCCCATCTGTTCCCAATCCTGTTTCTCCCTCTTTGCCATGATCTCTTCTCCCCTAGTTGTTGCTGCCCCCACCCTGGGGGGCTCTCCCTCCGTCCAAGGACCTACTATCCATAGACTGCCCCAGGCTCCTGGCCTGCGGTCCCGACGCTGGAGCTACGGACGCAGCTACGTTATCGTCGCCCTGCTGGCTCCGGTTGTCCTGGCTAGCCTGGGCCTGGTTTTCCTCCACCACCGCCTCAAGCTGACCCTCATCCTGGCCCGCCTGCCCTTCAGCCGGCAGGGCCGTAGCCCCGTTTAGCCAGGTCGACGGTAGACTCCGACGTCGATCTGAGCCCGGTTGAGCCCAGCCCTGCACCAGGGGCTCGAGGCAGTCTTGCCCATCTTTCCCGTCCAGCTTCGCAGGTCTCACCCTTCTAGCCTCAGGTGAGTAAGGTGAACCCAACCCTGCCCCCTTCCCTTTGAGATCTAACCATGACCCATCGTTTTGAAACTTTGCAGGTCCATGCCGGCCAGGAACCGGCTCCGGGTACCAATGCCCGGGCGGTACCGATTTACCAAACCACCTCCTACCTGTTTAATGATGCTGACCACGGGGCCCGGCTGTTTGCCCTGCAGGAATTTGGCAACATCTACACCCGCATCATGAACCCCACCACCGATGTGTTTGAGAAGCGCATCGCTGCCCTGGAGGGGGGGGTGGCCGCCCTGGCCACCGCCAGCGGTCAGGCTGCCCAGTTTCTGGCCCTCAGTACCCTGGCCCAGGCGGGGGACAACATTGTTTCCACCAGCTATCTCTACGGGGGGACCTACAACCAGTTCAAGGTATCCTTGCCGCGGCTGGGGATTGGGGTGAAGTTTGTCGAGGGGGATGAACCAGAGGCCTTTCGCCAGGCCATCGATGACCACACCAAGGCGATCTACGTCGAAAGCATCGGTAATCCCCAGTTTAATGTGCCAGACTTCGCCGCCCTGGCCCAGGTCGCCCACGACCACGGCATTCCCCTGGTGGTGGATAACACCTTTGGGGCGGCGGGTTATCTGGTTAGACCCATTGACCATGGGGCGGATATTGTGGTGCAGTCGGCCACCAAGTGGATTGGTGGCCACGGCACTGCGATCGGGGGGGTGATTGTCGACTCCGGCCGGTTTGACTGGCGTAATGGTAAGTTTCCCCTGTTTACTGAACCCGCCGAGGGCTACCATGGGCTAAATTTTTCCGAGGTATTTGGCCCCGATGGTCCCTTTGGCAATATCGCCTTTATCATCCGGGCCCGGGTAGAGGGGCTGAGGGACTTTGGTCCGGCCCTTAGCCCTTTCAATGCCTTCCTGCTATTACAAGGTTTGGAAACCCTATCCCTGAGGGTAGAGCGTCATGCCAGTAACGCCCTGGCCCTGGCCCGGTGGCTGCAACAACAGCCCCAGGTGACCTGGGTAAATTACCTGGGGCTGCCCGATCATCCCTACCATAGCCGGGCCACCCACTACCTTAGCCATGGCTTTGGGGGGGTGCTTAACTTTGGGGTTCGGGGTGGGTTGGAGGCGGGGCGCCAGTTCATTGACCGGGTGAAGCTGGCCAGCCACCTGGCCAATGTGGGAGATGCTAAAACCCTGGTGATCCACCCCGCCTCCACCACCCACCAGCAACTGACGGAGACCGAGCAGCGATCGGCGGGGGTAACCCCTGACCTGGTGCGGGTATCGGTGGGCATTGAGCACATCGAGGATATTCAGGAGGATTTTGCCCAGGCGTTGCAGGGGCTTGCCTAACCCTGGCTGACCTTTACTGGCCGTCAACGGCTTGACTCCGTGTCCTACCTTGATCTGGTTTCTCCCCTGACTCGGGTGTATCGCTTGCCAACCCCCCTGGATCTGGAATTGGGGGGCACCCTACCCCAGGGGCAGGTGGCCTACCGCACCTGGGGAACCCTGAATGCCGCTGGAGATAACGGGGTTTTAGTCTGCCATGCCCTCACCGGTAACGCCGATCTAGATGATTGGTGGCAACCCCTGCTGGGGGAGGGGCAAAGCCTTGACCCCAGCAGAGATTTTGTGGTCTGCAGTAACATCCTCGGCAGTTGCTATGGCACCACCGGTCCCACCAGCCTCAACCCGGCTACGGGTCAGCCCTATGGGCCTGAATTCCCCGCCATTACGGTGCGGGACATGGTGCGGGCTCAGGGGCAACTGCTGGCGGGCCTGGGGGTCCGGTCTCTGCGGCTGGTGATTGGGGGTTCCCTGGGGGGCATGCAGGCCCTGGAATGGGCGCTGCAGTATCCTGACCAGGTGCAGAGTCTGGCGGTGATTGCCGCCCCGGGTCGCCACTCGGCCTGGTGTATTGGACTCAGTGAAGCTCAACGCCAGGCTATCTACATCGATCCCCAGTGGCGAGAGGGCTACTACTCAGTGGATGCTCCACCGGTTCAAGGATTGGCGGTGGCTCGCATGATCGCCATGAGCACCTACCGCTCCTGGGCCAGTTTTCAACAACGGTTTGCCCGTGACGCGGCAGATCGGGGGCTGGGCGATCGCCCCCCCTCCCCCTACGCCATCACCGACTATCTCCACTACCAGGGGGCCAAGCTGGTGAATCGCTTCGACGCCAACACCTACGTCACCCTGACCCGGGCGATGGATTACCATGATGTGGGTGCTGGCCAGGTTAGTCTGGGCCCCACGCCGGATCAGCGCTATCGGGCGGCTCTGGGTCAGATCACCCAGCCGACCCTGGTGGTGGCGATCGCCACCGATATCCTCTATCCTCCGATCGAACAGAAGGAGCTGGTGAGCTTAATTCCCAGGGCGGAATTAAGCTGGCTCCACTCTGCCCACGGCCATGATGGCTTTCTGATTGACATGGAGGCCCTCAACCAGCAGGTGCTTGACTTTCGCCTGAAAATCAGGCCAGGGCCGTAAGGATTTAACCATTGCCAGGCAGCCCGCGGGGTTAGGTCGCCCCCGGTGATCGCCGATCGGGTTGCTGGTGAGCCCGGTGTCGCTGAACTTTCGCTTCCATGGTCTGCAATAGATTTGCCCCAAGGGTGTAGGCATAGAGACTGGCTAGCTCAAACTCAAACCGTACCCCCTTATAAATGTTCCACCACACCTAGATCCCACCCCAGCCCTTCACCGTGGCGGGGGCGGAAAAGAGCACGTACAAAACCCCGGTCCCCAGCAGGGTGACCACCAGGCTAAATACAATGACCCAACGGCTGGTGGGCTCGTAGCGGTTATTTTCGATCGCCTCCAACACCGAAAAATAGTGCCAGGTGGACAGCAGCACCGTCAGCAGACCGCTACAGGCCAGTCCCAAGCCCAACAGCCAACCCTGCCCCGTGCCGGGCACCTCGGGGGAAACCAGGTAGCGCAACCGGGCAATTAACACCCCAAAGCCGATCAGGGCGATCGCCGTGCGCATCCAGGCCAGGTAGGTGCGTTCGTTGGCCAGGTGATCGCGGGTGCGGGACCCCGATTTGGATTTGACGTCGGCAGTGGTGACCGGTTCAAGCTGGTCAGCGGGGGGGAGAGCCATGGCGGAAAGGGGAATAGGCGTTACTCTGGGGCGATTGCCAGGGAGACGCGATCGCCCCCCACCGCCTGCATTTTGGTTAGCAATCGGGCCAACTGCTCGTAGGAAACCTGGCGATCGGCCTTCAGCAAGACAGCACCCTGCTGGTTTCGCCCCAGGTAGGTGGAGATGGCGCTGGTCAGTTGGGTCTCATCCACCACCTGGCTTTGCACGCCAATTTGGCCATCAACAGCCAGGGTATTAAACGTCAACTATTTTGGCCGGTTCGCGTCAATTATTTTGGCCGGTTTTTGTCATCAGCCAAGGCTCGTTGTTTAGCGGTCTGTTGGCGAAAGCTCTCTACCTGAATTTCAAAAATGACGGCATG
>JBEIUS010000110.1:0-11694 GCA_040374235.1 Leptolyngbya sp. | reverse complement strand
GTGGCCAGGGTCTGGTTGGGGTCGTCGCTGGGCAAACGCTTCACCAAGAGCTTGCCAAAGGTTTGTAACGCCGTCAGGGGATTACGAAACTGGTGCAGCAGATCGTGGAAGGTTTCCGACTGATTGAGCTGCTGTCGGTGTTGCTGGTAAAGCTGCTGTTGCCACCACTGCCCCCGCTGATCTAGGACCCAGGCCATGGCCAGGGTATGGGCGATGGCCTCCCCCTGTTGCTGGTCATCGTAGCCCCAGGGTAGATTCAGCCGGTGGCTGACGATTACCCCCAGGGCCACTCCCTCATGGATCAGCGGTAGCACCAGAGGGGAGGTGTCACCCCTCCACTGTAGTGTTGGGGAGGATGGATTCTCAGGGGAGAAATGTCCAGTCTCACCGCCCAAATCATCCTGGAAGTCATGCTTGCTACGGCGTTGCGCCATTTCCAGCACCCCTGGCAGTAGCCCCTCCCCGGTTTCAGGGTAGGCTAGCAGCGGCACCAGGGATAGGTCCCCAGAGTCGCCAGCGGGTTGGGCCAGGTAGATCACCGTTGAGGTCGCCCGCAGAGCCTGGCTGAGAACCAAAAGCTGGGACCGACACAGGGCAATAAACTCGGCGCTGGCAAAGGGCATGGATGGAGGCACAATCTAGGAGTATGACTGCAACAAGCCTAAAGTTTTGTCAATTTTTTAACACTTCCCGTCACTTGATCCTTCGTCTGCGGGCTGAAATCCTTCACTAGCATAACTCCAAGGGATTGGGGCAAAGTTTTAAGAGAAGTTGAAATTCTGATTTCAAATCGATATACTTGCGTTGGTTTAGGATTTTGTAACTAAAACTACACCGAAACTACAGTCAAATATCAATATCCAGAGAGAGGGAGGTAGGCAACTTGGCAAGGAGACGTAAGCGCAAGAGCCGCCGTCGACTAGAGGGTCGCCGTATATTAGAAGCTGTTCCTCAGTTTAGTATTGAGAGCGGCAATGAAAAACCGGTAACTGCAGCTCGTAACTTTATTCACTCTGAAGGTATTGCGCCACCAGCGCTACTGCTCGTTAAGCGTAATGAGCATACCACTGATCGGTACTTCTGGGCGGAAAAGGGCTTGTTTGGGGCACAGTACGTCGAGGAGAACCATTTCCTCTTTCCTAGTTTGCGAGTCCTACTAGGGGAAGAAGAAGTAGCTACTGCTGGCGTCGGAGCCCAGTAAATTGTATTCAGGGGGGAGCGGCTGTTGGTGCGTTCCCCTGTAATAAGGTTTTTATTCGCTGGAGCTAGCCGCAAGGTTAGCTCTTTTTATGCCTGAGTGTCCCGGTTTGGACAGCAGCAACAAAACTTAAATACTGGCGGGCTGCCAGGCCCCGACAGTCGTAGTAATCTGATGAACGATGGCTCTTAATAATTAATTTTCAAGAGGGTATTATCCATGGTTCAGCGCGGTTCTAAGGTTCGCATTCTCCGCCCAGAGTCCTACTGGTACCGAGAGGTTGGCACCGTTGCGAGCATTGACCAAAGCGGGATTACCTACCCGGCGGTGGTGCGGTTTGACAAGGTGAACTACTCTGGTATTAATACCAATAACTTTGCCCTGTCGGAATTGGAAGAGGTGGAAGCCCCCAAGGGTAAGTAGTTTAGGCCACATCCAGGTCGGTTTTGGCTCTACCAAATCCATTCTATCCATTAGACGGTGCAAGGGGCGTTGTGAGGATTTTCACCATGCCCCTTCTTCCATAGGAATCAAGTGCTATGGTGATCAGGTTGCATAGCTGTCAAGACTGGAGGTGGGGCGGTGAGTGAGTGGTTGGATCACAGTGTGGTGGTGGATGTGGGGGTTCCGGTGGAGACCTGCTGGCAGTTGTGGTCCGATCTGGAGCAAATGCCCCGCTGGATGAAGTGGATTGACTCGGTCCACGTCCTGCCGGAGGACCCCGATATCTCTGAGTGGAGGTTGGCTTCCCGGGGCCTGGAGTTTACCTGGCGATCGCGCATTACCAGTTTGATTACCCACCAAATCATTCAATGGGAGGCCATTGATGGCTTGCCCAACCGGGGGGCGATTCGCTTCTACGACCACAGAAATGGCACCTCCTCCGTCAAACTCACCATTGCCTACGCCGTGCCGGCGGTAATCAAGTGGATGGATGGGTTATTCTTGGGTCGCCTGGTGGAATCTACTCTGCAGGCAGACTTAGATCGCTTTCGCGACTATGCCCTGGCTGTTCATCAACCGCCTCAGCCCTAGGTAGCCATGGGGCGGAGTCGACACCAGCTGCAGGCCAGACTGGCGACCTTTGACTTTGAGGCCCTGTTTCGTCAGGAGTTGGGCTGGGCTGCTCCCTCCTCCCCAGGGGTAGGCGAACTGGCGCAGCACGGTTCCTACCGGGTGCAACTGGTCCAGGCTCCTAGCCTAGGGGAGTTAGATTCCCTGGGGCCGCTGCCCCCCCAGACCCTGGTGATTACCCTGACCCCCAGGGGCGATCGCTGCCTCTGGCGCTGGTCCGATCCTAACGGTGAGACAGCCCCCTGGCAGAGTCGGGTACTGGTGCGGGGCCAGGTCGATCGGGCCTGGGCCAATCGCCTCCTAGCCCTCCAAAGCTTGGGAAGTGCCAGTTTGGCCAGCTGCCTCAACGGCCCAGACCAGACCGCCAGTCTGACCGATCGGGAAGGCTTTCAGCAGAGTTGGCAGAGTCTAGCGGCGGCCCTTGCCGACCTCCCCCTGGTGAGCCAGCAGCGCCAGTATGGGCTGATTCTGCTGGTGCGCCTGGTGGCCCTGGCCGCCCTACAACAGCGGGGTTACCTGGGGGAGGATAGTTGGTATCTGCAGAATCAGTTCGGCCAAAGTCAACAGCGGGGCTTGGATCGGTTTTTCGTGGACTGTCTGCACCCCCTCTGCCACCACGGCCTTCCCTTGCCCCCGGAGGAACGGCCCCCCTGGTTGGTGGAGCGACTGGGGCACCTACCCTTTATTCCCCGGGGGCCCTTCTCCCCTGGTTCCCTGGATCACCTCTGGGGGTATCGGCCCATCGCCGATGCCGCCTTTGAACCGGCCCTACTCTGGCTGGGGGACCGGCTGACGGAGACCGAGGGGGACCTGGGGGACCACCTGCCCCAAGTGTTCGAAGCGATGGTGAATGGTTACCAGGGCGGCTCCCTGGTAACCCCGGCACCGATTTGGTGGGCGCTGTGCGATCGCACCCTGCACCGCACCCTGTTGGATCGGGCTACCCTGATCACCGCAGCCGACTATGGTGGTCTAGCTCAACTGCTACTTAGCCTGGATTCTCCTACCGCGGCTCGACTGCTGGAGGAGCTAGGGGAGTTGACCCTATTAGATCCCACCTGCGGCTCCGGTCGCTATCTGCGGGCCGCCCTGCAGGAGTGGCTTTACCTGGCCCATACCCTGCTGGCGATCGCCGCCCTGGATAGCTCTGTTCCCCTGCCGGTCTGGGTAAGTGGCGCCTCTCCGGGGCAGGCCCTGGGGCTCTACCGTCACCTGGCGAGCCAGGCTATCTACGGCCTGGATTGTTCCGCCCCGGCCCTGGAACTGGCCCGTTTGCAGAGCTTTCTGGTGGCCCTTCAGTATAGCCAGGGGGCCAGTGACCTGGCCAGTCTGCCGGACCTCAGCCTCACCCTGCTGCGGGGAGATGCCTTTTTGGGTCTGATCACCGTTGATCCGGAACGGTTTGACCAGGTGAAACCCCGGCGGGGCCAGTCGACCGCCAGCCAGGGTAACCTGCTACAACCCCTGTTGGCGGCTAACTACCGGGAAATTTTGGCGGAGCGCCAGGTGTGCTTGGAACATTACCGCAGCCAGACCCAACTACTGGCGGAAACGGGCCACGTGTCGGCCTATGCCCAGGCGGATTTTTTTCGCGATCGGCTGGAGGAGGTTAACCAAACCGCCCAGGCCAAGTTGACCCAGGTGCTGTGGCAGGAGGCCAGTCACCAATTGGGATTGCGGGTGGCTGTGCCCCCTCCCCCTGCCACCCTCGCCGGGCGCCGTACCCGCCCCCTCAGTCTGGCCGATGTGGAGGCCAGGCAGCCCTTCCACTGGGGATTCTACCTCCATGGCCTGCTCCAGCGGGGGGGGGTTGACCTGATTATCAGTCACCTGCCGGGGGGATCTGTGGAGTCTACCCCGATCGGGTTTACCGAGGCCTACCAGGATTTGCTAGCCCAGCGGGGGGTGACACCGGCCACCTTTTTAGCCAATCCTCCCCAGGTGTTGACGGTGCACCCCGATCTGACCGAGGCCTGGGGGCAGTTCCGCAGCCAGTTCGCCTGGTTAAGTCAATATTTCCGTCGGGCTGAGGCCTATCCCCGGAGTGGGTGCCAGAGCACCGGTAAACTATCCTGGTCTCGTCTGGGGTTAGAACGTAGTCTCGCCCTGCTGCGTCCTGGTGGGCACTGCGCCCTGGTGCTGGATTGCTTCTGGTCCCAGGCCAGTAGTGCGGCCCTACGCCAGTGGTTATGTTCCCACACCACCCTGGGGGCTGTGGTGGAACTCTCTAACCACCAGGGCCTGTGGCCTGAACTATCCCCCCGGCATCGCAGTTGTCTGCTGTGGTTGCAGGCCCAGGGCTCCACCCAGGGCTGCCCCCACCATGTCTTTACCCAGGGGCGAACCGCCCCCAGCCCAGGTAGCCTAGGCCCCCTGTTGCGGGGCTTGATCCACTTGGCCAAATAGGGTTGGGCGATCGCCGCTGTTGTCCAACAGCCAATCCGCCCGAGCCGCCTTCTCCGCCAGGGGCATCTGGCTACGGATTCGGGCTTGGGCCTGGTCGGGGTTGAGGCCGCTACGTTGGATCAGGCGCTGATACTGCTGCTCAGGCCGGCAGGTCACCACCCAGATTTCCGTCACCTGGTGGGTGAGTTGGGCTTCGAAGAGGAGGGGAATCACCTGCACCACCGTGGGTTGATTGCCCAATGTCGCCATGGCAGTAGCCATGGCCTGGCTGACCCGGGGATGGATTTGGGCCTCCAGCCAGTCCTTTTCCGCCGGTTGACTAAAGATAATCTCCGCCATCTGGGCCCGGTTAAGTTGACCATTTGGTAGTAATAGGTCAGGGCCGTAGCGATCGGCGATCGCCCCCAGCACTGTTGAGCCCGGGGCCACCACCTGGCGGGCATAGACATCGGCATCCAGCACCGGTAGCCCATACTGGCGTTTCAGGTAGTCCGCCACCGTTGATTTGCCGGTGGCGATGCCTCCGGTTAAACCGATGATCCGCTGCCCCATGTCATCAGGGCCTCCGTCAGGGCCTCTAGGGTATAGTCCTGGGGTTGGATGTCTACCCGTCCCAGGATGTGGCCACAGGTGGCGGCGGTTTGGGGACCGATGGCGGCGATCGCCACCCCCCGCAGGTAATCCAGCCAGTCCGCCCCCAACCCCTGCTGCAATAACTGGCCGGTGTGGGTGACGGTTTTAGAGCTGGCGAAGGTGATCACGTCCACCCGCCCCGCCGCCAGGGCCGCCAGGGCGGTGGGGTCGGGCACCAGGGGACAGCCGGATTCATAGACCGCCACCTCCGTCACCGTTGCCCCCTGGGCGGTGAACCCCTGCACCAGCACATCCCGGCCACCGCTCTCCACCCGGGGAAATAGCAGCCGCTGCCCCGTCACCGCTGTGGGGAAGTGGTCTAACAGGGCATCAGCCACAAATTCTGGGGGCACAAAGTCGGGCCGTAGCCCCCGCTGCTCTACCACCGCCGCGGTCTTACTGCCTACCACCGCTAGCTTTAAACTCGCCAGGGCCCGCAGGTCTTTACCCTGGGTCAGGAGGCGATCTAAAAAGCCCTGCACCGCGTTGGCGGAGGTGAGGATCAGCCAGTCGTATTGGTCCAGGCTGGCGATCGCCCGATCTGCCTCCTGCCAGCTAGAGGGCGGGCGAATTTCCAGAGCTGGTAACTCCAACACCCGGGCCCCCGCCGCCGTCAACAATTGGGCAAAGGGGCTGGATTGGCCGGCCGCCCGGGTAATCAGTACGGTTTTACCTTGTAAGGGTAGGGGGGACGGATCCGGAGCAACCAGATAATGACGTAGTTTCACCACTTCCCCAAACACCATCACACAGGGAGCCAGGGCTTGACCTCGGGTGATCTGGCGGATACTCACCAGGGTGCCCTCCCAGACCTGCTGCTGGGCCTGCCCGGCCCAACGGATCACCGCCACCGGCCAATCACCGCGACAGCCCTGGTGCTGTAACCGTTGAATGATCTCCTCCAGGTGTTGGCCACCCATTAACACTACCAGGGTTTGGAAACGAGCTAGCCCAGCCCAGTCCAGCAGGTCAGGGTCGTGGGCGCTGACCACACCAAAGCCATGACTCCACACCGGATCGGTCAGGGGAATACCCGCCAGCAGGGGGGCCGCCAGGGCACTGGAGACCCCGGGCACCACCTCAAAGGGACAGCCCGCCTCTTGCAAGGACTGGATTTCAGCGGTGGTGCGGCCAAAGATAAAGGGGTCACCACTTTTTAACCGCACCACCCGACGCCCCTGCCGGCAGAGGTCCACCAGCAAGTCATTAATGGTGGTCTGGGGCAAACTGGCCTGCCCGCCCCGCTTACCCACCTCGAATACCTCACAGGTGGAGGGCAGCAGGCTCAGCAGACTGGGGTCCACCAGGGCATCGTGCACCAGGGCCTCGGCCTGCCCCAGCAGATCTCGCCCCCGGCAGGTGAGGTAATCTTTGCCGGCTGGACCGGCACCGACAATGTAGACCATGCCTAAGGCGGTCATCGGTCGCTGACTAGGGGGAACCTACAGAAATGGGTTCCGCCACTTTCCCCTGCACAATTAATACCGCACAGCTGGCCCGGTGCATCACAAAGTTGCTGACACTGCCCAGCAGCAGTTCTTCTAACCCTTTCATGCCCCGTCGCCCCAACACGATTAGATCCGCTGACCACTCCTGGGCCAGGGCACAGATTTCCCGACCTGGCTCCCCCACCCGCTGACTGGTCACCGCCGTTACCCCCGCCGCCTGGGCTTCCCCTTGATAGCCCTGCAGCTTGGCCAGACTCTCCTGCTCCATCTCTCGCCATTGGCTAACATAGGTTCCAAAGGCTTCCGTATTAATAGTACTAAGGGAGCCCTCCAGGGTCAGGTAGAGGGGATCGGGATAGGCACTTTTCAGGGGGTAAAGTACCTGTAGGATATGTAAGCTGGCCTGATGAATCCGGGCCAGGAGCAGAGCTTCACTGAAAACCTCCTGGGCCACCTCTGGATCATGATCAACTGCTACCAGAATTCGATAAAACATAGGTTCAGTAATCCTCGGGGTGTGGCCAGGTGGGGTGGTACTTCATTATAGCCAAGCACTTTTGCCCCCTACTATAAGTATATTTGCCTGAAGCGGACCGCTATAGGGGCTGCTCGCTTCGGGTAGGCGCTTTGGCGCTGAGCACAACCCTTAACTCTGTTCCTGGTTAGCTAACCGGTCCAACTGTAACTGGATCATCTCCTCCGGTTCTGGCCGATCCAGGGCGGGGGCGGCTACGGGAGCGGCGGTGGTCATGATTTTGGTGCGACTCTGGGACTTCCAGAAGTCATAGCCTAGCAGGGGCAGGGTGGCCACCCGGCGGGCCAGGGCCCAGAAAAATAGGTAGCTGGCCAGTAGGCGCTGTAGGGCATAGAAGCGGGACTCCCGCAGAGTGGCCAGCAGGTCAGTGGAGATCCGGGCCCCGTCGTCGCCATCCCCCAGGCTGGGTAGTACCAGGGCGGTGGCAAAGCCCTGCTGGGCTAGGGCTGGATGGGTGCCGAGGGCAACAATCTCGGGCCCCGCCCCCAGATGGCGAATGCCATGGGCCTGGCGACCGGTGAGGATGACGGCGTTGGCCTGGTTTTGCTGCTTGGCCCCCCAACGCCCATCGGGCACCCCCAGGAATAGTAGGGTGCCCCGCACCACCCGATGGGCAAAGCGATGTACCAGATCATCTTGGGGGTCAGCCCGGTGCACCTCCAAGGTGGCGATGCCGTAGCTGAGGGAAAATAGCTTGCTGACGTAGTTTTCCAGGGTGCTACTGACCCAGGGAGTATCCCCCAGTACCAGGGTGCGTTTGCCGGTGCGGGCCAGCAGGGGGCGACCCTGTAGCCAGCGCAGGCCCAGGGTCCAAAACCAGGGGCCAAAGATGTAGATGATAATGTCATCCAGCTCAAAGAAGGTGCCCAGGGCGCTGGCCAGGGGGGTCTCGGCGGGCAGGTCCAGGGCCCATAGGGCGCCCTTAAACAGGGTCTGGGCCAGGGGAATGGTGTAGCCAAACACCACCGCCCAGCCCACGGTCACCCCCACATAGACCGCATGGATCAGCCAGGCTAGGGGGGTTTCAATCACATGGAGGCCCCATTTTTGGCCGGCCTGCACAATCTGGCGATGCAGGCGAGGGGGGCGATCGCCGTCGGTAGATCCCAGAATATCCCGACTACTCTGGATCAGCATCTGGTTATCGCTATCCACCAGGCCCGCCAAACCATCGGGGCAAAGGCTCAGCCCCAGGGGCTGCTGGTGGGGAAAGGCGATCTGTAGTTGGCGGGTCAGATAGAACAGCAACTCCGTTAGGGTCTGGTGGGTGGCCACCACGGGGGCGGTGGCGGGTTCTGCCCCTCGTCGCCCACTGCCATTGGTAAACAGGCGACGACTAAAGGGCTCCCCGGCAAAGGTGGGGGGTAACAGGGAGGATCCGAGAAAGCTGGTGGGTTCCCCGGTGAGCACAAAGAACTCCCGCATCACCCCCTGGCGCACCAGCAGGTCACAGGTCTCCAGCACCTGGCGGGTGGGGAAGGTCTGCCCTGACTGGGTAATCGCTAACACCAGGGATTGCTTAGCCAGGCCCAGGCTGGGGAAGTCGTACTGCAAGCGCTGCAGCACCAGGTTGGCGGATAGCACCTGGACGGAGAGCAGGGGGAACAACCGTTCCAGGTCCCTGGCGAATTGTTCCCCCAGCCACAGGCTATTCTCGATGCCGGTTATCAGCAGGTCCACGTGGCTGGACTTGGCCAGGCAAGGATCCAACCCCAGGCTGATCAGTTGTTCCTGCTTGTCCTGAAGGTGCTGGGCCTTAGCAATCAAAAAGTTAGCCAGGTATTCCCCACTTTGGCGGTTACCCGAGGCCGGGTTCAGCCAGGTATCATTGATCTCTTGCAACAGTTGGGGAATATCCTGCAAATCCTGGGCCACCGGGTCGGAGGCTAGAGGGACGGGGGATTGGGGCATCGGGTAGGTGAGCCGCCGTTTAAACAGCTCCGTATCCCTGAGCTCCCGGTTTTCCGTCATGGAATAGACGGTTAGGGAGGTCGCCGTTAGCACCGCCACCTCCCCAGTATTTTGATTCAAATCCAGGCGATAGGCCCCCGCCTCCTGCCTCAGCACCCCATCCACGGCGGCCGGTTCGGAAGCGTAAATCGCATAGCCCTGGTTGGGGTTAAACCCCAGGCTCAGGGGCTGCCCCAGGCTACTGAGCACCACCCGGTCTGGCTGCAGGGTAGACAGCACCGCTAGTCCGAAGCTGCCCTGGGCTTTGCCCATAAATAGGCGGGTCGCCCGATAGGGGTCGTTGCGCAGGAACCCCTCCAGGGTAATTTGGATGAAGGCGCTGAGCTGCTCAGGGGAGAACTCCCTGAGGTGGTCATCCTGGCCCAGGGTGGTGACCAGGGTCTGGTGCAGCCACCGCTGACCCGGTGGGTTAGGGAACTGATCCGGGGGGGGGAGGGTTTTGCAATGGTGGACAAAGGCTGCCTCGCAGTGATCGGCCCACTGTTGCAATTGATTGGGGCTGGGGGCCGTGGAGGGAGCTGTTTTAGCGGGGACCTGGCCGCCAAAGGCAGCCTCCATGTTGGTGGCCAGGGTCATCTGGTAGGCCAGGCGAAGGGAGGGCAGCCACATCCCCTGGGTCACCAGCAGGTCCATCATGGCGGCAATCTTGGGGGAATCACCGACGGTTTGGTTGGGGCTATGGAGGACGCGCTCTAACCACAGCCCCAGGCTGGGGTAATCCACCAGATCACCAAATAATGACCAACCGTCAAAGTCGCCGTTGTGGGTGATGCGATGGTTAACTAACTTCGGCCAGGATTGCCAGTGCCCCCGCTCCAGGGACCACACCCGTTCGATCCGGGCCGGGCTCCATTCATGCCAGTGGGTTTCCAACACCGAGGGCGGACCACTGGTGCCAAACCGGTAGTGCCAGGCGCCCACCATGGTTTTGGGCATGGGCCTGAACCCCGATCGCCGGGCCCGTCGCCGCACCCGGTCAAAGGTGGTGGCCAGGGACTGGGTCAAATTACCGCGCTTGGCCTTGACCAATTTATGGCCCACAAAGCAGGTGTAACCCAGGGGGTCCCGGGCGAACACCAGGCCGCCCCCGGCCTGTTCCCCCCGCACTTCGGTCTCCTGGCCCATGGTGGTAAACAATTTCCTCCCATGCTCAGAGATCAAATCCCCCGCTTTGGCCCCTTCTGCCTGGCTGATGAAGCCAAAGTTGCCACAATAAAGCCGATCGCCCTGGCCGCTAACCAGGCTGAGCCAGTCGGACTGGCTGGTGATCAGCAGTACCCCGTTGGCCAGGGCGAAGCCATAGCCCGCTAGCCCCGTCGGATCAACCCGGAGGCCATGGACACCGCTCCAGAGGCCCAACCCCAGCCCCAGCAGGTTAAACAGGGGCCCGGCAGCGGCCTTGAGGCGCACCTTCCAGGGGGTGCGATCGCCCACCCCTAACCAGGGCAAACCAGGCCCAGTCAGGGAAGGGGGGGACAGGGGCCAGAGGCCGGCTAACACCTGACCGGGGGACCGCTGTTCCAGGATGTTGGTCAGGTTCAGGGCCGAGGCCTGGCTATCCACCAGGGCCCGGCCCAAACTGTGGCCCAGCCCGTGGAGCAGCATCGCCCCCTGCCAGCTGCAGCGCAGCATCAAGGAGAGCCCCACCATCCACCCCAGCCCCTCGGATACAGAGGCGGCCCCGGAGCTGACCAGGAGAATCCACAGCCCCAGGGCCAGAAGCTCGGGCAAGAACCATAGCCCGACGGGGTGGGTTGAGGGCAGCCAGGGCGACGGCTGGTGATCACCTGGGCCAGGCCTGGGTTGATCGGCCAAAGCTAAGGGGGACCGGGCCTGATGGCTAGCCTGTGGTCGCTTAAGCAGGGGCCAGACGATCGCAGACCCCTTCCTCAAGTCGTGCTCTAGTCCACGCTTAAACCAAGGCCGCAGGAAAAACATCTCATCAAATTTAAATCGAAGTTGACCAACCGTTGCTCCACACACGGAAACTACCATAGTTAGATTAAGATAAGAATAAATAATGACTTTATAAATTAAGGATCAGCATTGCCAGTGCTTAATTGCTGACATAGGTTCAATGCTCAAATTAAATTAATTAGAAAGCTTCCCATTGCTAAGGGCAAAATTTCAGCAGACATAAGGGTTTTAATAAATCAAGCTAATAGGTTTAATGGAATCTATAAATTAGCAGGCCGTATAGCATATATAACCATAGATCACTTGGCAAGACAATAGATCTCAAGACAATAGATCTATTGACTGACAAAACTCTTGACGCTGGCCACTAGAAGCCGCGCCTAGATAGGCAAAACTCGCCTACGCTGCTATACCCTACATTCCGCAGGTTGACAAATGATTAACCAGATGGGTAGTAATACCGCTCAACCGGCGGTCCCAATAGGCGAATAATCAGTTGTCGCTCATCGGTC
>JBEIUS010000253.1:0-2721 GCA_040374235.1 Leptolyngbya sp. | reverse complement strand
CGGCTTAGGGGGGTTACGGGCGACGGCGCTAGGGCATCTGCTTACCTTCATGCTCGAGGGGCTAGAACTGGAAATCCCTCCCAATAGCAGCTGATTCTTTAGTAATGAGAATTGCTGCCCCAAATCTCCCTCGTTTAACCCGGATCTAATCACCCCCAGGTGAAAAAGTTTGAAGAAGCTGTCAAAATCGTTGATGGCGAACAATCCTGGGGATGAGATTTTTGCAAGATAGATCTAACGGGAGGGAGGACCCTACCCTTGATCGATGGGTCTCCGGTGACAGGGCCGGCCCAGGAGTTTAGCCTTACCCAGGGCCTGGCCCTGGCTGCGTTGCTGCCATGAGCTATAGCTTTGAGATTATTGGTATTGCCCCCGTCTTACAGTTCTTCAACCAGCAACAGCAACTGGCGACCCAGGCCCAGCTGAGTCAGGCCTACCTAGGCAGCTATTGTTGCACCCTGGATGGGTTTATTAACGCCGTCGAGCAGGTCCATCCCAAGCCCGACTGGGACTGGGATGCCATCGTCGCGAAAATGGTGGAGTTTTGGCTCAGCCGGGAGGCGGATGTGCGCCACTGGCGAGCACAATTTTCCCTGGCGGAGGGGGGTGGTCACCTGATCGTGGCCCGGGTGGTTAACTACGCTAGCCTGCGTCGGGAGTTTGAGCAGCTCTTTGAGCGATAGCAGATCGGTGGCTAGGGCCGATGACAGGACAGCACCCTGGCCTGGGGTTGGGCCTTGAGGGCCGCCTCCAGTTGGCTGGGGTTGAAGCGCCCGTAGGTATTGAGGGTCTCCACCTGCTCTGGGGTAGGAATTTGGGGAGCGGTCTCCTGTCCCAGGTCACTCACGTAGATCACCTGGTCAAGGCTAATCCTTTGCTGTTGGTCCTGGTCGTACAAGTCGGCGTAGGCCTGGGTTACCCCCTGCCACTGGGCCGGGCTGCAGTAGCTGCGATCTATGATCACCGTCACCCCTGGGCTACGGAACCCCTGCCGCAGCCCCAGTCCCAGAGCTAGGAAGGCCAGCCAGCCCAGGCCCAGGGTGCGAATTAACCGTTGGTTTGGGTTACCCATGGCCTAGAGACTGACCTGGAACAGGTCTTTAAACAAACTGCGCACGTTTTCCGGAGTACCCTGCTTCACCGTGGTCTCCCGCAGGTTGGCGATCGCCTGCAGTTCCGTCTGACTGACTTCACCGTAGGCGATCGGATAAAACCGCACCTGGCTGTACTCCAGCACGGATTTTATCGCATCAAATTGATAGCCCCGATTCACCTCGCCATCACTGAGCAGCAGTAGGTAGAAGCGCCCGCTAGGATCGCTGGCCTGCTTCTGCAACAGGTCCGCCAGGCCCACCATAAGGCCGTCGTACATGGCAGTGGCCCCGTTGGCCTGCAGCTGATCGACGGTGGCCAAAAAGCGCTGGTGTTGCAGGGGATCAAAGGGGGCCAGGGGGAGGCGCCGTACCGGGCGATCGGCAAAGCTGACGATGCCTACAGAATTACCGGCATTGATCTGACCAGCAGCCACCCGCAGCCCCTCCTGAAGCGCCTGCAGCCTTTGGCCCTCCATGGATCCACTGGTGTCAATCACCAGACTCATATAGACGGTACGGCCTCCATCCTTGCGCCGCTTCCAGTTTGACTGGGCCGCCTGCAGCACCTCCCCAGAGGGCAGGGGCGGGGTTTTAGCGGTTTTCAGGTAGTCGGTCTGGACAAACCCCTGCTGGGCCGCCAAATCCTGCATCGGTTGGGACTGGGCAAAGCTAGCAAAGGCCTTGAGGGCTGCCTGCTGGGCCGGGCTATTCCAGGCAAAGCCCACCAGAGGGTTATTGTGGGGCACCCCAAAGGGAATGAATTCTGTGGCTTCAAAGCCCGGCACCTGGCGCAGGGCCAGGTAGTTCTGGTATTCCAGGGGAAAGGCCTGCAACTGGCTCTGATCCCGTAGGAAGAGCTCCTGCAGGTCCAGGGTGGTGGCGGTGGTGATCAACACCTGGGATTGGAACTGGTCAAACACGGAGTTCACCTGAGGAGTTTCCAGTTCCGCCACGGTGAGGGGGCGGCCATCCTGCTGGTGGCCAGCGGCCCGCCAATAAAGGGTATAAAGCAGATTTAGGGCGGTGGAGCTGGAGTAGGGGTTGGGGTAGGCGACGGTGACCTGGCCGGAGGCAATGGCATTGAGTAGGCGGTCAAAGTTGACCTCCCCCTGCTGGGACAGGCTATCGTAGACGGTCTTGGGCACCACCCAACCGGCGGTGTTGGGCACCAGCCGGGGGGCCACCGCCACGGTCTTCACCCCCTGGCTTTGCACCATGGCCACCCACAGATCGGTGGAGGGGCTATAGCCATTGGGCTGCACCGTACCCGCCGCCAGCAACCGGGCCGCCGTACCCGAGGGCACCTGCCGCACCCCCACCTGCACCACCTGGCCGCTGGGTAGGGTGACCTGGCGCTGGTTAAAGGCCTCCGCCACCTCCACCAGCCAGCGTTCATTCTGACGTTCCACGTTGGCCTTTTCGGAGGAGCTAAAGATTTCCACATAGAGGGGGTTATCTCCCGGCTGGGGGGTGGCGCCGTAGAGGGGGAAGTCCTCCAACCGGGGCAGGGGATCGGGGGTGGCGTCGGTGGTGTAGCGGGCGGCGGCGGCATCACTGACCACCTCGGTACCGACCTTGATGTTGGGTAAAATCGACTGTTCCAGGGCCGCCCTGGCCTGATCCAGGG
>JBEIUS010000181.1:0-6046 GCA_040374235.1 Leptolyngbya sp. | reverse complement strand
GAATGTAGATCAATTCAGGGGAAAGGTTGATTTGGTCAGTGCCTTTGTTGATTAGGGGAGGACGAATGTAGATCAATTCAGGGGAAAGGTTGAGTTGGCCAGTACCTTTGTTGATTAGGGAGGGCCAAAGATAGGAAAAACTTTAAGAAAAGTTGATTCGACCAAAGAATTTATTATCAATGACGTGTCAAAGATAAGGATTCCCTTCAAAAAAGTTGGTTTTACCAAGGAAAACATTATGGATGGCGTGCCAGAGATAGGAATTTCCTTGGGAGAATCTAGTTTTGCCAAAGAATTTATTATGAATGGCCCTTTTCCCTAAGGCCCTAGCGGTCTAGCAAGATTCAAGTGAGCAGTAAACTGCCCGTTGCCCTGCGCTTTTTTCTCCCCCTTGCGCCTTGCGCCCGTTGCCCTGCGCCCCTAAGGTAGCGGCATCGCCAGCAGGTCCTCGATATTTTGCGCCATGGTGCGACAGATGGCATCCAGGGGCAGATCGTTGGCATCATCCCCAAAGGGGTTCTCAATTTCGATGCCAATTTCCTCAATGCCAAACACGGCAAAGCTAATTAACCCCACCAGCAGGGGGGTGGCCCAGCCAACCGAGGCCACCATTTGAAAGGGTAGGGCCAGGCAGTAGAGCATTAATAACTGCTTCAGGTGGATGGAGTAGGCCAGGGGCATGGGGGTTTTAAGAATCCGTTCACAGCCCCCCAGGCTATTCACCAGCCCATCCAGGGCCTCCAGGCAGGCGGTCAGTTGGTAGGGGTGCAGCCGGCCCGCCGCCTGTTGCCCCTGTAGATATTCCGCCAACCACAGGGCAATTTGCAGGGGTGGGTTCTGCAGGGTTTGCAGGCGGGCAAACTGGGGGTCTGTGATCAGGCTGGCCAGTTCCGCGTTGGGGGCCTGGCCCCGCAGGTGTAGCTTCATGGCCACTGCAAAGGCCGGCAGCAGGTGGATGGCCTCCACCTTGGCCTGGTGGTCAACGGGCTGGGGAGCGGCGATCGCCACCCAGATGTGGCGGGCCAGGTTACGACTCAGGTTAATCACATTGCCCCAGAGCTTTCGCCCCTCCCAAAACCGCTCGTAGGAGGTGTTGGTGCGAAACACCAGCAGCAAACCCAGCACCAGGCTGGGCACCAGGGTACCCAGGATGGGCACGGAGACCGGCCATTGTCGCTGGTAGAGACCGTAAATCACCCCAGCGAAGGCCATGCACAGCAGGGCTCGGGGTAAAACCGCCGGGATCACCGAACCCCGCAGGCTAAACAGTTGCTTAAACCAGTCCTGGCGTTGACCGAGTCGGGGGGGCGGGGTGGGGGGCATCGGGGGCATGGGGAGAAATAGGGCGCAGGGCAACGGGTATAGGGGGTATGGGTTCCTTCAACACTACTTAGCAATACTCCCGGTCTAGCATAGATTCCTGAACACTCCCGGAGCAACAGCAAAGCTACAATACGCCCATCACCCCATCACCCCATCACCTATGCCAGACTCCCCCCCCGCCCTCAGCCACCTAGATGCCCAGGGCCAGGCCCAGATGGTGGATGTCAGCAGCAAACCCATCAGCCAGCGCCAGGCGATCGCCAGGGCTCAGGTGAAAATGCAGCCCGCCACCCTGGCGGCCATCGCCGCCGGTAACGCCCCCAAGGGGGATGTGCTGGCCACCGCCCGTATTGCCGGCATCATGGCGGCGAAACAAACCGCGAATCTGATTCCCCTCTGCCATCCCCTCCCCCTCAGCCAGGTGGAGGTGGCGATCGCCCCTGACCCGGATCTGCCGGGCTACACCATCACCGCCACGGTGCGGGTCCAGGGCCGCACCGGTGTCGAAATGGAGGCCCTCACCGCCGCCACCATCGCCGCCCTCACCCTCTACGACATGGCCAAGGCCCTGGAAAAATCCATCGAGATCCAGTCCGTCCGTCTAGTGAGCAAATCGGGGGGGCAATCGGGAGATTACCAGTCGGGAGTAGGGGTGGCAGCAGATTCAGCCACCCCCCCCGCCACCGGGTCGGGTTAGTTGTATGGTCTAGTACCTTCGGGTATAGGTTGGGCAACTCTTGAAGGGAAACCAGGGAGCGATTATCTTCCATACCCTGAGCTCGGCCACTTCACCTTAAACAGCCGAAACAGTTCGTAGTCGCGGTGGGAGGCCACCTGCCCCCCCGCCTCCCGCACCAGGGCTGGCCAGCGGTCCATCTCGGTGAGAAACACCTCCGCCCCCAGGTAGGTTTCTAAAATCGCCCAGCTCTCCGCCAGGGGGGCGTCAGGATTGAGGGCATCAAAGAGAAACCACCCCCCCGGTTTAAGTACCCGCTTCACCTGGGGCAGCACCACCTGCCAGTAGTCCACCGGGTAGTAGCAACTGACCCCGGTGGCGATCGCCAGATCAAAACTGGCCGGTTCATACTCCAGGCGGTGGGCGGGGGCCTGGCGCATGCCCTTAAACAACTTGGAATTTAACTGGGGCCCCCGGGCGGTGAGAGCCTGGCAGGCCACGGCGCTAAGGTCATGGCCGTGGAAGCAGGCATCCCAGTCACACCAGGGGTAGATCAGAAAACTAATCCCACAGCCAATGTCCAGGCAGTGTTGACGTTTAGCCGGTTTCACCGCCTCCCAGAAGGGGGTGGAGAGGCGGGGGGCGAGGCGGCCCCCGACCCAATCTTTAAAGATGGGCATCTCCTCTACTTCCTGGGGCAGATCAAAGGGCTGACCGGCAAATTCCTGGTTATAGCGCTGGGCCACCGCCTGCAGTTGGGCCCCCCAGGGGGAGGGGTCGGCCCCGGGCAGGCTCATCCCTTCAGGGCCCGGTTAAAGTTTTCCCGGTAGGCCTTGTTGCTAGCCAGCAACAGGGGCCACAGCAGGGTGAGGGGCACTTTGCCATCGCTAAAGGTCGTTCTATCAAAGCCAGACCAAAACTTCCAGGCGCCACCGCCGTACAGGGCGATCAATAACAGGGTGACCAGGGTACCCATGGGCTACTCCTACCAACTAGGCTTATCTATCTCCTACAATAGCAAGGTTGCCGTCTGTTGTTCAGGGAGACCCTATGCGTGCAGTGCTGATGGCTGGCGGTTCGGGCACTCGGTTGCGGCCCCTCACCTGTGACCTGCCCAAGCCCATGGTGCCCATCCTGAACCGCCCCATTGCCGATCACATTGTCCGGCTGCTGAAGGATAACGGCATCACCGAAATCATTGCCACCCTCCACTATCTGCCTGACGCCCTGCGCGACTATTTCCAGGATGGGACTAACTTTGGGGTCAAGCTCACCTACGCCGTCGAGGAGGATCAACCCCTGGGCACGGCGGGCTGCGTCAAAAACATTGCCGACCTGTTGGACAGCCGGTTTCTGGTGATCAGCGGCGATAGTGTCATGGACTTTGACCTGGGGGCAGCCATTGAGTTTCATCGAGAGAAGGGGGCTAAGGCCACCCTGGTGCTGACCCGGGTGCCCAACCCCCTCGACTTTGGGGTGGTGATTGTGGATGGGGCGGGGCGGGTGCAACGGTTTCTGGAAAAACCCTCCGCCAGCGAGGTTTTTTCCGACACGGTGAATACGGGCACCTACATCCTGGAGCCGGAGGCGCTGGAGTACCTGCCGGGGCACCAGGAGTGCGACTTTTCCCAGGATCTCTTTCCCCTACTGCTGGCCCGGGGAGAACCCCTATACGGCTACGTGGCGGAGGGCTACTGGTGCGATGTGGGGGACCTGGAATCTTACCGCCGGGCCCAGTACGATGCCCTACATCGGCAGGTGCGGATCAACTACGGCTACGGCGAAACCCGCAGTGGGGTCTGGGTGGGGCAAAACACCTACATCGATCCCTCGGCGGAGATCCATCCGCCGGTGTTGATTGGCGACAATTGTCGGATTGGGGCCCGGGCGATTTTGGAGGCGGGCACGGTGATCGGCGATAACGTCACCATTGGTAACGATGCCGACCTGAAGCGCCCGATCGTCTGGAATGGGGCCATCATTGGCGATGAGGCCCAGTTGCGGGCCTGCACCATTGGTCGTGGGGTGCAGGTGGATCGCCGGTCCCATGTGCTGGAGGGGGCGGTGATTGGTTCCCTGTCAACGGTGGGGGAGGAGGCCCAGATTAGCCCCGGGGTCAGGGTCTGGCCCAGCAAACAGGTTGAGTCGGGGGCCACCCTGAACATCAATCTGATCTGGGGCAACATGGCCCAGCGCAGCCTGTTTGGCCAGCGGGGGGTGTCGGGTCTGGCCAACATCGACATCACCCCGGAATTTGCTGTGAAACTGGGGGCGGCCTTTGGCTCCACCCTGAAGCCGGGGGACTGGGTCACCGTATCCCGGGATCAACGCAGTATTTCCCGCATGGTGTCGCGATCGCTGATCGCCGGTCTGATGTCCGTTGGCGTTAACGTTCACAACCTGGAATCCACCGCCATTCCCGTGGCCCGCAGTGTGCTGGCCCAGATGCAGGTGGCGGGGGGCATTCACGTCCGCCTCCACCCCGATCGGGCGGATCACGTGCTGATCGAGTTCTTTGATCGGCAGGGGATTGATATTTCTAAGGGCAAGGAAAAGAAAATCGAAGGGGCCTACTTCAAGGAGGACCTGCGCCGGGCCGCCATCCACGAGATTGGCACCGTCACCACCCTGTCCCAGGCTATTGTCACCTACGCCACCGCCTTTGAACGCCACCTCAACCTGCCGGTGGTGCGCCATAGTCAGGCCAAACTGGTGGTGGACTATGTCTACGCCGTCTCCGGGGCGGTGTTGCCCCAAATTCTGGCTAAGTTTAGCTGCGACGCCGTGGTGCTGAATGCCAGTCTGCGGCAGACCCCCCTGTCTAGCGGCGATCGGGAGGTGATGCTGGCCCAACTGGGGCAGGTGGTCCAGGCCTTGCGGGCCACCTTTGGGGCCCAGGTGCTGGCCAATGGGGAGCAGTTAATTTTGGTGGATGAGATGGGCACCCCCATCCGAGGGGATACCCTAACCGCCTTGATGGCCCACATGATGTTGACCTGCCACCCCCGGGGCACTGTGGTGGTGCCGGTCCAGGCCTCCGGCGCGGTGGACTACGTTGCTCGCCGCCACGATGGCCATGTGTTTCGCACCAAGGCTAACCCCACCGCCCTGATGCAGGCCTGTCAGGCTAACCCTAACGTGGTACTGGGGGGCAGTGGGGAGATGGGGTTTATCTTCCCCCGCCTCCATCCGGGCTTTGACGCCATGTTTTGCATTGCCAAACTGGTGGAGCTGTTGACGGTGCAGGGGCGATCGCTGGGGCAAATCCTCACTGAGCTGCCCCGCATTGCCCACCGTTCCCTCACCCTACGCTGTCCCTGGAGCATCAAGGGTAGCCTGATGCGTCATTTAGTGGAGATTACCCCCGCCGATCGCCTGGAATTAATCGACGGCGTTAAGATTTTGGGGGATAATCCCAACGATTGGGTGCTGATTTTGCCCGATGCCGGAGAACCCCTGGTGCATCTGTTTGGCAACAGCCAGAGTCGTCACTGGCTCGACCATACCCTGGCGGATTATCAAAGCCACGTCCAACAGTTTATTACCAACGCCCTGGATAGCAAGGAGACCTTGGCCCCATGAACAATTGCATGCTATTGGCCGAAATTGTGCAGGCCCCCCAGCTACGCTATACCTCAGACAACCAAACCCCGGTGGCGGAGTTTTGGGTGGAGTTTCCCCCCCTGAGGGAAAATGATCCAGCCGCTAAGCTCAAGGTGGTGGCCTGGGGTAACCTGGGCCAAGAAGTCCAGGCCAACTACCAGGCGGGCCAGCGGGTGTTACTGGAGGGCCGATTGGCCATGAATGTCATCGATCGCCCCGAGGGCTTTAAGGAAAAACAGGTGGAAATGACCCTGCAGCGCCTTTACGATGCTGGCTCCTTTAGCACCATGGCCATGACCGGGCCGGGGGGGGGGGGGCGGGGGGGCGGGGGGGGGGGGGGGGGGGGGGGGGGCTCAGGAGATGAAATGGATTTGCCGTGGCGCAGCTGGCTCAATGGAGATGTGCAGGAGGGGAATAATATAAGCAGTGCAGACGACTCGTTGT
>JBEIUS010000250.1:0-2787 GCA_040374235.1 Leptolyngbya sp. | reverse complement strand
TCTGTGATCTATTTATCCTTCGTGAATTATCCAGGCTAGGGGCCCTGGCCAGCACCCTTAGGACCCGATTGATTGGTTAAAGCTGATAGGACTGCACCCTTACTTTGCGTCGAACCCAGCGCAGCCATCGCAACCACCGCTGCCCTGGTTGATCAAAAAAGATAAAAATATCGCCGTAGCCGATGGTGGCTCAGCACCGCATAATGACTAAAACCTTGGTGCCCAGCATGGTGGGTAGTGAGATGCAAACGCCCGAAAACATGCTGGGGAACATGATAAATAAATGTCGACAGAAAATCACCCAGGAAAAGCGAAAGCAAGGCGATGACATAGCTCGCATAACTAAAGGCTGGGTTGGGGAGGTCTGACGGTTAGCCTAACCCGGTGGAGTCTGGGGGTTCACCGGGTCAGGACTGGGCGTCGTCGGAGTGGGTTCGCAGGCCAGGCTGAGGCTGCTGGTCAGGGTGGCCTGGGGCGTTAGGGAAAGGAGAAGGGTGGCGATCGCGCTAGC
The DNA here is from genome assembly GCA_040374235.1 of Leptolyngbya sp. Lineage (GTDB taxonomy): Bacteria > Cyanobacteriota > Cyanobacteriia > Phormidesmidales > Phormidesmidaceae > Nodosilinea. The sequence goes on along the minus strand of JBEIUS010000250.1, from coordinate 2,276 downwards.
CCACCAAAGCTGTCGGTATCCCATGGCGAAAAATCTGCTTGACGACAGGGTAGGGGTGACTGGCAAAAGGGATATTTAACCTGTCACCCCACCCTAGTTTACCGTTAAGGATCTAATGGCTAGGCATTAGGATCACGGCCCGTTGCCACCGGCAGGTCAGGCTGAGCCGAATATTCCGTCCAAGAGCCTTCATAAATTCGCACCTTAGGGTAGCCCAACACATGCTTGAGAACCACGTACTGCAGAGTCGCTTCCCGACCCGTACTGCAGGTGACAATAATGTCATCCTGGGGGGTAATGCCGCGCCGGTCTAGCAGGGAACGAATCTCATCCAGGGATTTCAACTGGTGAAAGTTGGTTTCTCCCACGGTGAAGGTTGGCCAGGGAATATTATTAGCGCCAGGGATGTGACCATTGCGAATGAAAAGATTTTCTTCACCGGCAAATAGGGCGGGGGGACGGGGGTCAATCAAAGTGACATTAGCGTTGCCAATAAAGCCCCGCACCTGATTGAGGCCCACCCGAATGGTGGGATTATCCTTCAAGGTAAAGTTGCCAGGAGCATACTGGGGGAACTCCTTGGTGACGGGTAACCCCGCATCCTTATAGCCCTTGTAACCCCCATCCAGGATGGACACCTGCCCTTCCTTGCTACTACGTTCCAGGAGGTAGGCCACCATGCTGGACCCCAGGATGCTATTGCCCTCAGAATAGATCACCACGTGGCTGTCCTTGTTGACGCCAGCGGCACGAAATAGGGACTCAATCTTCTGCTGCTCCCAGTACTGCACCGGTAGACGACCGTTGGGGCCCCGGAAGGTGTTGTCGGCGATATTAACCGCCCCTGGCACATGGCCGCCAATGTAGTCGAGGGGGTTGATCCGCACATCCAAAACCCGCAGCTTAGGATCCTGAGCGTGCTCCGTCAGCCATTGGGGAGTGACAAAATCAATCTTGGTGGCGGTGGCCGCCGGGGAAACCAAACCAGGGCTTAAGGTGATGGCTACTAGGATAGCCAGCAGGGATAGAAACTGGATTTTCCAGCGTTTTAGCAACTTCAACACGGGGACTCCTCCTTAAATTAAGGGACAAGACACTTACGGTTCAATCAATTACCCCCCAGGGGTAACACCGGCCTCCGTAGCGGCGGGAACCTCCACCAACTGACCGGTCTTAACATCGTAGATATACCCGTAGATGGGAATAGAGGGGGGAACCAGGGGATGGTGACGGATGCGATTCACATCCTCAACCACACTCTGGGCCAGATCGGAAATGGTGAGCCAACTGATAAAGTCACCTTCCTTAGATCCGGGGCCCTGGCCCAGGTCTTGCCAGCCCTCGGGGGTAATTTGGGCGGTCTCCAGGCTATGGGCTAACAACCCACGCATAACGGCATCGGTAAAGGTTTCCATGCCGCAGTCGCTGTGGTGGATAACAAACCACTCTCGGGTACCCAGCAATTTATAGGAAATCACCAGGGAGCGAATCGCGTCATCGCTGGCCCGCCCCCCCGCATTACGGATGACATGGGCGTCACCCTCCTGGAGGCCAGCAAACTTAGCCGGATCCAGGCGGGCATCCATACAGGTCAGAATCGCAAAGCGCCGCGCCGGGGGCAGGGGCAGACTACCCTTATCACCGAAATCACTGGCGTAAGTCTGGTTGTCTGCTAGCACAGCACTAAGCACCGGAGAAACACTGGCCATAGGCAAAACCTTGTTGTCAGTCAGGCAAGTATCATAACCGAAGTACAAATGATATTCAAGTTGATTGTTTTTTTTCTCCAATCAAACTGTGGTTTGTGGCCATCAGGGTGATGAACTGGTCTCGGCTACGGTAGCCGGAGGCGGAGCCTTGGCCATCGGCAAAGCGAGGATTCAGCCGTTAAACCCTTCAACCCCGCTGGAGTTGCCCACTGCGTGGGACTCAAGTTTTTTATGTCCAGCCCTTCCCCTCCCTGCCATGGCTATACCCCCCGTTCTGCCCACCTGGGATCAGGTTGTGATCGGGGCTATTACCTATGCTTACTTGCGCAACCGCATCTGTGCTCCCCGGGACATGAGTGCCGGTGCCGCTGCTGCCCTGCGTACCACCACAGCACAGTTGCTAGTTGGTCTCTACTAAGGGACCGAAGGTAGAAGACTGCTTTAGAAGGTGTTTGAAAAGACAGATTCTCGGCGGGGTAGGATGGGCAAAGGGCCAGACCCGTGCCCATCAGGATAATTATTCTCAGCTACGTTAGCGATCGCGCTTCGCTTTGCGAGACCCCGGTT
>JBEIUS010000178.1:0-6190 GCA_040374235.1 Leptolyngbya sp. | reverse complement strand
GTAATCAACTTTTGCCAGGGGCTTTCCTATATTTGTCAGGCTGCCAATAGGAAACGGGGTGGTGTAATCAACCTTTGCCAGGGATTTTCCTCATGGTTGCCCTGAGGGAACTATCATCACTGTACTACGTGCCCGTGGGTCGATTTTGCTGACGGATGGAAAGACAGACCTTTCATGAACGACACTAAAACATCTTCCTGTCGGGAAAAGGCTATGCCGACGACGGTCATGACCCATCCCAGCTCTCCTGATTACTGATTACTGGTTACTGACCACTGATTACCGCGTCCTAGGCCCCACCAAAGATCTGACAAAGTTGAATGGCGGCGGTTTGTAATGCCGCCCGGTCATCCTGACCCAATTTCAGGTCTGCCTCCAGTTGCAAGAGCAGGGGCAGGGTGCGTTGCAGTTGGTTGAGGCTAACTCCCCGCAGCTCCTGGCGGAGGAAGTAGAGGCGCTTTGGGTTAGCCAGTTCCGCCGCCGCCGCCACCTCTGCTTCATTGTGAACGCCGGCGGCGGCCATCACCTGCACCCACAGCCAGAGGCGAAACTGGCTGACCAGGGTAGCCACAATCCTCAGGGCGGGTTCATTGCGGTGGAGCAATTCCTCCACCACCTGGAGGGCCTGGGGACTATCCCCCTGTTTAATCGCCGCCGCTAGCTTCAGGCTACTTTGGGTGGACACCGTCACCAGATCGGTGACCACCTGGGGCGGGATCGGGTCAGGTCGGTCCCAGTAGAGGGCTAGCTTTTCCAGCTCCAGGTGGAGTTGACGGGTGTCGTTGCCCACCGCCTCCACCAGTAAATCAACCGCTGGGGAGGTCAGGCGCATCCCCCTGGTCTCAGCCACCGTCTCAACCTGCTGACGCAACAGGTCGGTTTTCCAGGGGGGAATGGTGGCGAACTCCTTAATTTCCCCGTACTGCTTAAACAATTTATAAAACTTAGAGCGACCGTCGGGCTTGTTCTCACTACTGAGCAGCAGTACGGTGGTGGCTGGCAGGATTGGCAGGGTGCGTTCTAACTCCCTCAGCACCTCCTCCGGACAACGCTGACCCAGGGGCGTATCCTGGAGCCACACCAGGCGCTGTCCAGCCCCGAAGGGGGGAGTCATGGCCTGGTTGAGGGCGGCGATCGCTCCATTTACCAGGGTTGGCGGCATGACATCGTAGTTAAAGCTGGCCCAGTCACCGGCCAACACCTGCCGCTGCAGGGCAAGAATCGCCCCCTGCAGCTCAAACTCGTTGTCTCCCCAAAAGAAATAGGCTGGCATAGACCTGGTGACCCTTTAGAACCCTGGGATGCTATGGCGTTGCCCCCCCTCAGGAGGACTGGGCCAGGATGGCCTCGCTCTGACCGAGCACCTCCAGGGCGGCCTGATACTGGGGATCGGCCTCAGTGGCCAGGGTATCCGGGCTGAGGGAGGCGCTACTCACTAGCCGATCGGGGTGGATTCCCTGCTGGTTTATGTCATGGTGATCGGGGGTTTCATAGCGGGCCACGGTGACCGCTAAGCCGGCCCCGTCGGACAGGTCAAATAGGGACTGAATCAACCCTTTGCCAAAGGTAACCCCCCCCACCAGCACCGCTCGGTGGTTATCCTGCAGGGCCCCGGCTAAAATTTCGCTAGCACTGGCGGTACCCTCGTTCACCAATACCACCAGGGGGGCATCGGTGAGGCTGGGCCCGTAGGCTTCAAAGCGGTCTAAAATGCCCTGGCGATTGACGGTATAGACAATGGTGCCCTGGGGCAGCCAGAGGCGGGCAATATCAATACCGGCCTGCAGGAGACCGCCTGGGTTATTGCGCAGGTCGAGGATATAGCCCTGGGCTCCCTGTTTAGCCAGACTGACCACCGCTTCAGCAATGGCTTCCCTGGCATTACTGTTGAACTGACTGAGCCTGAGATAGCCAACCCGCTGGCCCCCATCGGTGAGTTTGAGACTGGCCACCACCGGGTTAAGGGTGACGCGATCGCGCGTTAGCCGCACCTCCCTCAGGTCCGGTTGATCGCCTCGCCTCAGGGTGAGGGTGACCTGACTGCCGGACCGCCCCCGCAGGCTGGCGGCGGCCTCATCCAGGGACAGATTCAGGGTGTCGACGCCATCGATGGTGATCACCCTATCCTGGGGTTGGATGCCCGCCTGATCCGCAGGAGAACCGGCGATCGGGGCGATCACCCGTAGCCATCCTGACTCCTCATCCTTGGTAATTTGCAACCCCACACCAATCAGTTCCCCCGCCGTATTGGTTTGCAGGCTACGGTACTGATTGGGAGGTAGCAGCCGGGTGTAGGGATCCTCCAGGGTGGCCAGCATGTCACGAATGGCCTGGTAGGTATCCTCTCGATTACTCAAGGGACGGTTCAGCAGCCGCTGGCGGGTAAACCACCAGTTTTGGTGGTTAAACCCCTCGTCAACATAGGCCCGATTGACAATCCGCCAGACCTCCGCCACCAGTTCCTGCTCCTCGGTCAAAGCTAAGGCTGACCCTGGAAGAACCGTAGCCATGGCGATCAGACAAACCAGTAGAATGGCGAGCCACCGACCTAGGATCGAGGTGAACATGGCTATAGGGGGCAACGTTAACTCCTTGGGGATAAAACCCTGCCCTAATCTAGTCAATAGATACTGCTTCTCCGATCCTGGCATAGGCATACCCGTTTCACCAAAGTCCTGCTTTATTTAATATCTGGGGCCCAGATGCCTACCTGGGTAATACTCTTGAGCAGCCATGGCTGCCCCCTTAGGGATAGTTAGATCATTAAATCAGTGTAACGAAATGTTGTGGACGCCCTTGGGGGAATTTCCCATTGGGGAGGGAAATCCCTATGATAGGGCCGCTTAGGGCTATTTGCCTGGTCCATCCGGGAGAATGACCTGGGCAATAATTTTCTCCCTGAACTACGGCGCAGTCGTTACAGCTATGTTACATTCTTGGATAATGGTCTTTATAGATACCTAGAGCTTTCCCTTTCATGTTTACCAAGCAAGTTACCGACTCTAAAGCCTATCAGTGGTTTAATGAGCGATTGGAAGTTCAGGCCCTTGCCGATGATATTTCCAGTAAGTATGTCCCTCCCCATGTCAATATTTTTTATTGCCTAGGGGGGATTACCCTCACCTGCTTCATTATCCAGTTCGCCACTGGGTTCGCCATGACCTTTTATTACAAGCCTACCGTTACAGAGGCTTTTAATTCGGTTCAGTATCTCATGACCGACGTCAACTTTGGCTGGTTAATCCGTTCCATCCATCGTTGGTCCGCCAGTATGATGGTGCTGATGATGATTCTCCACGTCTTTCGGGTCTACTTGACCGGTGGTTTCAAAAAGCCCCGCGAACTAACCTGGGTGACCGGTGTGGTTTTAGCGGTGATTACCGTCACCTTTGGGGTGACCGGCTATTCCCTTCCCTGGGATCAGGTGGGCTACTGGGCCGTCAAGATTGTGTCCGGTGTACCCGGCGCTATTCCCGTGGTGGGTAGTACCGTAGTGGAATTAATGCGCGGTGGTGAAGCGGTGGGTCAGGCTACCTTGACTCGCTTTTACAGTCTGCACACCTTTGTGCTGCCCTGGGCGATCGCGGTGTTCATGCTACTGCACTTCTTAATGATTCGTAAGCAGGGAATCTCCGGTCCTCTGTAACTTATTACTTTCTGGATAGTTTGATAGGTTTCAGACAGTTTTATCTCCGTAGTTTGTTAGTCTTGATTTAGCCTCGAGAGGAGAACATTAGATGGCTACCTTGAAAAAACCCGATCTCAGCGATCCTAAGCTGAGGGAAATGCTCAGGCAGGGCATGGGGCACAACTATTATGGCGAGCCAGCCTGGCCCAATGACTTGCTGTATATTTTTCCGGTGGTGATTTTAGGCACTATTGCCTGCTGCGTTTCACTGGCGGTTTTGGATCCCGCCATGATGGGCGAACCCGCCGACCCCTTTGCCACCCCTCTGGAAATTCTGCCCGAGTGGTATCTTTACCCTACCTTCCAGATCCTACGCATCGTGCCTAACAAGCTTCTCGGTATTGGCGCCATGACCGCCATTCCTCTAGGCTTGATGTTGGTGCCCTTTATTGAAAGCATTAACAAGTTCCAAAATCCTTTCCGTCGCCCTGTGGCCACCACGGTGTTTTTGTTTGGCACTCTGGTAACCCTCTGGTTAGGTATTGGAGCTACCTTCCCCATTCAGGAGTCTCTGACTCTGGGTCTTTTCTAGACGTCATTTGAAAGGGAAATTAGTTTCTGCGGAAAGTCCTAAGCCTTTTGCTGAAAATATAAATCAAGTTCAGTCACTGTTTAAGTGACTGAACTTGATTTTTTATTGAGGTTTTAAGTCCGTGCCCTTCTATCCTGGCTGCGGTTATAGTTGATTACATAGGGTGTGAGGTTAATGCACTGATTTTCGGATAGGTGAACCATGGCCAATCAAATGCGGCAAGCACACCTTAAAGTAGGAAGTCAACTAGATTTTGTCGATCAAGTGCAGGGTTGGTTCAGCGAAATTTGTCGATCCCTGGAGGGGGAAACCAGCTGGATACAATACTATGCCGATCGCCTGGCCCTGGCCCTAACCGAGGGGTTTACCAATGCCGTCCGTCACGCCCATGCCAACCTGCCCGCTGATACCGCCATTATCATTGATCTGGATCTGTACCGAGACCGGATTGAAATTCGTATCTTAGACCAGGGTGCCCCCTTCAATCCTGAACTGTTGCCCGAACCTCAGCCAGGGGAACTACTGGACAGTGGCTATGGATGGTTTTTGCTCCGACGATTGGTCGACCGGGTCACTTACCAACGGTTACAGGATGGTCGCAATTGCCTGTTCATCGTTAAATATAGCCTTACTCAGAAAGCTTAGAATAGGGTTAATCGGTAAAACCATCCACCGGGTAGGCAGTCTGGCTCGCCTCCACCCCCGATTAGGTGGCTATGACTATAGTGAATGTCCGATCTTTCCTAGGGTAAACCGTTGTGAATCAATTTGACCTTAGAACCGTTCAGTTTAACCTCTCTGGGATTGGCTGCTGGCTGACCCTAATTGGTCTGGTCTGGCTGCTGGGGGCGGTGGGGCTGGGGTGGTTGGTCAAGTCCGTGGCCCTACTGTTGCTGTTGTTATTCCTGGCGCCTGTGTTTGCCTTTCTAGGCTTTCGGTTTTGGCTGCAGCGTAACTTTACCAGGGCCAACTGTCCGGTGTGTGAGGCCCCCCTAACTGGCCTGAGGGGAACGGCCATCGCCTGTCCCAATTGTGGGACGCCCCTGGAGGTTTTAGCAACTGCCTTTGAGCGGGTGGCGGAGGCGGGGACGATCGATGTGACTGCGGTGGATGTGGTGGATGTCACGGTGGAATCAGTGCCTAACCTGCCCCCCTCTGATTCGGGCAAAAATAGCTGAGCCCAGGGAGGCTCTACCCCCACTACCGATGGCATACTGGAGCAAGGTCTTTTCACGGGGGTAGAGGCGGGTGACCACTGCTGAAATTGGCATTATTATGGGCAGCGACTCTGACCTGCCTACTATGGCAGCGGCGGTAGATATTTGCGAGCGGTTTAGGGTTGCCCACGAAGTGGCGATTGTCTCAGCCCACCGCACCCCGGAGCGGATGGTGAACTACGGTCAGACAGCCCACCAACGGGGGCTCAAGGTGATCATTGCCGGCGCTGGAGGAGCGGCCCATCTGCCCGGCATGGTGGCGGCCTTAACTCCCCTACCGGTGATTGGGGTTCCCGTGGTCAGCCGCAGCCTGCAGGGCCTGGATTCCCTCTATTCGATTGTGCAAATGCCCGCCGGTATTCCGGTGGCGACGGTGGCCATCGGGAACGCCAAGAATGCGGGTCTTCTGGCTATTCAAATTTTGGCCTGCGATCGCCCCGCCCTACTGGATCAAGTACTGGAGTACCGCCGTCAACTGACCGCTGAAGTGATGGCTAAGCAAAACCAACTGGCGGACCTGGGGGTACCGGAATACCTGAACAAGTTCTATAGGGTGACCAATGATTAGCCCGATGAGTAGTAATATCGCTCAACCGGTGACCCGAGTAGTTACTGATCGGACAACGGGGTACGGTTTACATCGATGGGTGGCAAGTTAGAGCCAGGGTGCAATAGTCAAGGGCTGAAAAATGCGGTAGGAAAGGGTTAACGTTCTAACCCGTTTATCCATCCCAATGAGTCATCATCGATATT
>JBEIUS010000227.1:0-3888 GCA_040374235.1 Leptolyngbya sp. | reverse complement strand
GCAAGAAACTGGCATTAAGCTTAGTGCCAGTCAACTGGGGCGCATCCTGAGGGCCAGTCAGCCAGGCCATGGCCGTAAAGCCACCCTGCCGTCGGACCGGTCGACCCCCAGGTCTGACCGATCCCCCAATCGTTCCCTCAAGCCCTCAAGAGTCTCCGTTGCCAGAGTCAGTTAGGGTTCCATGGATATCCCTGGCAGTCAAGGCTAGTATCCCAGATCAACCCTAGGCATCGACCCTAACTCTCCTAGTCCAGCTTTCTTCGAGTTCAGTCAACCCCCACAGGAGTCCGTAGCCATGATTAATCGAGCCCCTAGTTCCGATTCAGATCGCCGGGAAGAACGTCAACAGGATCGTAGCTTTGGCCATCGCCATAGTGGCAACACCATCTATAAAATGCGGCAGCGCCTGGTCTCCCTGGGGGATGACTTTTATATTGAGGACCAGGCCGGTGATCGGGTCTTTAAGGTTGACGGCAAGGCCCTACGGGTTAGACAAACCCTGCTGTTTGAGGACCTGCAGGGGCATACCCTCTGCCAAATCCAGGAGCGGATGCTGCGGGTTAAGGAGGCGATGGCGATTGAAAATAATCAGGGTGAGAAGTTGGCGGTGGTCAAAAAGGCTCTAATCGCTCCCCTGCGAGATCGTTGGACCGTCACTATGGGCGATGGTCCAGAGTTAGAAGCACAGGGTAATATTCTGGATCATGAATACAGTATTACGGTCGGTAGAAACAAATTGGCAGAGGTGTCCAAGCGGTGGTTTCGCTTTGCCGATGTTTACGGCGTAGAAATTGAACCGGGGCAAAATGATGTGTTGATTTTGGCGATTACCGCGGCGATCGACATGATGGCCCAACCCGAGAGCGAAGAGTCAGTTTAACGGTACCGATCTATGGCAGCCCATCAATCACGACCTCCCCAGCGTACCCGAGCACCCAAGGCGGCGGGAATCGCTGGAGTGGTTTTCTCCATTTTGCTGATTATCAGTTTAGTCCTCCTACTTACCGCCATACCCACCAGCGCCAATGGGGAGAGGCTGTGGTGGACGGGACGGCAGGATCACCTACTACTGGCCTTTAATCTGATTCCCTTTGCGGGCATTGCCTTCCTCTGGTTTATTGGGGTGGTCCGAGACCGCTTAGGGGAAGGGGAGGACCAATTCTTTGCCACTATTTTTCTAGGCAGTGGTCTGTTGTTTGTGGCCCTATTGTTTGTTAGCGCCGCCCTCACTGGCAGTGTGGTAATGATGTCCCAGTCTTTGGTCCCTGGCCTTTCTGGGGTCTCGGACGCTCACTCCTGGCAACCCTACCACTATGCCGGTAGCTCTCTATTCAGCACCTACGGTATTCGCATGGCGGGGGTATTTATGATTTCCACCTCTACCCTTTTCATCCGGACCCACACGATCCCCGCCTGGATGGCCTGGCTAGGCTACGGTCTGGCCGCCGTCATGCTGTTCCGGATTGGTCAGATCGATCATCTCGGTTGGGTGGTGATGGGCTTTCCCCTGTGGGTGCTACTCATTAGTATCTATATCCTGGTGGTCAGCTACCGGCGAAGGTAATCCTCAACATCCTGTTACCATCTGCCACCAAAACTGCGCTCTTGCCCTAAGCTGTAAAGGTGGACAAGGCTGGCAGCAGCTAGCCCAATTTCATTGCTGTTCTCACCATTATGCTGAATCCCGATCTGGATGCCATTAAACTGACCAAGGAGGAGTATGAACGCTACTCCCGCCACATCATTCTGCCGGAGGTCGGCCTGGATGGGCAAAAGCGCCTCAAGGCTGCGAGTGTTCTCTGCGTTGGCACCGGCGGGCTGGGTTCGCCCCTATTGCTTTACCTGGCGGCGGCGGGCATTGGCCGGATTGGCATCGTTGACTTTGATGTGGTAGACCAATCCAACCTGCACCGCCAGATTATCCATAGTGAGTCCTGGGTGGGCAAGCCTAAAATTGCCTCCGCTAAACAACGCATCCTGGAGATCAACCCCCACTGTCAGGTTGACCTCTACGAAACCCGTCTCAGTGCCGATAATGCCCTGGATATTTTCCGGCCCTACGATGTGGTGGTGGATGGCACCGATAACTTCCCCACCCGTTACCTGGTTAATGATGCCTGTGTACTGCTGAACAAGCCCAATGTCTATGGATCGATCTTCCGATTTGAGGGCCAGGCCACGGTGTTTAACTATCAGAATGGCCCCAACTACCGAGATCTGTACCCCGAGCCGCCACCGCCGGGCATGGTGCCTTCCTGTGCGGAGGGGGGGGTGTTGGGAGTGTTGCCCGGCATTATTGGCACCATCCAGGCCAACGAAACCATTAAGGTAATTCTGGGGGTGGGTCGTACCCTGAGTGGTCGATTGTTGCTGTACAACGCTCTGGATATGACCTTTCGTGAACTGAAGCTGCGGCCTAACCCGGTGCGACCGGTGATCGAGGAACTGATCGACTACGAGATGTTCTGCGGCATTCCCCAGGCGGAGGCGGAGGCGGAGCGAGACCTGGCGGAGATCGATGAAATTACCGTGGTAGAACTGAAGCAGATGCTAGACGGCAGCACTGATATGCTGCTGATCGATGTCCGTAATCCTAATGAGTACGAAATTGCCAGTATCCCCGGCGCCGTATTGATTCCTCTGCCGGATATTGAACAGGGGGAGGGTATTGATCGGGTCAGGCAGCTGATCGACAACGGTCAGCGATTAGTTGTCCACTGCAAGATGGGGGGGCGATCGGCTAAGGCCCTGGCTATCCTTAAGCAGCACGGTATCTCGGGTACCAATGTCAAGGGTGGTATCCTGGCCTGGAGTCGGGAGGTGGATGTATCGGTGCCGGAATATTAAAGCTGGGGGAAAACCGATGGCATTGAGTCGAGGCTGGGGGGTTGGGCTAGCGATCACCCTCACCCCTCTAGTGTTCCCCACAGGTGGACTGCGGGCCGATGCTGGCCTCCGTTGCCAGTTTGATCCAACCCTGGGGATGCCCAATCCCATGGGGATGAGAGCCTACATCACCATCACCGAGGTCAATGGAGATACCACCGTCGAATTTGAGCAATTCCCCAGCCTCGTGGGGAGGGGTGAGGTGCCTGCCACCCTCGCCACCAAACGGGTGATGACCTTTTATGGCTTAGGTCTAATCGCCACCCGCCAGCTCCTGTTGGATCAACCCCAGTACTACTCCGAGTTGCTGGGATACTCAGACCCTGAGGGGTTTGGGCCAATCAACGAACTGCTCACCTGTTCTCCCTATTAACCGGCAACCAGGGTTACCCTCCCGGCTAGTTTTCGCCAGGGCATTATGGTGGTGGCCTAGGGCCTAGCTCTGATGTAGGGACTGGTCCAAATGGATATCCTCTTCGCCCATCAGGGATTGTCCCGTCCAGCGGCCTTCAGTGCGGCCCAGGCCCGGCTGGAACAAGCAGTGTCGCATAGGTCTGCAATCCGCCACCAGCGAATGCCGTCGGGACCAATTTCCCCCTGATCGGTGGGGTTAAAGGTCTGGGGTTTGGGAGTCACCCGACATTGGTACACCAAATTAACCGTATGGAGCTGACCCTGGGCCTCGGGGTAAAAGCCTTCCACCACCGTCAATAGCCGCTCCACCCGAAAGTCTTGGATGCCGGTTTCTTCCGCTACCTCCCGCCGTAGCCCCGATATCAGGTCCTCCGCCGCCTCTAGCCCACCCCCCGGTAGGTCCCAACAGTTGGATTCGGGGGGGGTGATTTGGTGCAGCAGCAGCACCTCATCCCCCTCCAGAAAGAGGGCCACAACGGTTAGGCGTAGTCGGGTCCGATGCACCAATAAAACCCTATCGTTATAGCAGTTACCGGTCTGGTTACGAGACTGCCATGCCATTTACCAAGGACCAAGATCCAGAGTTTT
>JBEIUS010000145.1:0-8763 GCA_040374235.1 Leptolyngbya sp. | reverse complement strand
ATACACCCCAGACGGGTGTATAGGCTGATGTATTTCCACCTAACCACCCGTATAGGGGAGTTAGGTGGAATGGTTCTCTCTAATCAAGAGTTAGCCGCGCGACTCGAAGTCGTTCGGGGGAGTTGGAAAGGGCTCCAAAATCCTTTCCCTGCCAGTGTTCAGGCAGATGTCCGCCTCGGAATATTCAACCAGTAATGGGAGGGTAGCATCAGCAGACGAGGTTAAGTGTCCAACAAGCTGAGAGCCAAACTCGGTAAGAGGGCTAGGGCAAGGTTGCTAGGGATAACGCAAGTGAATCCTTGATGAGGCTTCGTTAATTTAGGTGCTCGCAATGGCTGATACGAGCATGTTGGGGCCTATGGGAATCGGCAGCGGCTAAATGTCGGTTGAGAACACCCCGCCCCCGGAGTATAGAGGAGTCCTAAGGCAACCACATCTCCACCCCGTGCGGAACGAGGAAACTCCGATAGAGTCCTGGCCATGCCGTCATGGTCAGGTAAACCGAAGGTAACTGAGGTAGAACCCTCTAGCGGATACAGGATGTCCCAAGACGCGAATGCTGCCAACTGAAAGGTAACCGGAATCCATAACGGGGCAGATAGGGCGATACCTAACCCGAAAGGGTGCTGACGTGGGACAGGTGATGGTCTTGATTGCAGGTGAGATGAGACTCAACTGACGGGAAAAGTTAGGTACAGACCTCGGTTTGTAAACGTAACCGTCAGGACAAGCCGTAAGGGTTGTTAAGAATCGGAGACACAGAATCTCAAGACATTGCTTGAGCCGCATTAGTAGACGAAAAACAGCTTTCTAGATTTGCTGTTGAAGTTGGCTTGGATTGCAAAATGCGCTTAGGACAAGGGGCAGTTCGCGATGGTGGTTATCAGAATCCAAATCTTCTTAGCAGCACCTTTGAGGCGGTGATTGGCGCTTACTATTTAGATAATGATCAAAATATTGAGGTGCTACGTCTTTTAGTGGAGCAACTATTTGACTCTGTGCCAAAAGAAGTGATGGTAATTCGCTCAAGTATTGACTCTAAAAATAAATTCCAGAAACTAATGCAGGCAAATGGAGCAACAACTCCTCCAAAATATGTCACAGAAAAATCAGGTGGGACAGATCATGCTCCGGAGTTTGTTTCTAGGGTTTATGTGGATAGCAAACTCTACGGCGAGGGTAAAGGTGACAGCAATAAAGCTGCTGAAAAACAGGCTGCTGAAGATGCACTGTCCAAGTCGAAAGTAGTTAGCTGTTCCTCCACAAAGGCCCGTAGCAACCCCTTAAAGGCTGGTCGCTCACCATTGATGGTGGCTCTTCCATCATCTTCACCTACCCCTCCTGGCTCCTGAATCCTGCCCTCCTCTTGAAGCATCCCCTACTACTAGGAGCTACCGACGTCATTCACCTGGGGTGGGGGAGCGGGGACAATGGTCTTCCAGCCGGGCCGGGCCCCCTTCTCCAGGCTGGCTTGATATTCCTGGTAGGCGGGGTTGGGGGCTGGTAGGCGGGGTAGGCGGGCGGCCTGGTCAAGCCACTGCTGGTAGGCCGAGGCCGATTCCACCACCACGTTGGTCTGCATGGAGGCGAAGTAGGTGCCGCTGTACTGGGAGTCCCGCAGGCGGTAGGTGCCCTCCTGGATGGGGGTAAAGGCAAAGTCAATGGCCCGACCGGGAATAATGTCCTGCTTGAGGCGAAAGGCGGGGATATAGAGACCGTGCAGCACATCCTCTGAGGTCAGGGTGAGGTGAATGCGCCGGTTATTGGGCAGGTGCAGCTCGGTGCTGGAGACCTGCTGCTGGGGGTAGTAAAATTCCCAGGCCCATTGGCGGGCCCTGACTTCGATGGTCTCCGGTGCGGTGTCAGTGGGGCGATCCGCCGGGGGGGCGGCCAGGGCGCTGTCCATACCCAGGTGAACATGCTCCATGGGGCCCAGCAACGCCATCTGGTCGTAGACCCGGTAGCTGGAGATCGCCAGCCCGATCACCAGTAGGATGGGAATCGCCGTCCAGACCACCTCCAAGGTGGTGTTGCCTTCGATCGGGGGCCCGTCCCCTTCGTCATACTTGCCCGCCCGCTGAAACACCATGGCATAGAGCAGGGTACCGGTCACCCCCAGGAAGATAAAACTGCCCAGGGCGGTCATCAGGCTAAACAGCCCATCCACCAGTAGGGCTTCGGCGGAGGCGGGGGGAGGCAGCCAGCGGTAGGCCTGTTGCCCCATCCAAACACTGATTAGGGTGAGGGCCAGGGCCACGGTGGCCAACTTCAACAGCAGCGATCGCGTCATCACCAGAGCCCCCTTAACGCCGGGGAAATTACCTGCAGAACCGATAGGTCCTGCCCCCCCCGCAACAGACGGTCAGCGCTGATGTGGACGCCAAACTCCGCCGCTAACTGGGCCCCCAGGGTGCCGTGGGCAAACATTAGGGCAAAGATGGCCAGGCCCGCCGCCAAGTAGGACCACTGCACCTGCCGGGCCCGGTCCTGACGCCAGAGGTAGCGCTGAAACCCACGCCAGATAGCCATGCCAACGATCAAGGCCAGCAACAGCACCCCCCCCACCCCATGCCAGACCATGGTGGACAGACTACCCAGACCCCAGGCGCTAACCTCATCGCTGGGGGGTTGGGCCAGAAGCATTTCGTAAAACCCCGCCGCCACCGTAGGGAAGGTGACGATCGCCGCCGCCACCATGTTGAACCAGCCCACATCAAAAAAGTTGGAGCGACTGGCGGGGATGGCCAGGAACCGGAACACTCGCTTCTCTAGGGGAAACAGGGCCCCCACCAGGTCAAACCCAATGGCCACAATAAACAGCCCCAGGGTGAGGTGCACCAGGTTAGGGTGGAGAGGGATGGGATAGGGCAGCCCGTTGGGCCCCAGGGCATCGCCCAACTGATTCAGCAGCTCCGGACTCATTACAGCACCCCCTGGCGCAGGGCCTCCACCACCTCCACGGTATGGAGGCCGTAGATCCAGACGAGTTTATCCCCCAGGTAGGTTTGGAAAAACACCAGACCGGTGAGCAGGGCGCCAGCCCCCAGGTAGGCCAGGGGCAGGGCTTGGCTATCCCGAGATCGCAGCACGTAGCGCCAGCCGGTAATGGCGGCAATGATCCCCGACAGGAACCAGCCCAAAATAGTGTGCAGGTTCAGGGTGGCCTCGGCGGGGGCGCTGTAGGGCTCCGCCAGCCCCGCCTCCACCTGACCAAAGATCACCGCGATGAAAATCGACACCGTGGCAAAAGCCATATTCCACCAGCTCACCTCAAAGTAGCAGGGGTTTTTGGTGAGGCTGCCCACCACGTCGCAAACAAAAGCAAACAGGGCCATGGCAATGACGAAGTGCACCACGATGGGGTGAATGGTGTCGGGGTAGGGGAGGTTGTGGTTGTTGAGGGGGGGGAGGTAATCGAACATTGGCGATCCTACCAGGGAACTCAAACTTCAGCATAGCAAGCCCGATCGGGTTTGGGCGGTATCCCAGGGATCATCTGGGGCTCCTAGCGCCTGTCGATGGGCTAAACCCATTGACCACCCAGGCCGGCACTGGTCTTTACTGGTCTTTAAAGCGGTGATGGGTAGAATAAAGGCATCCATGCTAGGTCCCCCCGGCCCCTCAAGATTGGGGGGAGTTAGATATACCCATCGGTTGTGTTACATGAATACTTCAACCCCTTGTGTAGCAAGGAGCGTCGCCTAACCTGAATTGGATCGGCAGGAATTTTGACCATAGCCCTTGATGTTACCAATAAGCGCGGACTCAAGGATGATGGCCAGGGTGGCCGTTGCCAAGCTCAGGCACCGGATCGTAGCCGCCGGGGTGAAGGGGGTGACAGCGGATGATCCGGCGCAGGGCTAACCAGCTGCCTTGGAGGGGGCCGAAGCGCTCCACCGCGGTCAGGGCATACTGGGAGCAGGTGGGGGTAAACCGACAGGTGGGGGGCAGGAGGGGGGAAACCAGCCGTCGGTAGGCCTGGATTAGGGTTAAGAGTAAGTACTTCATAGTTTGAGCTTAGCCCTTCTCCCTAATCCGCCACCACAAAGTTAACCAACTTACCCGGCACCACAATTACCTTTTTAACTGTTTTACCCGCCAGGTAGCGCTGGGCAATCTCGGAATCCCGGGCGTACTGCTCCAGGGCACTGCGATCGGAGTCCGCTGGCACGGTCAGGGTGCCGCGGGTTTTGCCCATCACCTGAATCACCAGGGTGATCTCCTCCGCCACCAGGGCCGCTGGGTTGGGGCGGGGCCAGGGGGCCTGGTGCACCGACCCCAGTTGGCCCAGGCGGTGCCAGAGCTCCTCCGCCAGGTGGGGGGCGAAGGGGGCCAGCAGCAACACCAGGGTGTGGATGCCTTCGCCGTAGACCGGAGAGGTTTTGCAGGGGGCATCCCCTAGGGCATTGCTCAGCTTCATCAACTCGGAGACGGCGGTGTTGAACTGGTAGTCGCCGTCGATGTCCTCGGTGACCGCCTGGATGGCGGTGTGGATGGCCCGATTCAGGGTTTTCTCCTCCCGGGTGAGGGGGGCGGCGGGGCTGGGGGGGGAGCCTTCACTAAAATCCCTCACCAGCCGCCACACCCGGTTCAGGAAGCGAAACTGGCCCTCCACATCGGCATCGTCCCATTCCAGGTCCTTTTCCGGCGGAGCCTTAAAGAGAATGAACATGCGGGCGGTGTCGGCACCGTAGCGGGCCAGCACCGTCTGGGGGTCAACACCGTTGTACTTGGACTTGGACATTTTTTCGTAGAACCCCTCCAGCGGCTCCCCGGTTTCTGGGTCCGTGGGTTGGCTGGGATCGGCGATCGCCGCCGCCGGCACGTACTTGCCGGTCTTGGGGTTTTTGTAGGTGAGGTTCTGCACCATCCCCTGGGTGAGCAGCCGCTGGAAAGGTTCATCGCAGGTCAGGAGCCCGCGATCGCGCAGCACCTTAGTTAAAAACCGGGAATAGAGCAGGTGCAGGATGGCATGCTCAATCCCCCCCACGTACTGGTCCACCGGCATCCAGCCATTCACCTGAGAGGTGGCGAAGGGTTGATCGGCATTTTGGGCATCGGTGTAGCGCAAAAAGTACCAGGAGGAATCAATAAAGGTGTCCATGGTATCGGTTTCCCGACGGGCCGGGCTGCCACAGGTGGGGCAGGGCACCTGCACCCAGGTCTCTAACTGGGCCAGGGGAGAGGCCCCCCGCCCGGAAAACTCCACATCCTCTGGCAGGGTCACCGGCAGATCCGCCTCCGGCACCGGCACCACCCCACAGGTGGGGCAGTGGATCACCGGAATCGGCACCCCCCAGTAGCGCTGGCGGGAAATCAGCCAATCCCGCAGGCGATAGTTAGCCTCCCCCTGGCCCTGGCCCTGCTGCTCAAGCCACTGAATCGCCGTCGCCACGCTCTGGCCGGGGGCTTTGCCGGCGGCTAACCCATCCAGGGGGCCGGAATTCACCATCACCCCCTCGCCGGGCCAGGCGGCGGTGAGGTGATCCCCCTGTAGGGTTTCCCCCGGGGGCTGCACCACCAGTCGCACCGGCAAATCAAAGCACCGGGCAAACTCAAAGTCGCGCTGGTCGTGGGCCGGCACCGCCATAATGGCGCCGGTGCCGTAGCCCATCAGCACGTAGTCCGCCAACCAGATCGGTAGGGCCTCGCCGTTCACCGGATTGATGCCGTAGCTACCGGTCCACACCCCGGTTTTTTCCCGGCCCTCGGCGGTGCGGTCCTGATCGCTCTGGGCCGCCGCCCGCTGGCAGTAGTCCCTCACCCCGGCGCGGCGATCGGGGGTGGTGAGGGGCTCCACCAGGGGGTGTTCCGGCGATAGCACCAGAAAGGTGGCCCCCCAGAGGGTGTCGGGGCGGGTGGTAAACACCGGCAGCTCCTCCCCCTGGGCGGTTTTAAACACTACCCGGGCGCCGGTGGATTTGCCAATCCAGTTGGCCTGCATCAGTTTGACCCGTTCTGGCCAACCGGTTAGTTGATCCAGGGAGGTGAGTAGTTCTTCGGCGTAGGCGGTAATTTTCAGGAACCACTGGCGCAGCAATTTCTTCTCCACCAGGGCCCCCGATCGCCAGGATCGCCCCTCACTATCCACCTGTTCATTGGCCAGCACGGTTTGGTCCACCGGGTCCCAATTCACCGCCGCCTCCCGCTGGTAGGCTAGCCCCATGGCCAGCATCTGCAGAAAGATCCACTGGGTCCAGCGATAGTAGTCGGGGGCACAGGTGGTCACCTCCCGGCTCCAGTCGTAGGACAACCCCAGTTGCTGCAACTGCTGCTTCATCTGGGCGATGTTCTGCTGGGTCCACTGGGCGGGGTGGATGCCGCGATCTATGGCGGCATTTTCCGCCGGCAGGCCAAAGGCATCCCACCCCATGGGGTGCAGCACCCGGTAGCCCTGCATCCGTCGCACCCGGGCCACCACATCGGTGATGGTGTAGTTGCGCACATGGCCCATGTGCAGGTTCCCCGACGGGTAGGGAAACATGGAAAGGGCGTAGAATTTAGGCTGATCGGTGCTTTCCTGGGCCTGATCCAGCCCTTGATCGGCCCAGATCCGCTGCCACTTGGGCTCAATCTCCCCGGGGGTATACTTGGACTCCACAGGTTTCTCCACTTTCTCCATTACAATTGCACCTCATCGGCAAAGCTAACCCGGCGCTGAAAGTGAAAAGGGCCGGCCAGGGCACCCCAGATATGCTCGTGGGTAGCCGGATCGCGACCCCGATCCCAACTGATAAATTGGTG
Organism: Leptolyngbya sp.; assembly: GCA_040374235.1. GTDB lineage: Bacteria > Cyanobacteriota > Cyanobacteriia > Phormidesmidales > Phormidesmidaceae > Nodosilinea. The sequence continues at coordinate 2,019 of JBEIUS010000145.1, read as the reverse complement.
CTGATCAATCTCAAACTCACTATCCAGGTAGGTCAGTCGACCATTGCGTTCGACCATACAGGCCTGACCGGGTTCCACCGATCCCTTAAAGCTGTGGCCAGTCCAGTGTACAACCATGTCACAGCCAGGGGTTTTTTCAAACTGGCCGGGGGTCAGTTGGGCCAACCGATCGCGATCGCGGGCGGCCCCGTAGAACCCCTCTCCGTCCTTAAGGGTATAGTTCTCAATGCGAATATGGTCCTCCTGGACCAGCAGTCGCATCCCCCGGGCCCGGTAGGGGCGCTGCAATTGAAAGTCGTAGGCCTGTTCTAGATAGAACCCCACCCCTGCCAGCAAATGCACCGGTAGGGGTCGCATACACACCCGAATATGGGCAAACAGAGGGGGGTTATCAAAGGCCTGCTGCTGATTGCTAAAGTCAGCCGCCATCCAGGCCGCCAGGGTGGCGATATCGGTGGGGTGGGACATGGATTGAAGATGCAGAGTAAAAACTAAATACCTAAAATTCTAGAGGAAGGGGACCGATGTCGATCAGCCGACCAAGGATAGTTAGCTCAGGCTGGATGGTTATAATGGGAGGCCCGTCCTCACTGAGGGCGGGAAAAGAGTTTGAAGTAGGCCCTCTGCCCCCATTCCTTGAGGGGAAACAGCAGATAGGTGAGGGGGTTAATGGTGACAATAATTGTATGCAAATTGCGTTTGGCCAGGGCCACTACGGCCCAGGCTACCCAGTCCGCCGAGAGGATGCCGATCGGATTGAGCTGACTCTTAAAGGGCCCTAAAATCATCCTACGCACCACACAGGGAGCATCTAATTGACCGAGGGTAACCAGGTCCCCCAACAAACGCTTGGAGATTTCGTAGAGGGGGCTAAAGGCGGGGCTCACCTCCGCCTCTGAGGTATTGACCCAAACCTCCTTATTGGCCCGCTGGGGAGAGGTTTGCACCGTACTAAAAAACACCTGCATCAACCGCCAACTGGAGAGGGCATTCACCTCCAGGCAGGTGTCTACCGCCTCAGGGGCGCGGCAGCCGTGCACATTGATTCCGTGGTTGATCACCAAAATATCCACCCCTCTGAGGCGTTCCTCCAGGTCTGCTTCTGCCCCGGGTTGCCAGGACCAAACCGGTATGTCACCACTAAACTGCTCGGGGGAGGCAGTGGTGAGGGCAATGGGTTTGGCCTTCTGTCGTTGGAATTCCTGCAGCAAGGCCTGGCCTAGGGCACCGGAGGCACCGGTAACCGCTATGGTTTTCCCCTTCAGGGAGACCGCCGTACCCAGAATCTTGTCTATCAGGGTGATGGATCCAGAGAAATAGGCATTGGTGTCATCAAAGTGGTGACGCCAGTGGTAGGTACGATTCACCCACCAGTTGCTGGGGGGAGTGGTTAGTTCCCCAGGTTCGTGGGTCAGGTCTGTGGTGATTAGCCAGCCCCGGGAGCGAGCGAGCGCCGTCGTCAAAAAGGTAAAACTGTAGACCACCCCAGCCCACAGCCCCCATAGCCCCGTGGCCAGGGCGATGACAGTTAGGATGGCCATCATTGCCAGAGACTCCGGCACATCGTTGACCAGGTGGGCTTGGCGATAAAGCACCTCGCTCACGGGCGTAAAGTCTTTCCTATAAACCCGGTGGTGCCAGCTATGGAGACGCATTAAGGGAGCATAGTAATGGCCCAAAACGTGGTAGCCATCGCGCACGAGCTCCGCCAGCAAAATCCCAGCTAAACCCCATAACCCATGGAAAGTTACCGTTTCTAACGGCATAAGTGACGGCCTCACACCAAATCTATACTGTCATTCTGCCATGGGGTCAGGGCTATCGCAGAGCAATTGACAGCCTTAGGCGTCAAGGGTGGAGGTTAAACCTGCAACGCGGACCCAACGAAACGAGGAACTTCCCTACCTTTTTCCTCTAAAATCACGATGGGCTCCTGGCCTTTAATCTCAATTCTTTTCACCAGAATCTGGTTGCCTTCACCAAACCGCTGACCCACCTTAATATATTGACCACCGGGCT
>JBEIUS010000256.1:0-2504 GCA_040374235.1 Leptolyngbya sp. | reverse complement strand
CCATCGCTGATGGCCATGGTGTGGTAGTCGCGATCGCGGCGGTTACGGAAGCCATAGATTCCCAGCTCTCCGGGATCGCGGCCGGTCATCATGCAACTCCAGGCCGGCACCGTAATGGCGGGGATACTGCTTTCCAGGGGGCCGTAGCTACCCTGGGCCATCAGGCGGCTGAGATGGGGCAGATCCCCCCGCCACTGATCAAACACCAGGGAGGGTTCCATGCAGTCCAGACCAATGATCAACAGATGGGGGGTGGCCATGGCGGCGGTTAGAGGGGACCTTCGATGCGGGCGTTAAAGCCGTAAACCCGCCGTTCCCCCGCCAGGGGCACCAGGGTGACGCTGCGATCGTCCCCCGGCTCAAAGCGCACGGCGGTGCCGGCGGGAATGTCCAACCGCATACCCCGGGCCTGGTCTCGGTCAAACTGTAGGGCGGCGTTGACCTCAAAGAAGTGGAAGTGGGAGCCCACCTGGATGGGGCGATCGCCGCCGTTGGCCACCGTCAGGGTAACCGTGGACTTACCCTGGTTAAGCTCAATCTCCCCCTCAGCGGGGAACAGTTCACCGGGAATCATCGTGCACCTCCTAAGTGGGCCATCAGGTCTTGACGTTTTTGTTGCAGCGATCGCTCAATGCGGGGCAAACTGTCCTCAATTTCCCGGCGCCCGGCCCCCGGGGGTGACGCCCCCAGCAATTGGTTCAGGGCCACCAGGTGGGCGGTCTCCAGGGCAATTTCCGTGGGCACCTTCAGGTCCGGCACCACCCCCGTCCCCTCCCAGTTGCCACCGGTGACCGGGTTGATCGCCCGCCCGGTGGGGATAAACACCCAAAAATGGTCGTGCAGGCGAAAGCCCTGACCCGGGTTAGCGCCGCCTCGGGTGGTTTCCCCCACCACCTGGGCCCGCTTCAGGGTTTGCAGGTTGTAGGCAAATTCCTCCGCCGCCGAGAAGGTCTGCGGGCTGGTGAGCACGAACACTGCCCGGTCCAGGTAGCGGGGGCCGGGCACGTGGGACAGGGTCCACCACTGCTGGGTTTGGTCCGTGGCCCGCCAGTAGAGGTCGTTGAGGTGAACTGGCGGATGGGCGGGGAACAGGTAGCTGCAGAGAAAGGCCACCATGGCGGGAGATCCCCCCTGGTTGTGGCGTAGGTCGAAGATCAGGGCATCGGTGTGGGCCACCAGGGCCATGGCCGCTGCCAGGGACTCCGCCGCCCACTCCGGTGGCTCGAAACTAAACAGCTGTAGGTAGCCCACATTCCCCGCCAGTCGCTCCACCCGGTTAATGTCAAAGTTACGGCGACGACTGGTCACCCCCTGTTGGACTGACTCTTGAGGGCTGGGAGCTGTGGCCTTTAGGTGGGGCAGGGGGAGGGGGCTGAAGTGCAGGCGCAGGGCAAGGTCACCGCTCAACTCCTGTAGCTGGGCGGTGAGGGTGTACGCCAGTTGATGACCACCGCGAATATCAACGTAGCCCCCCGCCGCCCGTCGAGCTTGAATATCGGCCCGAATGCGCTCTGCCACCTCGGGGAAGGTATAGTCCTCCAACTGATCGATCAGGGCGGTCAGCACCGCCTCCAGGTCAGGAACCTGCAGTAAAACATCAGCATCGGCAGCGGAGGAGCTCATGGACAACCGGGGCTCAGCCCTAACGAATGGGGTCGTGTACCGTTACCAGTTTAGTACCATCGGGGAAGGTAGCCTCCACCTGCACCTCGTGAATCATCTCTGCAACCCCCTCCATGACCTCCTCCCGACCCAGCAGGGTAGTGCCGTAGCTCATCAGATCAGCTACGGTGCGCCCATCCCGAGCTCCTTCCAAAATCGCCGCTGAGATGTAAGCCACTGCCTCTGGGTGGTTGAGTTTCAGCCCCCGCTGCTTGCGGCGCTCTGCCACCATGGCGGCGGTGAAAATCAGTAATTTATCTTTTTCCTGGGGGGTGAGTTGCATGGCCAATGGACAAGAAAAGGGCTGAGGGATAGCGTTATCCAGAACCCTTGGGATAACCTTAATTGAGCTAAGTATAAAGCCAAAGCCTCGATTGGGATTCTGACTGACTTCCGTCGTAGTCGCTATGGTGTAAGCTACAGGTAAACTTTCAAGGTTTTGTATTGATTGTCAACCCACACTTAGTGATTGAACTAGTTCCCGTCATCGACGAGGTTCGCCAGATTCATTTTGCTGGCAAGATCAAAGCTACGAGTTTGAACCCTCCAATGTAATTCTTCATCGAGACTATTAAGTACTAGTGAACTCTAGCCTGAATTTAGGCATTTCTCCTGGGTTCTGAATTACCGCTTTCCCTTGAAGTACTGCTGGACCTATGCCACGAAATACTAAGCAGCACCGGACTGTTTAGAAAATAGCACCAGAACAGTCTTGAAAATCAGTTCAAAATCATACCACAAACTCCAGTTAGCTTGATAGGACAAGTCCATTCGTACCACATCATCGAAGCTTTTTACTGTAGACCGGCCATTAACCTGCCACTCTCCAGTCATTCCTGGTT
>JBEIUS010000006.1:0-42417 GCA_040374235.1 Leptolyngbya sp. | reverse complement strand
GGGGGGGCAGGGACGGGAACATATGTCAGGCTTTCTTTATAATCAGAACTTCGGCGAAACGGCAAACAACCAGTAAGATAAGCCCTGTAGCTCAGTAAGCAGGACACTAGCATGGGCCGTGCCGATAAAGTTGTTTTAGCCTATTCCGGCGGGGTTGACACTACCGTCTGCATCCCTTATCTGATGCAGGAGTGGGGGGTGAAGGAAGTGATTACCCTGGCGGCTGACCTGGGCCAAGGAGATGAATTAGAGCCGATCCGCCAGAAAGCCCTGGATGCTGGGGTAACCGAGTCCCTGGTGGCGGACCTGACGGCGGAATTTATTCGTGACTATGCCTTTCCCGCTATTCAAGCCAATGCCCTCTACGAAAATCGCTATCCCCTATCCACCGCCCTGGCTCGCCCTCTGATTGCCAAAGCCCTGGTGGAGGCCGCCGATCGCTACGGTGCCGATGCCGTGGCCCATGGTTGCACTGGTAAGGGCAACGACCAGGTCCGTTTTGATGTGGCCATCGCCGCCCTCAACCCTGGACTGAAGGTACTTGCCCCAGCCCGGGAGTGGGGCATGAGTCGGGAGCAAACCATCGCCTACGGAGAGGGCCATGGTCTGAGTTTCCCGGTAAAGAAGTCCAGTCCCTACAGCATTGATCGCAATCTGCTGGGCCGCAGCATTGAGGCCGGTCCCCTGGAGGATCCCATGAATGAGCCCCTGGAAGAGGTGTTTTTAATGACCCAGGCGATCGAACAGACCCCCGATCAGCCTGAGTACGTGGAGATCGGCTTCAGCCAGGGCCTACCCACCCATTTGAATGGCCAGGCCCTCGAGCCGGTGGCCTTGATTACGGAGTTAAATGAGATCGCTGGCCGCCATGGCGTTGGTCGCATTGACATGCTTGAAAACCGTCTGGTGGGGATCAAGTCTCGGGAAATCTACGAGGCACCGGCACTGTTAGTGTTAATTGACGCCCACCGCGACCTGGAAAGTCTTACCCTCACCGGTGATGTCACCCACTACAAACGCAACATCGAGGAAACCTACAGTCGGCTAGTCTACAACGGCCTCTGGTATAGCCCCCTGAAATTGGCCCTGGATGCCTTTATTCAAAAAACCCAGGAACGGGTGACCGGCACCGTGCGGGTGAAGCTCTTTAAGGGAAATGCCCGGGTGGTGGGGCGTCGGTCTGACCTGGCCCTCTACAGTGAGACCCTGTCCACCTACAGCGACGACGATCAATTCGACCATCGCGCCGCTGAGGGCTTCATCTACGTTTGGGGCCTGCCCACCCGGGTTTGGGCCGAGCGAGTGCGTCAGGATGGCTAAAACCCCATGGCCCTGGCCAGGGTATCCAGGTCAGGGCTCAGGCCCGCCTTAACCTGGTTTTGACTATGGGTAATGGCGGTGTCAGGATCCTTCAAGCCATTGCCGGTCAACACACACACCACCGTTGCCCCGGCTGGCACCTGGTGCTTAACCTTCAGTAGCCCGGCCACGGAGGCGGCGCTGGCGGGTTCACAAAACACCCCTTCCAGGGCTAGCAGGCGGTAGGCCTCCAGGATTTCTGTATCAGTAACCGCGGAGAAGTAACCCTGGCTGGCATCCCGCACTGCCTCCGCCCGTTGCCAGTTGGCTGGGTTACCAATTCGTATAGCCGTCGCTAGGGTTTGGGGATCCCTCACCACCTCACCCCTCACCAGGGGAGCGGCCCCCGCCGCCTGAAACCCCATCATCCGAGGCAGACGCTGACAACGTCTCTGCTCGTGGTACTCACAAAAACCCATCCAGTAGGCGGTAATATTCCCGGCATTACCAACCGGAATACAAAGCCAATCCGGCGCATCACCCAGGCTATCCACCACCTCAAAGGCGGCGGTTTTTTGACCCTCCAGGCGAAAGGGATTGACCGAGTTCACCAGGGTGACCGGATAATCTTGGGCTAACTGGCGCACCCGATCTAGGGCCGTATCGAAGTTACCTTGGATAGCCAACACCTCGGCCCCGTAGAGCAGAGCCTGGGCCAGTTTGCCCAGGGCTACATAGCCATCGGGTATGAGGACGAAGGCCCGCATACCCGCCCGCCGAGCATAGGCCGCCGCCGCCGCCGATGTATTGCCAGTGCTAGCACAAATCACCGCCTCTGCCCCCGCCTCCTTGGCTTTAGACAGGGCCATGGTCATACCACGATCCTTGAAACTACCGGTGGGGTTAAGGCCATCGTACTTGACCCAAACCGTTACCCCCTGGCCCACCTGGGCCCCTAGGCCCGGCATGGGAATCAGTGGAGTATTGCCCTCCCGCAGAGTTATCACCGGGGTTTGATTGGACACCGGTAGGTAGGGGCGGTAGGCCTCAATTAGGCCAGGCCAGGGCTGGGTGGCGACAGCGGTGACAAAGGCGGACGGGGTCAGGCTAGTAGTCACAGTCAACTCACAGGGTTACTAAAAATGCTAGAGATAGGGAGGGTTACCCAGGGCTAGGGAAAACATGCTGATTTTAGCGAACTTCTGTCCCCTTGCAGTGGTTAAACTCCACCCCGGTTAACGGCCCGACTAAGTTAGGGAGCTAGCAGCATAAAAGATGCTTAGGCCTTAAACAGGTACCCCGAACCGCAGAGCTCGCCCGGAGGCAATCAGACGGGAAACCCAAAAGTCCATGGCAATTCCCATAATCAACATCTAGACAGATTACTTCAAATACCTTAATGTTTCTCGTAAGTACATTTTCCTATAACATTTTTCCAAAGAAAATTCCATGCACAATTTCAAGTCTTCACAGTCCGGTATTGCTGCAGCTGTCTTATCCCCGGCTGGTGACGGTTCCCGGTCTGATCGCGAGACCATCGCCTGGATTGAGGTACAGCGATCGCCCTACCCCTTGAGCCAGCAGGTGGAGTTGCTCAACCTCCAGGCCGAGGCGGAAGCGCTGCTGCTGCAGCTACAAAGTCGGCCTGATCGCAGTTTGGAGATCTAATCCAGCCGTAGGCCCAGCCTCGTCTGATCATTAACGGGATGAACTGGGCCATTTCCCCGAGAATTCGTTATTCTTATGGGGAGCTGCATAAAAGATGCCCATGTCCTATGCGAACCCCAAGGTCGGCGAGGTTGATTCCCCCGTCCATTTTTTCAAAATCACCCGATCTGACCAAGGCTGGGTTCGCTTTGCTCTGGGCGGGGCGATACTGGTGGCCCTGGTCTCGGGTTCGGGATTTAGACTACTACGGCATTCCTCTATTCCAGGGCAGAGCTACCGGGGAGGTTCAGAGCAGGCGACTACAGTCCCTGAGTTTGCCCATCCCTTCCATACTGCCGCCCCTACCCTGAGGTTGGCCAGTCCAGGCCTGTTGCCCTCTACCCCCTCCCGAGCACGCCTGCAAACCGTAATGGCGGGTCGCAACGATCCCTTCGCATCGGTGTTAACCCCCGGTCAGGTGGGGGCTGTTCCTGGTGTTATGGTCACTCCGATGGCTGCCCCCCTGGTAGTTTCACCCTTACCTCAGCCTAGGGGTATAGCCACAGTACCTGCCACCCTAGGATCCGTGCCATTGACCTTGCCAGCGCCCCCAGCCATGGGCATTGATCGATCTAACACTGCCCTTAATTCCCACCCCCCCTCGGTTCTGGATCAGATTTCAGTCACTGGAGTGGTTCAGATTGGCGATCAGATCAGTGTGATTATTACTGATTCCACTAGTCCCAGGGGGCGTCGGGTGACCGTTGGTGAGACCCTGGCCGCCGGTCAGGTTCGTCTCCAGCGAGTTGATCTATCCAATGGAGAACCCCTGGTGGTGCTGCGTCATCAGGGTAGCGATTACTATCGCACCATTGGCCAGGGAGCAACTACTCTCTAGCCATGGCTAGGTCAGGTTCCTGCCCCATTACCCAATCATCCCAGGGGCGATCGCTCACCCTGGAGGGGCAATCCTATCCCTGCCCCCTCTGCTGGCAGGGTCAGTTGCAGCCCATGGTATTAGTTGACGCCTACGGTTGTAGTCTCTGTCAGCAAATTTTGTTGGCCAATCTTGAGCAGCAAACCGTGTATCCTGTTGATGGTTCTAAACCCCTGGGTTGGCGTTGGCAGGGACGTGGTTGGCAGGCCCTACACCATCCTCCCCAGGATGTCACCTTTATCCTCTGGTGTCTGGGAAGCATGCTGGTGATTTTTCCCCCCGTGCTGGTGGCCCTGGGGGCCTACTTGTTTCCTCCCCTGGAGGGCACGCCGGGGGGTAACTGGTCCTGGGGATGGGCGATCCTTACCCTGATTCTGCATGGCCTGATGGTGGTATGGGTGTTGGCGGAATATTACCATCCTCCCCTCTATCGACTCCTCCAGGTCAAGCTGGAAAGACTCCTGTCACCCTGATTGGTTTGTACAATAATTAAAAGGGCGAGTTAAATAAGTGGCCTATCTATCTATTTAGCCCTAGGCTTATCCCTAACTATTTTGGTGCTCGTACCCCATGGTTGCCGCAGTTACCGTTGAACATTTGAAAAAAGCCTACGGATCGGTCCAGGCGGTTGAGGATGTCTCTTTGACCATTCCGACGGGGGAGATTTTTGGCCTGTTAGGGCCTAACGGGGCGGGTAAACCACCACCATTCGTTGCCTTTGCACCCTGGCCACCCCCGACAGTGGTCGGCTGGAGGTGATGGGCATACCGGTGCTAGAGCAGCCCCGTCGGGTGCGGCAGTATCTCGGTTATATCGCCCAGGAGGTGGCCCTCGATAAGGTGCTGACCGGTCGAGAGCTGATGGCCCTGCAAGCAGACCTATACCATTTGCCCAAACCCATAGCCCAGCGGCGCATGGAGGAGATGGTCAGTCTGCTGGATCTGGAGGAATGGGCAGATAAGAAAACCGGTAGCTATTCCGGCGGTATCAAAAAGCGGCTGGACTTGGCCCTGGGCCTGCTGCATCAGCCCGATGTACTGGTGCTGGATGAGCCCACCGTCGGCCTGGATATTGAAAGTCGGTCGGCAGTGTGGAATTTTCTGCGCCAACTGCGGGCGTCGGGCACAACGGTGCTAATCACCAGTCACTACCTGGAGGAGGTGGATGCGCTGGCCGATCGGGTAGCGATTATCGATCAGGGACGGGTAATCGCCAGTGGTCGTCCCACCGATCTGAAGGATCAACTGGGGGGCGATCGCATCACCCTCCGCCTGCGGGAATTTACTACCCTGGCGGAGGCAGAACAGGCTCAGCAGCAACTCCGTCAGCTTCCCGTTGTCCAGAACGTGATTATTAACACCGCCCAGGGGAATTCCCTCAACCTGGTGGTGGAGCGCCAGACCAATGCGCTGGGCACGGTACAAGAAGCCATGGCGGCGGCGGGCTTGCCGGTTTTTGGCATTGCCCAGTCCCGTCCCAGCCTCGATGATGTTTATCTGGCCGCCACCGGTCGCACCCTGATGGATGCGGAGCTAGCTGCGGTGGGTCAACGTGATTTAAAACAAGAAAAGAAACAGGCCATGAAGGGAGGCTAACGATCAAATACCATGGGCACATCCATACCTACTACTCCAGCCAATCACCTAGGGGAGGCTTCCTCCCTGCATAACTCCGATCTGCGGGCCTGGAAGGCCAACCAGGCAGGCAATGGTTCCCGGCGCCTGGCGGATTTCTTCCAGGAGACCCTGGCCATGACCCGGCGGTTGTTTATTCAACTGCAGCGGCGACCCTCCACCCTGATCGCTGGGGTGATTCAACCCCTGATCTGGCTGGTACTATTTGGCGCCCTATTTCAAAATGTGCCGGCCGGTCTGTTTGGCGGAAGTCGTAACTACGGCCAGTTTTTAGGTGCTGGGATCATTGTCTTCACAGCCTTTGGCGGCGCCCTGAATGCGGGCTTGCCGGTGATGTTTGACCGGGAATTTGGTTTTCTTAATCGCTTTCTAGTCGCCCCTCTGGCCTCTCGCTACTCCATTGTGGTAGCCTCGGCCCTGTTTATTGCCACCCTCAGCTTAGTTCAAACCGCCGCCATTCTCGGCCTTAGTGCCCTGTTGGGGGCCGGCTTGCCTAACCCCCTGGGGCTACTGCTGGTACTAACCATTGTGCTGGTCTTGGTATTGGGGGTAACGGCCCTGAGCCTGGGGCTCACCTTTGCCCTACCAGGCCACATCGAGTTGATTGCGGTGATCTTTATCACCAACTTACCCCTGCTATTTTCTAGCACCGCCCTGGTACCCATCGATTTTATGCCCGGTTGGTTACAGTGGGTAGCTAGCCTTAACCCCCTCACCTACGCTATAGAACCGATTCGCTATGTCTATCTCCACAGCGATTGGGGGTTGGGTAGCGTGGTGTTACAAACCCCCTTTAGCGCGGTACCCTTAGGGGTTTGCCTGGCGGTTTTAGTCGGGTTTTGTGGCGCTGCTCTGGTGCTGATTCAACCCTTACTCCGCCAACGGATGGCCTGATACCTATTTTCCCTGGCGGATGCTCTGCTATAGTCTGGAACATTGAGACTAGAATTATGGTCTTCAAGTTTAGCTAGGCATGACAAGGATACTTCGACCATCCTAACCAATTCCTACCCTTGATTTTGACTAGCAAACCTGTGGTGATCCTTTCAAGGAGTGTTGTAATGATCTATGCATCGACATTTTCCCGGTTAGGGCTAGCCAGTCTAGCGATCGGCGCTCTGCTAACCCTAACCACCCAGGCCCTGGCCCAGACCACCGGTACCGATCCCAACGCCGCTCCCGTAGTGAATCCCAATACGGGCTTTAACAATGCTGAGGCCGGTGGTGGCGCCTTTGGGGAAAGTGGATCTCCCTTTGACCTGATTCATCGAGCGGTGCTGATGAATGGCATGAGCCTCTCAGACTTTAGCAACCAGAATCAAAACCGCATGGCCACTGAGGCCGCCAATTTCCGACAGCAACAGCAGCAAGCCCTGCGCAGCCAAAACCAGCCCGCTGCCACCACTCCGGTGACCCCTACCCCCTGACTAGGTTCTAGCCGTTATAATCTCGACCGCTGCCATAGCGTAGGGCATCGCGCCAACGATGGCTGTAGTAGCGGGCCTGGGCAGGGAGGGACAAGTCCCTCTGGGCTAATTCCTCCAACAAGGGGGCTATGCCGTTGTATAGCCCCAAACGTCCATAGTCCGTTAGCCAGGTGATTAGGGTGGGTAGCCCTACCTGGGGGATGATTTTAGCCACCAGGCCAGGATGGTTCAGCCCTGTCATCAAAAGAGTTTTAGCCAGAGCTGGGAATTGCACCACATCCTGCAGAAAGGGTTTCAGGGTATTTTCCCCCATGCCTGCCATGGCGGTGAAAATCGTACCCAGCAGGGTATTAATCTGCTGCTCGGGGATTTGCTGATCGACTCCAACGCCCATGGATCGCTGAAATAACCAGGTCACCGCCAGGTTAGGCTGGTAGGGTTGCAGTAGCCCCAGGGGCCCCGCTCCTAAACAATCCGAGGTGAGGGCGTCATCAATGCCAAGGGTGAGCCGTTGCAGGTGCCGCAGCATCGCCCCAAAGCCACCAAAACTCAAGGGCGATTGATGGCCACTACTATCCCCTACCGCCAGGGTGCGACCCCAGGGATAGCGCAGGGGGCTCCGTCGGTAGCAGGGAAACACTCCAAACAGGGCTCGTTTGACAGCCAACTGCTCAAGGGCAGTGTTCTGGTACTCCGGCAGTAGTTGCCAGTACTCCTCAAATAAATCGGTCAGGCTGAAGCGGCGTGGATCTCCATCCAGGTAGGTAAACAGGTAGGTGGTGCGGCCATCCCGCGCCGGAAAGGCTTCCCAAAAATACTGACACTGGTGCCGCAGGGGGGTGAAGGATACCAGCAGATCGCCGCTGTGGTTGGCGGTAAACCCTTCAGCACAACTGCCCACCACCAGGCAAAAGCCCTCAGGCACCTGTCCGGATCGCGCCTGCCGCACCAGGGGGGAACCGTGGCCCATGGCATCCACCAGTAGCCGCCCGGAGAGGGGCGGGTTAGGGTTGGTGTGTACCCGGACGCCGTCGGGGTGGAGGGTGGCCCGGGTAAAGGGGGTTTGCTCCTGCAGGTATCCCCCAAACGAGAGGAACCGTTGCTTTAGGATGGCCAGCAGGGCAACGGGATCAACCCCGACATTGAGCACATCCCTCATCCAGATGGGATCGTAGCCAAGGAACTGAATCCGGGCTGGGTTGTATTTAGAGGCGATTACCTGATGGAGTTCCGTCTCCGTCAGCAGGTCCATCTCCACCAGCACCCCTAGCTCCTGGCGGGAAATGTTCCACTCCTGGGCTCGACCCCGCAGCTGACCCCGTTCCACCAGAGCCACCCGCCAGCCCCGCTGGGCCAGGGCAGCCGCTAGCATGACCCCCAGGGTGCCACCGGCGATGATCACATCCCAATCCACCTGACCCAGGGGCTCAGCCTCTGACTGGATAACCTCAGGGGGTGGAGGTAGATCCTTGCGATACTGCTGCCAAATCTGATCCGCTTGGGCTAGGCCAGTTAGGGGATCCCCCGGCAGCCCCCCCAGCATAGTTTGGGTTAGGGTCATGGCGCTTGTTGCTTCCACTGATCTAGGGCTTCTGCCAGGGCCATGGTCAAACTCAGCCGGGTTTGCTCATGGGCCTGGCGTTCCGCCTCCAGGGCCTGACGGAGTTGCTGGCACTCAACCGTGAGGGTCTGGATCTGCTCGTCTGGGGAGGGAAAGCTGCCAGGGGTTGTCATGGGGGGCGAGGGATGGGACGTTTCAGCCAGTTGGGTTGGCAGGGCTACCCTGTCCTGCCGTCGCTGCTGGGCCTCCCGATCGTAAAGCCGCTGCCAGTTGGCGGCGCTGTTGTAAGCCTGATCCCGCTGTTGGCGAAGTTCGGTCACCTGCTGCTGTAGGCGGTGAACTTCGGCGATCCATTCAGTCAGATCTAAGTCCTTGGACATGGAGCAAATTGCGAGCTAGAACAACAACTGGGCCAGGGGTGGAGGTAGGGGCAGGATAATCATCACCAGCAGGGCCAGGGCCAGCAGACCCAGGAGGTCCCGGCGATCGTCAAGCTCGCTGACATCGTTTAGGGCGGGCTCGTCTACAGCAGGAATGAAAAACAGTAAAATTGCCCAGATCAATAGCTCGGAGTGAATGAAGGCCAGAAATAACACCAGTAGCCGGGAAATTTGCCCGACCACACTGGCCATGCGCTGACCGTACATGGCATGGACGATGTGGCCACCATCCAGTTGGCCGACGGGCATCAAGTTAAGGGCGGTGACCAACAACCCCAAACAGCCGGAAATGGCCAGGGGATGGAGATGAATCGCCTGGTTTAGGGTGAGGCTGTCGGTAAACACCAACTTAGCCACCAGGGCCACTAGGATTGATATGGTGGGATTAAAGGCATTAAAGTTAAGCAACCTGGAGCTATCCTCTGGCATGGAAACCAGGGTGGACTCCCCCAGCCCCCACCAGAGCAGAGGTAGGGCCACCACTAACCCGGCCAAGGGGCCAGCAATACCAACATCAAAGAGGGCGCGGCGGTGGGGAACCGGCGATCGCAGTTGAATAAAGGCGCCAAAGGTCCCCAGGAAAAAGGGGACAGGAAGAAAATAGGGCAGAGTCGCCCGCATGTTGTAGCGACGGGCGGTGAGGTAATGGCCCATTTCATGGCAACCCAGGATCACCATCAGGGAGAGGGCGTAGGGCAAGCCCTGCCAGATCAGGTTGGGGTTGTCTTGAAGTTGACCTTCGGTGACGCCCGCCAGATAGGTGCCCGCTGCCGTGGTGGTAAATAGGGTGGCTAACAGTAATCCCAGGGCTAGCCCTGGGCGTGCTAGGGCAGTAGGAGGAGAGCTGCGATCACTTTGAAATTGGGGGTTGGGCACCAGGGCGAAGATCGGCTTACCCTGCAGTCCTTCCTGGAAAATCACCAGGAAGCGATCGCCAAACTGTTGTCGAACCCTGTCCCGTACCGTTTCGTAGGCCAGGGTAGGAGCAGCCCGCAACTGCCCTCGGCAGATCATCGCCTGGGGTCTATATTCAATATTCTGCAGGTAGTATACCGACCAGGGAAAACAATCCTTCAGGGCGGCCTCCTCAGCCTTGTCAATGGGTCTGAGAACTGGTTTGATGCCCTCCTTATCCTTACCCAGAGACTCAACCGGTAGACTGGCAGGGGCAGGGGCCGCCAGGGAAGGGGATCCGGGCTGGCGCCCCCACTGCACCAACAGCCAGTAGACTATCGGGCAAACAATAAACAGGGCTAGTAATACCCCCAGGGGCAAGGGCTCCCCCGTTCGGTTTACCACTGACCAGGTAGCCACCACCAGGGCCGGCATCATCATCACCAGCCAGAGTAACCAGACCGGAGTACGGGTTAATTTGCCCACATTGCGTTTGACCATCGCAAAGGTCAACCAACTGAGGAGCAGTAACAGTAGCCAGAAAAATAACATCTACAATTCAACCAGGCAATTTTACCGGCTAGCGCCTACAGCTTTGGTCAGAGGGCCTAGAACAGGGCTAATCAATCCAAGCGAAAAACATAGGGGTCATGACGCACCTCTGCCAGGCTAGAGCCATAACCTGATTCGGGGATGACCCAGCCCATCTCTCCTCACCTTAAGTCATATAACCACAGCCATAAACTATGACAAAGTTGATAAAACCCCGACGTTAGGTCAGAGCAGCACCTGAATTTAGGGATTGCCCCCGTCTATTAGCTAGTATAGCTTTGGCCAGAACGCTTAGGACAGAGTTGATCGGTTCAAGTCAAGACTAGCCAGGCGCTCTAGCTCGCCTCGAGGACTACGGAAGGTTTTCACCCTAGCCTGCCAGGTTCTCATCCCCTGTTCCAAGACATCTCTCGTTCAGCCGTAGATCGTCCGCCTACCTCCAGCACATCACCATGGCTGCCAGTCCCACTAAGCCTCCCCGCCGTCTGTTTGAAACCATTTTTGCCTTTGCCCCCAATCGTGACACCCAAGGGGGTACGGCCTATTGCATCCTTGACCGCACCAACCCAGAGAATCCCGCCCATATTCTGGTAGATGCCCCCCCTTGGGACCAGACCACCCAGGACTTTTTGACGGCCCAGGGCGGAGTTCGTTGGCTATTCATTAGCCATCGAGGCGGGCTAGGACAGGCGGCTAAAATTCAGAAGACCTTTGGTTGTGAAGTGGTGATCCAGGAGCAGGAGGCCTATCTACTGCCCCAAACCCCCACCATTCCCTTTCGTCATAGCTTTCACCTCAGCCCCCTCACCGAAGCCCTTTGGACCCCAGGCCATTCTCCCGGGTCCGCCTGCCTCTACCACCAGGCCTACGGCGGCGTCCTGTTTACTGGTCGCCATCTGTTACCCGATCAGCAGGGCCAGCCCCGGCCTCTGCGGCTGGCCAAAACCTTTCATTGGCCCCGTCAGCTGGCCCAGGTGAAGGCCCTCAAGCAGCGTTTCAGTGAGGCGACCCTGGCCCACCTTTGTCCTGGCGCTAATCTGGGGTTCCTGCGGGGGAAACCCACCATTGCCGCCGCCTATCAACAACTACAGAGCATACCCGACGACCAGGCTACCTAGGACCAAAGCCACCTACACATAACGCAAAACTTGCCCACAAAACGTCAACGAGTGAACTTTCTAGAACCTGCTTAGGCAAGACCGAGGGGTCAGGTTAACCTGGAAGCTAGACCGGTTCTAGGAGGGCACACCACCGGTAGGCGAAGGCCTACCCCTAGAACCCTGTTAACCCGCCGCGAGGGGCATTAAGGAGTTGACCATGACCGGGAATGCTATTTCAGGGGACGTCTCAGAACGACGTAACATTGCCCTGGTGGGCACCTATGGCAGTGGCAAGACTACCCTGGTGGAAAGTATTTTATTCGTTACCGGGGCAACCACCCGCAAGGGTAGCGTCACCGATGGCAATAGCGTCGGGGACAGTACCCCCGAAGCTCGCCAACGCCACATGACGGTGGAGCTGAACGTAGCTAGCACCCGCTATAGTGACATTGAGTTTACCTTCCTTGACTGTCCAGGCTCGGTGGAATTGCAGCAGGAGACCAACCATGCCCTCATGGGGGTGGATGGGGCCATTATTGTCTGCGAAGCGGACCCCGGTCGGGTGCTCACCCTGGCTCCCCTACTGCAGTTTCTCGATAGCTGGGAAATTCCCCACCTGGTCTGGATTAATAAACTGGACCGGGACAATGGTAGCTTTGCTGAGGTACTGGCGGCGCTCCAACAGGTGTCGACCCGACCGATTATTCCCCAGCAGTATCCCATCCGCCAAAACCAAGACCTGGTAGGCTTTATCGACCTGGTGACCGAGCAGGCTTTCCACTACCACCCCGGTGCCGCGGCAGATCTGGTGCCCCTGCCCGCCTCCCTCCAGGCGGAGGAACAGGCGGCTCGGGCAGAAATGCTAGAGGCCCTGGCGGAGTACGATGATCATCTGCTAGAGGATCTGCTGGAGGATCGGGTGCCACCCCAGGAGAAAATCGTCCGGGATCTACGCCTGGAGTTGGGGGCTGACTTGATTGTGCCGGTGTTCTTAGGGGTAGCCCAGGCGGACTACGGCGTGCGTCCCCTGCTGGAGTCGCTGGCGAAGGAGGCTCCAGCCCCAGAGGTAACCCGCCACCATCGGGGCATTGCTGTCGAGGGCGAGCCCCTGGTCCAGGTGCTGAAAACCTTCTATACCCCCCAGGGGGGCAAGCTTTCCCTGGTGCGAGTCTGGCGGGGCGAGGTGAAGGATGGAGATAGTTTGAACGGCGATCGCCTGGGGGGTATCTACGACCTGATGGGCAACCAACAAACCAACCTGACCCGAGCCAAAGCCGGCCAAATCGTGGCTATTGCCCGTTTGGATCATGCCCAAACCGGCCAGACCCTGGGTACCGGTGCCGCTCCGCCCCCCCCTTTACCCCATGCCCCCCGCCTTGATCCGGTCTATGCCCTGGCGATCATGCCGGCCCACCGCAGTGACGAGGTAAAGTTGTCGGCGGCGATCACTAAACTTTTGGAGGAGGACCCCTCCCTGACCTGGGAACAACACGGCGATACCCATGAGGTGATCCTTTGGGGGCAGGGGGATATCCACCTCAACCTGGCCATCGATCGCCTGCATCGTAAATACAACCTACCCATGACCAGCCACCTACCCCAGGTTCCCTACAAGGAGACCATTCGACAGGGGGTGGAGTCGGTGCATGGTCGCTACAAGCACCAGAGCGGTGGCCATGGCCAGTTTGGGGATGTTTACCTGTCCATTCACCCCCTGCCCCGGGGGGATGGATTTATCTTTAAAGACACCATTGTCGGTGGAGTGGTGCCCAAACAATACATTCCCAGCGTTGAAACCGGGGTAAGGGAGTCTCTGCACCAGGGGCCCTTGGGTTTCCCGGTGGTGGATGTAGCGGTCACCCTCACCAATGGTTCTTACCACAATGTTGACAGCTCTGACCTGGCCTTCAAACAGGCGGCTCGCCTCGCCATGCAGGAGGGCATGGCCACCGGTCAGCCCACCCTGCTGGAACCCATCACCCGGGTAGAGATTTCCGTGCCTAATCTCTATACTGCCAGCGTCCTAAAATTGATTAGCGGTAAGCGGGGTCAAATTCTGGGTTACGATAGCAAAACCGATTGGGCCGGGTGGGACCTGGTCTGCGGTTACGTGCCCCAGGCGGAAATGCAAACTATGATTTTAGAGCTGCGATCTCTGACCATGGGGGTAGGCTTCTTCCAGTGGAGCTACGATCACCTGGATCCAGTACCAGAAAAACTAACGGAAAAAATCCTGGCGACGGCGGCTGGCTAAGTCCCTAGCGATCTCCAGCCAGCTGCAGCCCTGTTAGAATCAGTAGAATCCACCGCGTTCAGTTCTAGGCAACCCCCATACCCATGAGCTCAGAAATTTATAATCCCTCCATACAACAGGTACCCCGCAGTGCCAAGGCGCCCATTCTGCCATCCCCCGGTGATGTGTCGATTTTGGCCTGGCTGGAGCGGATTGGCCGCCTGCGCAGTCGGGACACGGGGGAAATTTTCCCGGATGAGGCGGAGAGTGAGGAAATCTCCGATCTGATGGGGGGCGATGACAGCTTTGAGGATGACGACGACGATAGCCTCGATTTAGAAGATGAAGATTAGGGCTCTTGCAGCCCTCCTTCCCTACCCTCCTGGCTACCCATGGTCCCTGTCTCCCTCCCCGAACTATTGGCCCCGGCCGGCAATTGGGACTGTGCCAGGGCTGCGGTTGAAAATGGCGCGGATGCCATTTACTTTGGTTTAGATCACGGTAATGCCCGGTTGCGGGCGGATAATTTTACCCTGACCGATCTGCCAGAGCTGATGGGCTTTCTGCATCAGCGGGGGGTGAAGGGTTATCTCACCCTCAATACCTTGGTGTTTGCCGGTGAACTACCGGCCATGGAAAAAATCCTACGCCCCATTATCGCCGCCGGGGTCGATGCCGCCATTGTCCAAGATCTTGGCCTCTGTCGATTAATTCGTCACATCTCCCCGGATTTTCCCCTCCATGCCTCCACCCAAATGACCATCACCAGCGCGGCTGGTGTGGCCTTTGCCGGGGACCTGGGGTGCGACCTGGTGGTGTTGGCCCGGGAATGTTCGATTAAGGAGATCCACCGCCTGCAAAGGGACCTGGAACACCAGAGCCTGACTCTCCCCCTGGAAATGTTTGTCCATGGAGCCCTTTGCGTGGCCTATTCCGGCCAGTGTTTGACCAGTGAGGCCCTGGGGGGTCGCTCCGCTAACCGGGGGGAATGCGCCCAGGCCTGCCGCCTCCCCTACGAGTTGATTGTGGATGGCCAGCTTCAGGATTTGGGCGATCGCCGCTACCTGCTCAGCCCCCAGGACTTGGCCGGGATCGATGTCCTACCGGAGGTGATCGCTACCGGTGTCCGCTCCCTGAAAATCGAAGGCCGCCTCAAGAGCCCAGAATACGTCGCCAGCGTCACCCGCACCTATCGCCAGGCCCTTGATCGGTATGCCCAGTCTACGGTCTTCTCCCCTGTAGAGGCCCAGGCCCACTACGAGCTGGCCATGGCTTTCTCCCGTGGGCTTTCCTCAGGGTGGTTGCAGGGGGTGGATAACCAGACCCTGGTCCATGGTCGCTTTGGCAAGAAACGGGGGGTCTACCTGGGCCAGGTCAGCCGGGTCACCCCCCAGGGGGTTTGGCTCCAGCCCCTGGCCCCGGTCAAGGCGGGGGATGGAGTAGCCTTTGACCAGGGGGATCCGACGGCGGAACAAGGGGGGCGGATTTACCATGTTATCCCCCAAGGAGAGCAGGTGGAGCTACAGTTTGGCCGTCAAAGCCTTAACCTAAAACGCATCCAGGTGGGGGACCGGCTCTGGAAAACCAGTGATCCAGCCCTGGAAAAGGACCTCCAGCAGAGCTTCCGCGGATCCCAACCCCATCACCGTCGCCCCCTTAGCCTGGCGGTCTATGGGGATGTCGGTCAACTCCTGAGGGTGACCGGCGATGACCATCGGGGCCATCGGGTGGAGGTCCAATCCACCACGCCCCTGGTAGCGGCCCATTCCCAACCCCTGACCACTGATCGCCTGGAACAGCAGCTGGGGCGCTTAGGCCAGACTCCCTTTTTCCTCAAGCACCTGGCCAATCACCTGACTACCCCGGTGATGCTACCCCTGAAGGAGCTGAACCAACTGCGGCGATCGCTGGTGGAGCAACTCCAGGCCCAGCGGGCCCAGCCCCCCGCCTGGCAACTGCAATCGGGGGCAACCCTCGCTCAACTGCTGCCGCCAGTGGCGGTCGCGGCCGCAGCGGCTCCCCAGTTAACCGCCCTGGTGCGCCAGCGGGGACAGCTAGAGGCAGCGATGACGGCGGGACTGGAGATTATCTACTACGAGGCCGAAAACCCCGCCACCTACCGGGACACCGTCGACTGGTTCCGTTGCCATCGTCGCCATGGGAGCCAAACTCTCTGGGTCGCTCCCCCCCGCATTAGCAAGCCAGGGGAAACCTATATTCTTGAACAGGTGCGGCGTTCCCACGCCGATGGTTACCTGGTGCGCAACTACGACCAGATCCAGTACTTTGCCGACCACCCCTGCATTGGGGACTTTTCCTTCAATGTCGCCAACCCGCTCACCGCTGCCCACCTGATGGAGGGCTACGGTCTGGAACGGCTAACCGCCTCCTACGACCTCAACATCGATCAGCTGGCGGATTTACTGGCCATGGCTCCCCCCCAGTGGTTTGAAATCACCCTGCACCAGCACATGCCCCTGTTCCATATGGAGCACTGTGTGTTCTGCACCTTTCTTTCCAGCGGCAAGGACTTCCGAGACTGCGGTCGCCCCTGCGAACGCCACCAGGTATCCTTACGAGATCGGGTGGGCGTCGAACATCCCCTGCAGGCCGATGCCGGTTGCCGTAATACCCTATTTAACGGTGTCGCCCAAACCGGGTCAGACTACGCCCACCGGTTGATCCAGGCTGGGGCCCGGCACTTCCGCCTGGAGTTTCTGCAGGAGTCTCATGAACAAGTGATAGAGGTGATTAATCAGTATCACCGCTTACTGGCAGGGGAAATTAGCGGCCCCCAGTTGTGGCGCCAGTTGCATATCCAGAGCCAACTGGGGGTTACCCGTGGGCCGCTCCAGCCCTCCGGTCGGTCTATAACTGCACCGTATATCCCGCCTTTTTAATCGCGGCAATGATGGCAACCTCGTGAATATTGGCGTTAATCTCCACCAGCTTAGTATCCAGGTTAGTGGTGACCTTAGCCGTAGGGTCTAAACTCTGGATAGTCTGGGTGATGGTTTCGGCACAGGCGCCACAGGCCATGTTCGGAACGGTCAAACGGAGGATGGTCATGAGCAGTACTGAGTCCTAGAAAAGGATTGGGTAGGGAATGGCAAAACACTGACAAAGGGGCTACCAGTCTTATCCTCACTGGACTGGCGACTGCCCTATGTGATCAATGTCACCTACGGCTGTGAGAGAAACGCTAGGCACTCTTTGCGCTTAGCCTCATACTAACGGGTGACTCAGCCTTATTCGAGTCATCTACAGGGAACACAAGACTCACCGACGGTCCACTTAGGTCTGTCGGTTTTTTTTAGGGTTGGTCAAAATATAGTTTTGGCTAGAATGCTTAGGATCTATGCAAACAATGAAAGCCAATATTGGATAAGTATTCTGACACGTTTTCACCCGGTCATCTGGAACTATATAGCGGTTCTCGATTCACTGAGATACAGTTTTTCTCAGCTTCAGCCCCCCTAGATTTTTGTCTGCTAAGATCCACCCTTTAACTCCCCAAGGTTGGGGGGGCTCGCCGTATACTTCATTCAAACGAAATCTGCTATAGCTAAATCCTGCTGTCCATAACCTAGGGTACACTCTCCTGACTTTTTCAGCAGCCTTTTAAACCGACTTGACCATCGCCTTGGCGGGAATTTCAGTGGATCGCCGCACAATCTGGCGAAATTCCTCGCCATCTATGGTTTCCCGTTCCATCAGGAGATCCACCAGTTGATCGATTAAGGATCGATGTTGACGCAAAATTTGGCGAGCCTGGACCAGACAACGGAGGGCAATTTCCCGGACTTTAGCGTCAATTTTGCTGGCCATCTCCTCCGAAACCTCACTGCGGGGCATCAGGTTCCGCCCGAGAAACACCTGATTATCCATGCTCTCCAGGGCCAGCGGGCCCAGTTCAGACATACCGTAGAGGGTAACCATTTGGCGAGCCAGATTAGTCACCTGTTGAATATCATTACTGGCCCCCGTCGAGGTCTCGTCATCGCCAAACACTTCGGCTTCCGCCGCCAAACCACCGAGGGATACGGTAATCCGATCTAGTAGCCAATTGCGACTGTAAAGACCGCTGTCAATGGTGTCTTCATTAGGGAGGAACTGGGTAAAGCCCTCAATGCCGCCGGATCGGGGAATAATAGTTACCTTGTTGAGCTCATCGGCATGTTGGAGGAGGGTGGTGAGCAGGGCGTGGCCCACCTCGTGGTAGGCGGTCATGCGTTTGCGACGGCTATCAAGCAGGGGGGTGAGACTGAGTCCAATGGTGATGCGGTCCATGGCATCCTCCACCTCCTGCATGGTCATCGCTTCCTTGCGGCGACGGGCGGTGAGAATGGCCGCTTCGTTTAATAGGTTGGCCAGGGAGGCGCCGGAAAACCCCGGGGTACGCCGGGCAATCACCGGCAGGGAGACCTCCGGGGCGATTTTCTTGTTGCGGGCATGCACCTCCAGAATCGACAGACGACCATTGTAGGTGGGCAGGTCCACCACCACCTGTCGATCAAACCGGCCCGGTCGCAGTAGGGCGCTATCGAGGACATCAACGCGGTTAGTGGCGGCAATGACGATCACACCGCTGTTACCCTCGAAGCCATCCATTTCCGTGAGCAGTTGATTCAGGGTCTGCTCCCGTTCGTCGTTACCGCCGCCAATCCCCGCTCCCCGTTGCCGACCGACCTCATCAATTTCATCGATGAACACAATGCAGGGGGCGCTTTCCTTGGCTTTGCGGAACAAATCCCGCACCCGGGACGCCCCTACCCCCACAAACATCTCGACAAACTCGGAGCCGGAAATACTAAAGAAAGGGACCCCTGCTTCACCGGCGATCGCCTTGGCCAACAGGGTCTTTCCCGTACCCGGTTGCCCCACCAGCAGCACCCCCTTGGGAATTCGGGCACCGATAGCGGTGAACTTTTCGGGATTTTTGAGGAAGGACACCACCTCCTGAAGTTCTTCCTTGGCCTCCTCAATACCAGCCACATCCTCAAAGGCTACCCCCGTCTTAGCCTCCATTTGAAAGCGAGCCTTAGACCGGCCAAAGTTCATAGCGTTGCCCGCTCCCGCCGCTGACCGCCGCAGCAACATCAGCAGACCTAAAATCAAAATCAACCCCAACAGTGAGTTGGTAGCCAGCCAGGCCAGGGCGCTGTTATTAGAAGAGTCCCGCATGTCAACATCAACATCATTTTGACGCAGACGACGAATCAACTCGGGATTGCGATCGCTGGCAAATAGCATGACCTGATGGGGGGGCTGATCCGATGCATCTCCCTCAAGACGGACATAGGCCAAACCTCGAGTCTGATCCAGATCGACCTTCTCAACCAGACCCTGATCAATTTTCTCCAGGAGTTGACCGTAGGTGAGCTCCTCCTTCTCTGGCTTAGCATCGGCTAGGGCTGTAGAAAGGGGCAAAAAACCTTGACACCCAAACCAAAGCAGGGTGATCAGTCCTGTAGCTCTTAAATAGCGCCTCACCTTGCCAACCACCAAATCACCAACGGAACCTGTTCCCATAGATCATCTAAACTCGCGAAATCTCGGCGGCCATAAATTAGGCTGGCGATGCCCTAGGGGTTCCCAGATACCGACCCAACACCCAACCTATGATTGTCCTAGTCTAACCTAACCCCCAGCAATGGACCCAGAGGCCCGGGTAAAAGCCTACGATAAATTCACTTAAGGGGCGATGGTGTAAGCCATAACGGGGGTACCCTAACTCTACATCCCGGCGGTTTACCTTAAACAACACATCACACCCATGGGTCTATCCCCTCTACGCCCTGGCTTAGCCTTAACTGCACGACTGCTAACTCTTAGTGTAGGGTTTGCAATCCTTGGTTGGTGCCTGGCCTGTCTAGCCTCCCCCTGGCCGATTTGGGCCGGTACTTTTTTGACCACGGTTTATGTTGTTTGGGTCGGGCAGGCCGGCATTTTCCTGGCCAGTGTCTGGTCGACGGTTTTAATTAGCCTAGTGATTATTTTCAATATCCTGCCACCCCTGTGGCTTGAGTATTTTGACTATCGTCTCTGGCCAGCCAGCATCATTCTCTTCTGGGTGGCCAGCGTGCTGCTGTTTGCCCTTTTAGCCAACTATACCCAGGGTCTGCAACAGCTGCCGCCACAGGTCCGTTTTTTCTGGCGATTGGGTAGTTGGCTCCTGCTCCTGGCCGGATTGGGCCTAGGGGCCGCCTTCATTCCCAAACCCCCTTTTCTCACCCTATAGGCCGTCGTAGGCCGCGTTTTTTTATGAGCAACCTATCCTCCTATTCTCTAGACCCAACTCGGGCGAGCGGGCCGCCCTACCAAAGTCGCAGCGCCACCACCTACCTGGAGGCCATGGCCCCAGAAATTCGAGCTACCCTAACTGCCGAGCAATTGGGTGAAATCCATCGAGTGATTAAGCTAGCTCTACCTCAGCCAGCCCCCAAAATTATCGATCTGCGGGTGGATGTTGATCTGCTGGTCAGTCGTTTTTTTATCGTCCTTTTTGTGGGCAAAGACCGGCGTCGGTCTCCTCGACAACAGACCACCAGGCCCCTGACCGCTGCCATTAACTGGTTGACCGCCATGGTTTTGCTGTTGGGGGTAAACCTGCTGATTAGTGTGAGCCTCTTTGCCTTCGCCTACCTGATCAAGTCCGCCATTGGTATTAATCTTACCCCTGGTCATTTGGGGGACTATATTCGCCATATCTCATCCCCCTAGGGCCAGAGGTTAAGTCCACAGCAGAGTGACCCGGTCCCAACGGTTAAACCCCAGTTGGACCTGGGCATTGCCCTGGTTAACTGCAATTTCTAGCCAGCCATGGCTGCCCACCAGGGCGAGGGGCTGATCGGGGCTGACGCTACCATAGGTGGTAGCCTGGGGAATGGAGGTTGCCCCCAGGACTAACTGCCAAGGGCGATCGCCCAGGTGTTCAGCGGCAATGGTGGTGATGCCGTTACCAAAATAATCAATGGTCTGGATATAGCCCTCCAGCCCTCTGGGGCTGATTTTAGCTGGTGGTATATCAATCCGCACCAGGGATTCGGAGCTAATGGGAGTACCCAGGGCCCCAAGGGGAATGCCCGTGGCCAGGTAGCCCGCTACGGGGGCGAAGATATCGCGACCATGAAAGGTTGGGCTGGGGTTGGGGGTGCGCCAGTAGGTGGGTCGGTCGAGGGTGACCGCCTGTTGTACCGGGTAGCGATCGCAAACCCCACTTAACACCCCATTATCGGGGCCCACCAGGTACCCCCCCGCCAGCTTTAGGGCCACCGGGCGACGCTGGCTTCCTACTCCTGGATCCACTATCACCAGATGAATCGTCCCACGGGGGAAGTAGGGAAAGGCGTTCAACAGGTGAAAGCGAGCCGCCTCCAGATCCTGGGGGGGGATGTGGTGGGTCAGATCGATCAGGGGGGTGGTGGGAGAGCGGCTGGCGATCACCCCCTTAATGATGCCCACGTAGGCGTCTGCGGTCCCAAAATCCGTGAGTAGGGTAATCATCGCCAGGCCCTAGTTACGACCGATTTGCCAGAGCAGCAATTGCTGGGTGGGCTCAATGGCGAGGCCGGTCACCCCAGCCTGGGCAAAGGCGTAGTCCTGATTTTGCCAGAGGGGCACGTAGGGCACCTCGGTAGCCGCTAAATCCTGCAGCTCTGCAATGAGTTGGCGGCGGGCCTGGGGGTCCGATTCTCCCTGCTGCTGGGTTACCAACTGATTAGCCTTGGGGTTGTAATAAAACGAGCCATTGCCCCGGGAGGCACCCTCTTTACAGCCGCTGACCTCATCTCCCTTGGTACAGCTCAAAAAGGGCTGCAGGAAGGTGTCTGGATCGTAATAGTCTGGGTACCAGTTAGACAGGACGATGGGGTAGATACCCTTATCAACGTTGCTCCAGAGGGTGGCCCCTTCGGTGTTTTGCACACTAACGGTGACCAGACCCGGCAGGGCGGTTTCGATCGACTGCTTCAGGGTATTGGCCACAATACTGCGGGTGGTGGAGGCAGAGGGATACCAGATCTCGATGGTCAGGGGATTAGCCTCAGAAAACCCCGCCTCGGTGAGCAGGGTCTTGGCCCGGTCAAAGTTGCCATCGCCGTAGGCCTGCTTAAAGACCGGGGCGGCCACATCAAAACTGGGGGGAATCAGGCTATAGAGGGGCTCCGCCTGGCCCTGGAAGACCCGTTCCTTCAGTAGGGGGCGATCCACCATGGCGGCGATCGCCTGGCGCACCCGCACATCCTCCAGGGGCTTGATGGTGCGGTTGAGGGCCATGTAGTTAATCACATTGGTACCCGCCTCAATCACCTGCCAACCGCCACCGCTGGCTTCCCGTTGCAGGCTGGCGATTTGCTCTGGATCCAGGGTCTGGTAGGCAATGTCAATGCCGCCGGTCTTAAAGCTATTGTAGAGATTGGCAGGGCTGCTGAAAATTTGAATATCAATGCCCTGGTTGGCTGGGGCTGGGCCCCAATAGTTGGGGTTGACGTCCAACTTAATGGCATCGCTGCTAAAACTGGCCAGTTGGTAGGGACCGGTGCCCACGAAACCATCGGGTTTAAACTTACCGGCCCCCACTTCGTACTGCTGGGGGGACACCGGGGTCAGGCCAGAGAAACTGAGCAGAGCTGGAAAGGCGGCGAAAGGCGCCTTGAGGGTAATGGTCAGCTGATGCTCCCCGCTGGCCTTGACTCCGGCCACCCGCTCCGTCAGCAGGGCGGCGGGGCGGCCACCATTCTCCATGAAGCGCCGTAGGGAAAAAGCCATCACATCGGCGGTGAAGGGGGTGCCATCGTGCAGGGTGACATCGGTGCGCAGGGGAATGGTATAAGTGAGGCCATCGCTACTGACGGTGGGCAACTCGGTGGCCAGCTGGGGAATCAGCTCAGTGCTACCGGGACGATAGGTGTAGAGCCGATCGCCCAGATTGTAGAGCAAAATTCCTGGGAAAGTCTCGTAGGCATCGGCGGGATCGAGGGTGCGGGCGGTAAGGGTGGTGCCCAGGGTGATGCGATCCCGGCCCGAGGCCGATTGGTCAACCTGGGGACGCCCGCCACAGCCCAGTACCAGCAGCAGACAAAGGCTAAATAAACCGATAAACTGCCCGAGCCGCCGACCGTTCCTACGGACTCCGCTGGTCTGCCTCGCTCCCATCCCAAATATCCCCTTCATGACTTCCTGTCCTCGTCCTGCAACTCTGAACCCCCGGTCACGCCGCCGATCCCCGGCATAATACCCCAACCTGTTGCCTAGTTGTATCACCCTTTGTCCGTCCTACAGGGGTTATGATGGAAAGCGGTTGACATTTCTTAACATTGCCGCCCATCTATGGCTTCCTCCTCCCCCGCCAGTGGTATGAAGGGATTAATCGAGACCCGCCTCCTCCAGGGTCAGCCCCTGACCGCCGAGTTGGCAGCTATCTTATTGGTTTACGTTGTCCAGGGTATTCTGGGCCTAGCTCGGCTGGCGGTGAGCTTTTTCCTGAAGGATGATCTGGGTCTCAGTCCGGCGACGGTGGCCGCCCTCACCGGGGTGGCGGCCCTACCCTGGACGATTAAACCCCTGTTTGGTTTTATGTCGGACGGGTTGCCCATCGGCGGCTATCGTCGCCGACCCTACCTGGTGCTGTCGGGCCTGGTGGGTTGTGCTGCCTGGGTAGCCCTGGGAACGGTGGTGCAGTCTGCCTGGGGGGCGATCGCCGCCATCACCGTGAGTTCCCTGTCGGTGGCGGTTAGTGATGTGATTGTCGACTCCCTGGTGGTGGAGCGAGCCCGGGGGGAATCCCAGGCCACCGCTGGCACCCTCCAGTCCCTCACCTGGGGGGCCTCGGCGGTGGGGGGGCTGTTCACCGCCTACCTGGGGGGTGCCCTGCTGGAGCAGATCACCACCCGCACCTTGTTTTTAATCACCGCCAGCTTTCCCCTGATTGTTTCCCTAACCGCCTGGCTGATTACTGAGGAACCGATCGGCGATCGCTCCACCTGGGGCCTGGTGAAACATCAGGTGAGCCAGCTCTGGGGAGCGATTCGCCAGCGGGCCATCTGGATGCCGGCCCTCTTCCTGTTCCTCTGGCAGGCTACCCCTAGCGCCGATGCCGCCTTCTTCTTCTTTACCACCAACGATCTGGGCTTCGGGCCCGAGTTTCTGGGTCGGGTGCGGCTGGTCAGCAACCTGGCGGCCCTGATTGGTATCTGGGTATTTCAGCGGTTTTTGCGAGACGTGGCCTTCCGCTCTATTTTTGCCTGGTCTACGGTGTTGTCCAGCCTGTTGGGGCTGACCAGCTTAATTTTAATCACCCATGCCAACCGCAGCCTGGGCATTGACGACCGCTGGTTTAGCCTGGGGGATAGCTTAATCCTGACGGTGATGGGGCAAATTGCCTTCATGCCGGTGCTGGTGCTCTCGGCCCGACTTTGTCCACCGGGCATCGAGGCTACCCTGTTTGCCCTGCTGATGTCCATTGTTAACCTGGCGGGCCTGGTTTCCCACGAACTAGGGGCCCTGGTTACCCACTGGCTAGGGGTGACGGAAACCGACTTTGGCCACCTCTGGCAACTGGTGTTGCTGACCAACCTCACCACCCTCCTGCCTCTGCCCCTGGTGTTTTTGCTGCCGGCGGTCTCCGCCCAAGGGGAGGCTGGGGGCGACTCCACCGCCCCTTCCCCTCTGGAGGGGCTGGACCGGTCCCAACCGGTGCCGACCCAGTCTCCCTAACTGTCCCTGCTCCTAACCCCTTTACCGAATTCCTAACCATGACCACCACCTCCCTCCCTACCCCCACCTATTCCCTGGCCGACTGGTGCAGTGGCTACCGCTCCCAGCCTGAGGAATATAGCTATCCCGTCACCGACCTTGAGGGCACCATCCCCACTGAGTTGCAAGGCACCCTGTTTCGCAACGGGCCTGGCCAGTTAGAGGTCTACGGTCAGCCGGTGAAGCACCCCTTTGATGGGGATGGCATGGTCTGTAGCCTGCGCTTTCATCAGGGCCAGGCCTACTTTCAGAACCGCTATGTTCGCACCCCTGGCTACCTGGCGGAGCAGGCCGCCCAACGCCCCCTCTACCGAGGGGTATTTGGCAGTCAAAAGCCCGGCGGGCCCCTGGCCAATGTCTTTGACCTGAGGTTGAAGAATATTGCTAATACCCACGTGATCTACTGGGGGGGTAAGCTGCTAGCCCTTTGGGAAGCCGCCCAGCCCCACCGCCTTGATCCCGCCACCCTGGATACCCTTGGCCTGGAGGACTTTGACGGTCTGATTCCGCCGGGGGGATCCTTCACTGCCCATCCAAAAGTCGATCCCGGTCACCATGGCGACCCGCGGCTGGTGGGGTTTTCCGCCAAGCCGGGGCTCTCTACCAAAATTACCCTCTACGAATTTGATCTGGATGGTCAATTGGTGAGCCAGCACAGCCATAGTTTGCCGGGCTTTGCCTTCCTCCATGATTTCGCCCTTACCCCTAACTACGCGATCTTCTTTCAAAATCCCGTCAGCTTTGCCCCCCTCCCCTACCTGCTGGGGTTCAAGGGGGCGGCGGAATGTCTCCATTTCGACCGGCGCCAGTCTACCCGGGTAATTCTCATTCCGCGTCATGGCCAGGCCCCGATCCAGGTGATCGATACCGACCCCTGTTTTGTTTTCCACCACGCCAATGCCTTTGAGGCGGAGGGTCAGGTGGTGGTGGATTCGGTGTGCTATCGGGAGTTTCCCCAATTGCCAGGGGGCGGCGACTACACCACCGTCGACTTCAACCAGGTACCGGAGGGTCAGCTCTGGCGCTTCCACCTGGATCTAAACCAGGGCACTGCTCGAACAGAAACCCTGCTGTCTCGCTGCGTGGAGTTTCCTAGCCTACACCCTGATCAGCTGGGGCGGCCCCACCGCTACCTCTACCTGGGCACCGCTGCCACTTCCCAGGGCAATGCCCCCCTGCAGGCCCTTCTGAGGTTCGATACCCAAAGCCGCCAGACCCAGCTGTGGAGTGCTGGCCCCCACGGCTTTATGGGGGAACCCCTGTTTGTGCCCCGGCCCCAGGGGGAAGGGGAGGAGGATGGTTGGGTAATTGCCATGGTCTACGCCGGCGATCGCCGGTGTTCCGACGTGGTCATCCTGGATGGCCGGGATTTAGCTGCTGGCCCCCTGGCTCGGCTGAAGCTACCCCACCATATTCCCTACGGACTCCACGGCAGCTTTGTACCCCAGATCTTCTAGACTTGACGTAAACCGGGTCCACCAACAATTCCGGCTACGCCGCTGAGGCTGGCAAATCCCCCGGCCTCTCCAGGGACTTTCCCTTCAACACCAGCACCGAACAGGGAGCATGGTGCATGGTGTAGTTGCTAACGCTGCCCAGTAGAACCTGGGATAGACCGCTGCGGCCCCGGTTGCCCAGTACCACCAAGTCTGCCCCCCAGGCCTGGGCCGCCTTGCAAAGCACCTTGCCGGGCTCCCCCACCAATTGGCGGAACTCGCCGGTTACCCCGGCCGACTCCGCCCGATGGGCAAACTGCCGCAGCCGGTCTAAACTTTCCGTCTCGTAGCGCACCCACTCCTGGTGCCAGAGCTCTAGGTTAACCTCACTGCCCGGGGCCCAATAAATCGAGTCCATGGTACTGGGCAGGGGTAGGGGACTGCCCTCCTCCTGCCCTGAGAGGCTGTGTACGAGTAGTAAGCAGGCCCCTGTCCCCTGGGCCAGGGTCAGGGCCGCGTTGAACACCGCCTCGGCGGCGACGCTATTGTCTAAGGCCACGAGGATTTTTTGGTACATAGTCTGCCCCTGGGTTGTAGGTTAATAAAGGCTCCCTGGCCCGACGATCGGATTCCCTAGGCGGGCCGTTGGGGGTGTACGGGTTTGGGTAACACCCAGCAAAAAATTAACACCAGCCCCAGCAGCCCCAGTTCGGTGAGCAAATAAAGCATGTCATGGTAATTTAGTACTAGTCTCAGCATCGGTTTGACCTCCTGCTGCGATCTCCACGGGAAGCGATTTAAACCAACCTCCATCCCTATTTTCCACCTTATTTATTACCTTGGGTATAGTCCTGCAACGAAGTGTTATAGCCGCCAGGGTCACAGAAAGTTTTTACCTTTATCTTGGGTGGGGCCAATTAAACTCAGGGTAGGGTTTAAGGTCAAGGCAAGGATTATAGCCCTAGCCAACCCTAGCAGGGCAGACCTTGGTGTTATGGCTCCCTCAGTTCACCGTCCACCATGGAGAAGGACATGATTCCCAGCAATCACCAACTGTCCCAGGAGTTAAAACAGAAGCAGTTGCAATTGCAAACCTTTCGGCAGTCTACGGGGGCATCCCTCCAGACCATGCTCGATCAGTACGACTGGGGCATTGTGTCCCGGGCAGGGCACCAAGGGTTGCCCCTCCTGACCCTGCGGCTGGATCATCGCATTGCCCTGGATGACCCCTTTCTCCTCCGCCTGGCGGAGCAGGCGGAAAAAACCTGGGGGCCCATCGACTTTGCGCTATTCTCTGGGGAAACCTCTGAGCCAGTCCGGGTGTTAAGCAAAACCCTACTGGACCAGAGGTGGCGCTGGCGGCAGACCCAGGCCTAGAAGAATGCCAGTTAACTCAGCTTCAGGGCGTTAACCGGCACGTCGTCCCAGGACTCTACGGTGCGCAGACGGGCCAGCCAACCAGACTGACGTTGATCCTCCGTCAGGTTCGCCTGGAAGGACTGGTGACAGGCCTGAGCCTGGTCCGCATCCACACAGGCAATACAGGAGTAGATCAGGCCGGAGGGGTCAATTTGCTCATTAATCCAAATCATGGGAGGCAGTGGAGAAGGGAACGCGATTGATGAAGAAAGTTAGAACTAGGAAAAGCTAGACTCTTAACGGCGTTTCAGCCACAGTAACAGGGCCATGACTAACCCCACCAGGGGGAGAACCAGCAGGGCAAAGACCCCCAGGCCAACCTGCTGCTGTACCGTCATCACAATGCGACGGTTGGTCACCTGTCGGGGGCGAATGGAGAGGGTGGCGTCATCCTTCTGGCTGAGCCAGCTAACGGCGTTGAGGAAAACATCGCCATTTAGTTGTTGCTCAAATAGGCCATCGGTGGCAAAGGTAGAATTGCCAATCACCACCAGCCGAGCCTGGGGCCCAGTGGGCTCCCCATCTTCATCAACCTGGGGGGCTGCCCCTTCCCCCACCGGCCGGCTGAGGGCTACCCCCAGGGTGTAGGGGCCACTGGGGGGAGCGTCCTGGTTAAATTGCAGCTCCCCCTCAGCAGAGAGAGCTTCAGCCCGACTTTGGGGGTTACTGCGCAGGATCGGCTCCGCCGTCACCCCCGCCATTGTTTCCACATTAATGGGGCGCACCAGGGGAAAGAAGGACCGACCGGTGCCAAAGTCTCGGGTAATGGGGTGGTCACCGTAATCCGTCACCAGCGGTGCTGCTGGCCCCAGCCCCACCAGTTGACCAGAGCCAGAGGTATCTAAAACAATACGGTTATCCAGGCTCACCCCCCAGCTATCTAGCAGGCTATCGAGGTTGGGACTGGTGCGGGGGTCAATCATCAATAGCAAACTACCCCCCGCCTCCAGGTAGGTGGATAGGGCCTTGACTTCGTTATCAAAGAACTCCGCTGCTGGCCCCGCCACGATCACCACGTTGGCATCTTCGGGCACCGTTGAGGTTTGGGCCAGGTCGAGGGGCTCCACCGTAAAGCTTTTCTCCCTTAGGGCGTTGGCCGCCTGCTCTAGACCGGTCTTGCTGCCATCGATGGGGAACTCCTGGTGGCCTTGGGTGAAATAGGCCCGCAGGCTACCGGTTTGAGTCAACTGGTCGAGGGCATTGGTGAGGGTGCGCTCGGAGAGGCGATCGCTGGGGCTCAGCACCTGCAACTGACGCCGCTGCTGTCCCTGCTTTAGAAATACTGCGCCAGCCTGGGTAGCGCCAAACTCCTGGGCTCGTTTGGGGTCATCGTAGGGGTTAACGTACTCAAAGGAAAACTTATCCCCCGCCTGGCGGTAGCTCTCTAGCAGCTGGCGGTCCTGGGGATTTGGATTAGCATCAAAGATCACCGCCTGAGCAGGAGCGGTTAAGGACTGCACCACCTGCTGAGACTGGGGAGCTAAGGTAAACAATTGATTTTCCGTGAGGTCAACCCGGCTGTTATAACGGACTGCCAACAAGTTAATTAACCCCAAGATCACCAGCACCGCCAGGGTCGAGATCAGCGCATTGGCGCCAGCCTCGGTAGACCGCTGGGACCAGAAGCGATCTCGACCATAGTCACTGAGGCTAAGGCCCCCCACCAGCAACCCCAGCCCCCCCACCAATAGCCCCAGGGATAGGAAACCCCAACCCTGCAGTAACCCCACCAACAAGCCCGCTGTAACTAGGGCCAACCCTGGCAGGGATAGATACTTTAATGACCTGACGATTCCCTTTTTCATCGGTTCTCCCTTCTACTCGCCATCAAGACCGCTGAAACCTCAGAGCTTCAACGGATTGAGCCGTCAGATAAAGGCCCAAAACCATAAAGGATAAAAACATCACCAGGCTACTGCTATCAAAAATTCCCTCCGTGAAGTCCGTAAAGTGACGCAGCAGGGACAGATGGCCGAGGGCCTGGCCGAGGGGGCCGGGAATGACCTGGGCAATGGCATCGATCAGCCACAGCAACAGGATCAGGGCAAAGGTCATAATCGCCGCTAACACCGTACTCTCCGTCAGGGAGGAAATAAACATGCCCAGGGCCAGAATGCTAGCGGCCATTAGCACTAACCCCAGGTGGGCAAGGCCAAAGCCCACGGAGCTAGTGGAGGGAGAAGCGGCCCCCAGGGCCACCGACTGACAGACCATCAGGGGCAGAATCAAGCCGATGTAGAAGAGGATTACCGCCAGCAGTTTGCCCAGGGCCACCGCCCAATTGGGCAGAGGAGAGGTGGCCAACAGCTCCAGAGTGCCTTGTTTGCGTTCGTCGGCATAGAGCCCCATGGACAACATCGGCAGGATAAACATCGAAAGTGAGCCCAGGAGACCAACGTAGGCCTTATTGAATTCGTAGGCCACATCCAGGGGAGGAGAAGGGGGCAACCCCATCTGGACTGCCTGATCTGCCATGGCAGCCTGGGCAATAATCCCCTGGGGGCCGAGTAGAATCACTACCAAAAAGAAGCCTCCCAGCAGCCAAAACACCCCAGCAATCAGATAGGACAGCGGGGAGAAAAAGTAGCTGTGTAGTTCTCGACGAAGAACGGCAAGGATGGACTTGGCTATCATTGGTCAGGCAGGGAAAATAACTCACCCCAGGTTATAGGGTAGCAGTGATCAGCCTATAGGGGCTGGATGTCCAGGCTATCACGGCTGTGGCTCAGTACGTCCACCGATCGTTTTAGCTTAGCCTCCAGATAGTGCTTTTGGTCTAACAATTGGCGTAACCGCTGGTGGCGCGCGATCGCCTGACTCAGGGTCGACAACTGCTCCGCCGGACAGGGTAGACACTGCACCTGGCCATCCGCATCGAGACTACAGAGCTGGTAGGTCGAGGGGGCCAGGGGGACCTCCCTACCCTGAGGGAGGCGATTAATGTAATCAGCAATGGCATCTGGATCACCGTGACGGAGTAGACTAGCGGTATCTTCAGAGGCGTTGGGAGAGACTGCCATGGGCTGTAACCAACCGTCCACAATAGGTCCCTCCAGGTAGAGGGATTGAATCTGTTCCAGGGTTTGCCTTAATTCATTGTGCCAGGCGGAGATCGCCACCTGAATATCCTCCAACACCTTCAGGGCCAGGGCCGGGTTAGCGTCATGGCGGTGGCGACTAAACACCGGTCGCTTGGGCTTGGGCAACTTGGGCATCGCTGTAGTCTGGGAACCCAACCCTAAGGGAATGCCTGGCCGATGATCGGTAGGCTGGGGACTGGCTACCCCCATCCCAATTTGAAAGGAAATCGGCTTAAGGGTCCCCCTTGCCGGGGGTAGCGGGGTTGGATCTAGGGCATCGGAGGGGTTGACCATGGAGAATAAAACCAACGCTAAGGAATCGGGTCTGGGTACACTTGAGTAACTGAAGTGATAAACCTCAGCACCGCTGGCCAAGGGATTGACCCCAGGCAACGGCGACCAAAGGTTGGGGGGTTACCCTGTTTTTTTATTTTTTAAGGGTATACCGGAATCCTTAAGTTGTAACCCACCCGGGCAAGGGACAATAGACAGTAGCTAAACCGAGGGCGAAGGCGCGGTTCGGAGTTTTGAACCACTATTCCTTTACAGGATTTAACCTATGCAGATTGGCATCCCCAAGGAAATTAAGGACCAGGAATTTCGGGTCGGTCTTACCCCGGCGGTGGTGCATACCCTCTGTCAACAGGGCCATGGCGTGGTGGTGGAAACCGGAGCGGGGTTGGGGTCGGGCTTTACGGATGGAGACTACCAACAAGCTGGGGCCACCCTGGTGGAGTCCCCAGCCCTGGCCTGGCAAGCCCAGTTGGTGGTCAAGGTGAAGGAACCCCAGCCCTCGGAGTACCCCTACCTGCGGCCGGATCTGGTGTTATTTACCTACCTGCACCTGGCGGCGGAGCGATCACTGACCGAGGCCCTGCTAGCCAGGGGCACCACCGCGATCGCCTACGAGACCGTCACCAACCCCCAGAGGCGGTTACCCCTGCTTACCCCCATGAGTGTGATTGCCGGCCGGCTATCGGTGCAGTTTGGCGCCCGTTATCTGGAGCGCCAACAGGGGGGGCGGGGGGTCTTATTAGGGGGGCTGCCGGGGGTGGCCCCCGGGCTGGTGGTGATCTTGGGTGGTGGGGTGGTGGGCACCGAGGCCGCCAAAGTGGCGGTGGGTCTGGGGGCCCGGGTGCAGATCATCGATCTAAACGTGGAGCGTCTGGCGGAGCTGGAAACCCTGTTTGGCTCCCGGGTGGAACTGCTCTACAGCAGTGCTAGTCAAATTGCTACGTCGGTGCCCCAGGCTGACCTGTTAATTGGGGCGGTGCTGGTACCGGGCCGCCGCGCTCCTATCCTGGTCAGTGAGGCCCTGGTGGCCGCCATGCAGCCAGGCTCGGTAATCATTGACGTGGCGGTGGATCAGGGGGCTGCATCGAAACCCTGAGGCCCACCAGCCATAGTCAGCCAACCTACTCCTACGCCGGGGTGGTGCACTTTGGGGTGCCCAACATGCCCGGGGCGGTTCCCTGGAGCGCCACCCAAGCCCTGAGCAATGCTACGGCTCCCTACGTGCAGAAACTGGCCCGGGGGGTGGAGAGGGCCCTGGCGGAGGATGGCGGGCTGGCCCAGGGGTTGAATGTGGCTGGGGGAAAGTTGGTGCACCCGGCGGTTCGGGAGGTGTTTGCCGATTTGACTTAGGGAGATCGCTAGTGATTTTGTTTTACCAGGCTCACCAACCAAAGGCCGATAGCACGGTGGGAACTGGAGGGTTCGATGACTCCGCCGGGGGGGTAGGGGCCAGAATTCTGGTTTCGGCACAAAAGGAGGCGGTATTAAAGCCACCAAACCGCTTCACCACACTGGTGCGCAACCGCAGGTTGGGGTTAGCAAACCAGAACCGCTCCACCGAGCTCATGGTCTCATACTCGGTGGTCAGCACCAGTCCCTGGTCACCATCAATTTCGTAGCGGCCAATCACCGGGACGATTTCCGCATAGCCCCGTTCCCGCAGGAGTTGCCCCTGACTCGGCTGATCGAGATCGGGCACCAGGGCGAATACCGTATTACCAGAATGGTTTTCATCCTCCCGGTCCCAGGCCATGGAGCCCTCCCAAGTGACCAGAGCCCCTCCCACCGCCAGGGCTGGGTCCACACCGTGGAGCTGGCAAATTTCCACTACACTGGGGTGACCCTGCTCCAGAGCTTTCACCGCAATGATGGAACCCCCCAATTCCGCCCGTCGAAAGGGTAGGTGGTGGGTGGTGCGCTGGGAGTGCCATTGGCCGGCGCTGAGCCGGAAGAAGTCCATCACATCCATGGGGTTATCGGGAGCATAGAGAAGGTGAACACAATCATAGACCATTCCCTCCACCCTCTGCCATAGGAACCATGCTCAAGGTTAACAGCCGACCCAGACTCCGACCACTCACCCCTGGAACACCTAACCTAGGGTACCAAAGCGAATCTTCAGGTAGTCATCCTCCATTTTGGCACCGGCCGGTTCCATGGCGGCCAGGGCCTGGGGCAGCACCAGGTTGCGGCGGTGGTTGCCAATCCGGATATTCAGTTCATCGGCGGATTTGCTGAGTTCAATTTTATCCTTAGCAATCCCTGGCAGGTAGACCTCCAGGCTGTACTGGTTATTATCCTGCACCACCCGCAGGGTGGTTTCTTTGTAGTAGACCTGGGTGGGGTCTTCCTCGCCGTAGAGGGTCTGTTTAAGGCGACGCAGCGCCTCTAGCCCACACATTTCATCGGCAAACAGGGGAATTTCCTTCACCGGTAGGGGGCGAAAATTATCATGGATTTCCTGTTTATACTGCTGCTGCTTTTCCTTCATCCGCTGGAAGAAGGGATCCTGAACTGCCTCCGGAATAATGCGGTTGGCGATTACCAGGTCGGTGCCTACGTTGTAGAGGCTGAGGTAGGCATGGGCCCTCAGGGACTCCTTAATTACCATTTTTTCAGGGTTGGTAACCAGGCGCACCGAGGTGGTGCCAGGGTCGGTGAGTACCTTTTCGAGAGCAATGAGCTGCTCGTAGAACTCGTAGGGGGCATCCATCACCTCCTTGGTGGGTAGGGAAAACCCCGCCACTGGGCGGAACAGGGGCTCCACCAGGGGGCGCAGGGCCTCCGACACCGCCTGGAAAGGTTTGTAGAGTTTGCGCATATACCAGCCTGCCACCTCCGGCAGGCTGAGCAGCCGCAGGGCGGTACCCGTGGGGGCGGAGTCGATGATCAGCACATCGTATTCCCCCTCGTCGTGATGGCGCTTCATCCGCACCAGACTGAAAATTTCATCCATACCGGGTAAAATCGCCAACTCTTCCGCCTCGATTCCCTCCAGACCCCGAGCTTGCAATACGTTCGTAATGTAGCGCTTCACCGATCCCCAGTTGCCCTCCAGTTCTAGTAGGGCGTCTAGCTCCGCTCCCCAGAGGTTGGGTTGCACGGCCCGGGGATCGTGGCCCAGATCCAGGTCAAAACTATCCGCCAGGGAATGGGCCGGGTCCGTGCTTAGCACCAGAGTTTTATAACCTAACTCCGCACAACGCATGCCCGTGGCCGCCGCTACGGAGGTTTTGCCAACGCCGCCTTTACCAGTCATCAGTAATACCCGCATGGGGTGGCCTCGCCTTTTTCTAGTGGTGTCTAGCTATAGGATGCATATATGAATCAGAGGGGATCCTGATAGGCAGGGCATCCCGGCTAATTATGTTGAGTTTCATTTACTAATTTATAGGTTTTTGACAGGTTATGCCGCAGAGGGTAAGCCAATTTAACCGGTGGATAGCCCCCCTAACCGCTCTCAAGGACCGATCAACCCTCCACGCTCTGCCGCCAGTCTTGCAGAGCTGGCCAAGCCGGGCAGGGGCGAGCTGGTTGCAGTGCCTCCGGTTTGCTCCAGGTAAAGGGGGCCTGCTGCTCCGCCGACATCCACAATAGGCGTTTGGCCCGGGTCATGGCCACATAGAGCAGGCGATATTCTTCCGCCACCTTGAGATGCTTAGCCTGCT
Organism: Leptolyngbya sp.; assembly: GCA_040374235.1. Taxonomy (GTDB): domain Bacteria; phylum Cyanobacteriota; class Cyanobacteriia; order Phormidesmidales; family Phormidesmidaceae; genus Nodosilinea. The sequence goes on along the minus strand of JBEIUS010000006.1, from coordinate 8,041 downwards.
GCCAGGCGCTAAGCCCATCCGGCAGGTGCCCAGCCCCCTGGTGAACATAGCTGCGAATCTGAGCCCGGGCCACCTCAGCCAGGGTGAAGTCCCCGAGAAATTCCGCCGGAGGGGGAACCCACAGTTGACCAGGAATAGTTTTCTCCTGCAGGAAGGGCAGGAAGACCCCATCCCAGTCTAACCCCTTGGCCCGGTGCATGGTTAGGATGGTAACCTGGCCAGGCCGGGTGTAGAGGGCATCGGTATCCTCCGTTTCCACGGCGCTAAACCGCTCCTCACTGAGCATATCTTGCAGTACCCCTACGGTGGCGGCTAGGCTATTATCTATCCGCAGTTGTTGGTTAACCCGGGCGGCCAGCTTATCAGCAGTGGCCAGTTCACTTTGGTTGTAGCCCAGGGTCAGGCCGATGAAGGAAAACAGGCTGTAGGGGGGCAATTCCAGCCGCGATCGCAGCAAACTTAGACAATAGCGCTGGGCGGTCTGGGCCGCCTGCGACTGGGGCAGGGTATCCAGGGGCCCCGGGTAGAGAAATTGCTCTGGGGCCAGGGCCAGGGCATCCAGGTCCTGGCTGGGCACCCGGCGGCGATCCACCAAAATCCGCAGGGCGGCCTTGAGTTGGGTGGGGGAGTGGGGCCGTTGAATAAACCGTAGCAGAGCGAGCATCTCCTCCGGCACCTGGATTTGGCGGTCCTGCTCGCCGACGTCGTATAGCCTCAGTCCCAGGGCTGCCAGATCCACCCCTACCCGTTCCGGTTGTCGCAAGTGTTGAGTCACGTACTGGCCCTGGCGGGCCTCCCGTACCAACACAGCCAGGCTGACCTGGGGATCTTCCTGGTAAAGGCTGGCGATCCGGGCCGCCAGGGCGACCAGGGCAGCCGCTGGTGTCGGTGACGTCACCAGTTCTACCCCGGCCCCCAGGGGAGCGGGGTTGGCGTCCAGCTGTGGGTCGCCCGGGTATACCGACTGGATGGTTTGGATCCGAAAGGGAACCTCTGGCCCGGCTAGCTGGGCCTGGTTGACCCAGGTCAGTAGGTGGTTGGCCGCCGCCATGATCAGGGGGCTGCTGCGGCCCGCCCGATCCATGGTGACCAGGCGCTGGTGGGCCTGGCAGCGATCGCAAAACTGATTGAAAAACACCGGGTCGGCGGGGGTAAAGGTGGAGTTGATCGCCTGGTTAGGATCCCCCACTCGCACCAGATTGGGGGAGGCTTCGGGGTGGTCCGGATCCTGGGCCAGTAGAGTGAGTAGCTGGCTCTGCAGAGGGGAGGAGTCCTGGGCCTCGTCCTCAAATACCGCGAACACCCGACTTTGCCAAAACCGTCGAGTCTGGTCATCCTCCAGACTGCGCAGGGCGGCCAGAATCATATCGTCGTAGTCGATCAACCCCTGCTGGGTAAGCAGGGCCTGGTATTCGCTGTAAAGCCCCGCCGCCAGGGTCAACACCCGATAGCCTACCCCCTGGGCTTCGGCTTGCGCCAGGGCGTTCAGGTCTGACGGTTGCAGGCCGGAGCTCTTGGCTTCCCGAATAGCGGTGTGGGCCAGGTTGGGCAACACCTCGGTGCGCAGCACCGACTGCCGCCGCAACCGTTCAGTTTCCTCGCCGTCAAACTGGCGGCCAGCAATCAGATCCTCGTGCCATTCGCCGTGGCTGGCCCACCACTGCTCCACCACCCGGCGCAGTAGCCGGCTATTTTGACTCGGGGAAACCAGGGTGAGGGTTTCCAGGGTGAGGTTGGACAGTTCGGGGTTACGGGTAGCGATGGTCAGGGCCAGTCCGTGCAAGGTGGAGACACTAAAGCTGGTTTGCGGCCAGTCTAGCCGTCGCAGATGGCTTCGTACCTTGGCTTTCAGATTAGCGGCGGCGGAGCGAGTAAGGGTGACCAGCACTAACTGGCGGTTAAGGTGTAGTCCGTGGCGAACAATGGCGATCGCCGCCGCCGCCGCCATACCAGTGGACTTACCCGCCCCGGGCACCGCCGATACCGCCAGTCTACCCCCTCGCCAGTCCGCTAGGGCCCGCTGCCCTGGGCGTAGACTGCGGTACAGATCCGCTAGGATGGCCTCTCGGTCAACCGCCATCGTTGCAACTGGGGTCATGTCCGCGGGGGTAAGGGGATAGGAATCGGGAGTGGGCATGGGGGAAACAAGGGGAACGGGGACTTTCATGGGCGTTGGTGGTTCCCATTTGGGAGGTCCCTGGTTACACTGGAACTTAAGTAAATTTACCCTTTGGTTTTATTCTTTGGTTTTTAAAAGTGTAGCTGGCGTCACTTAGCGTAGAACACTAGGTTAGGCCCTGGATTTCAGCCCATGATAAATGGCCTAACCGGATTGGCCACTGTTATAAAGCTATTCTTGCTATAAAGCTATTCTATTGAGGCAGGGTGAGGGTGACCGTTGGCAATCTGGGGGGATTACCGTGAGCGAACAAAATTCTTACGAGCTTCTGGGTTTAACCGAGGCCTCTAGTTTTGAAGACATTCAGGCAGCCCGAGATCGCCTGGTGGAGAACTGTGGCGGAGAGTCAAAGCAAAAGGCGGCGATTGAGGCGGCCTACGATGCCATTTTAATGGAGCGTCTACGGCTGCGACAGGAGGGCAAGATTAAGGTACCCGATCGCATCCGCTTCGCCGAGAACACACCTGAGCCGTCCCCCGTCCCTCGACCGTCCCCAAAATTGCCTCGGCCCCAATGGCTCAACGATCTGGTAGAGACCCCCCGTCGCCAAGGGGCTCTTTGGCCTGCACTGACCTTTACAAGTCTTACCCTTCTCACCCTCTATGCCCCCTCCCTAGGCCTAGCGGTGGCCATTGCGGCCGCTATTTATTTCCTTAATCGCAAGGAATATCGGTTTTGGCGATCGGTACTGCTCACCATCGGTGGCCTAGTGCTGGGCATGGTATTAGGTGCCCTGCTGGCCCAGCTGCTGGTCAGCCAGGGAGTACTCCCAGCTTGGCTCACCCCCGATGTCGTGGCCGCCGCCTTCACCTGCCTGGTGTTATGGGTTTGTAGCAGTTTCCTGCGGTAACTGCTATGGCAAAAACATCCCAGATATTATTTGATCTGGAGTTAATGACGGGGCGTTAACAGCCGGGAGCCAGCACTCAGAAGTCAAGAGGAACTCGGCACTTCTTCCTGGCTTCTGCTAGCTAACGGTGGTTAGGATTTGTAGGTCAGCGACCGCCAAACAAACTGGGGAAGGGCCAGCATCCGCCGCCACCGCCAGGGTTCTTGGTAGAGACGGTAAAGCCACTCCAGTTGGTATCGACACATCCACTGGGGTGCTCGTTTTTTTACCCCAGCCCAGATATCAAAACTGCCCCCTACCCCAATCCAGATACTGTGGGGACAAAGATGACGATGATCACGGATCCAAATCTCCTGACGATGTACCCCCAATCCTACCAAAATCACACTGGGCTGCAGGGTCACCAACCGTTCCAGAAGTTCGGGTTGGTCAAGGGTGGACAAAAAACCATGCTGGGTACCCACAATGGTTGCCGCCATACCCTGACGTTGCCAATAGATGGCGGCCTGATCCACCACCCCTGGCACTCCACCGTAGAAAAAAGCAGTTTCACTGGCGGAGAGTCGCGACAGTAGGTTGGCCGCTAGTTCAATACCTGGCATGCGGGCAACTCGACGATTCTGGGTTCGAAAATACAGCACCACCCCAGCCCCATCGGGAATCACCAGGTCCGCCGCTAAAATAATTTGGCGCAGTTCCGGATTTTCATCCGCCTGCATGGCCATTTCCGCATTCAGGGTGACCACATGGCTACCCCAGCCCTGGTGGTACCGATCCAGTAGCCAGCCGCCATAGTCGGCATACAAGTGCACCGGTAAGCCCATGACCTGAAAGGGTTTGGAGGGTTGGCGATTGGGTTTGGTGCGATCAACAAGTACCATGGAACCTCCTTCTGGTCGTCGCCTATTATAATAAAAGACGGTCCTAGTCGGATTAGTTTTCCCTAATTTTTGCTCATTAAACTGCCTCTCAATGTTCAATGCCAGGCGAACTCACCAGCTATAAGTTATGCCATTGCCCTAACCAAGAGGGCCTGTCCAGCGGAGTTACGGAACCTTTTGCTCTACCCCAAATCCCACCAGGCGCAGAGTGTCCAGCGGCCCATCTGGGTCTGGCCGCTGATAGTTGAGAATGCGTCGAATCCGCAAGTTAGGGTTAATCAGGGTAATGGAGTCAACGGCAACCACCTGGGTATAGGGGGTGATCATGAGCAGTTCCCGATTTTGGGAGTTATAGCTAAAACTAGAGATGATCGGCCGGGCCTCTTCATAGGCCAGATCCCGTAGATAATCACCCATCAATAGAGTGCCCTGTTGCTGCTTGGGAATAAACACCGCCCGCAGGGCCTGGGTGACCTCCTCACCGGCTTCAGAAACAGTGTGGAACCGCAGTTGAAACCCCGGTAGTTGATCGAGCCGGTCGACGGAGGGGTAGTGGTTATCGGCTAGCACCTGGCGTCGCTGGATATCGGTAATGGCTTCCACATCGAAGTCTGTATGCGATCGCTCCACCTGCTGGTGGGTGAGGTAGTGGTAAGTGCGCTCAATACTCCAGTGCCCCAGGCAGCAGTCAAAAAAGTAGTAGAGGTCGCTTAGATCCATATCCATGGTTCTGGTCCAGTTTTACGATCAAGGGAAGTAAAGCTGGTTTCTAGGGTATCAGGGAGCATGACACTACGGGGGATTAAACTGTTCCACCCCCAGGAATACCAAATTGTTCACTTGCAAGCATGGTACATCCGCTAATTTTGATGCTGAAGAAATTGATACTGAAAAATTTTCTGCACCACTAAGCTGTAATTGATTCACCTACATACCGATAGAGCGGTTCCCGATCGGATACAGCACAGCAAAAGCCTTGATGAATAAGCGTTACAGATATCTCGACGTACTTGACGCCGAGAGAACCGCTATATAGTCCCTTAATAATATCGGGGAGATCATAAAGGAAACATAAACTATCAGTAATTACCCGGACTTTTACTGAATCCCTGTCGTAGAGTTCATATTATTACGAATTCGATCACTACTCTTTCTTTCACCTACCACATTAGAGGACATTTGAAAGTATTCAGCTGTTAAAATTGCTACCACGCAAATCAAGTCCACCATCGCAGGCTCAATGGAATCAAGGTTTTCAGTAACCTGCATCGACCATCGAGGACTGGCCTTCTCTATGTACCCGCGACTTTAGTCGTCAGGCTAATAGAAAGGCAGGCTTTCAAAGGCATTCTCTTAGATCTATAGCGGTTCTTGATTCAGTGAGATATAAATTTTATCAGCTTCAAACTCCACCAGCTTTTCGCCTTCTAAGTTTTATCCTTTATCTCCCCTTAATCAAGGAAGCTAGTGAGGTGTTGCTATGTACTTTATTGATATTGTCATATCAATCATTTTTTGCACGAGATAATTGTATGTTTTCCTAGCGATCGTAATGAAGTAACTGCAAACAGTAAGAATCATTCCTTCCTATCTAGCGGTGCGACGGGTAATTGTTATACGCAGGTTTTTATATTAATTTTATTAACCTAGGTCCTAAGTAAATCAATATAATAGTTGAGCATAAAAATGAATTTAAGCTAGATACCAAAAACCTTTATATAGAGAATCGAAGACTTTCACCATATACAAGAGAATTTTGCTCCGCAGATTTTACCGTCATTCTACTTGACGGCTTTAGCATATTTACAAATATCAGTCATTTGAATAAATTTCATTTTTATTCACTAAAATATAAAGCGTGATACCGAACAAATACTCATTGAGAGGCATTGATTTCAATTTCAAATTTGCTAAAGTAAATTTAATTTGATTAAACTTCTCAAATTAAGTTAAATCAACTAAAAATTTTCTTCCTGTAGATTCATTGCTCTTAATCCTGAAATTTAGGGCATTTCTTGATTTGAAATTTTTCTTGCTACCGATCTTATTGAGGATTGAATGTAATGACTCTCGAAACCGAAATCAAAACCTTTCTAGATCAGACTTCTGAAAATCACGACATTCTTAAGTATCTCTATAATCAAAGATTTGAAAATTTCGTCCCTTCCGAAACTCCTGTCTATTATTCCGGTCCCTATTGGGATCACGAGGAAATAATAGCTATCATGAAAGCGGTTTTAGGTGGAAAGTGGATTACCAGTGGTGAACAGGTGCACCGTTTCGAGTCCTTGTTTTCTCGGAAATTCAACCTGGGTCACTCAGTAATGGTTAATTCTGGCAGCTCAGCTAACTTAGCTCTTATTGGTGCTGTCAAAAAATATATGAATTGGCAAGATGGTGACGAGATCGTTGTTTCGGTAGTTGGTTTCCCAACCACGGTTGCCCCAATTATTCAGCACAACCTAAAACCTGTGTTGATTGACATTGAATTGGATACGCTTAACTTTGATTTAGAATTGATCGAAGCAAAGTTGACAAATCGCACTCGAGCTATTTTCCTTTCCCCAGTTCTAGGAAATTCTCCTGATATGGATCGATTACTAGAAATTTGTGAGAAGCATAAACTGGAGCTCATTCTGGATAACTGCGATAGTCTTGGCAGTAAATGGCGTGGCAAGTACTTAAATGAGTATGCGATCGCATCCTCTTGCTCTTTCTATCCTGCTCACCACATCTCTACTGGAGAAGGGGGCATGGTGTCCTCTAAAATCGAAGAGATTGTTAAGATCGCCCGGAGCTTGGCTTGGTGGGGACGAGATTGTTACTGCATAGGAGCGGCCAATCTTCTCTCCTGTGGCAGCTGCGGCAACCGATTTGATCGATGGCTGCCTGGCTATGATGGCATTGTTGATCATAAATATATCTTCACTAACATGGGCTATAATCTCAAGCCCCTTGATTTGCAGGGTGCAGTTGGTATTGTCCAATTGGAAAAATTTGAGGAAATTGATGCCCGTCGTAAGCGCAGCAAGGAGACTCTGCAAGCTCTCCTGGAAGAGCAGGTTGAAGGTATTCGAGTACCCGGTACTTTACCGGAAGCTGAGACCTGTTGGTTTGGTACTCCAATTATTTGTCCTGATCGCCAGTTCAAGCAGGAACTGGTTGAATTTTTCGAGAATAATAGAATACAAACCCGCAACTATTTTGCTGGGAATATTTTGCTACAACCTGCTTACCGTCATTTAGATGATGCAGCCAAGTATCCCAATGCCAACGTTGTTCTTGACCGTATTTTCTTCATCGGCGCAGCGCCTCACTATAATGAGGCAGTTTTTGACTACGTTCGAACTTGCTTGGCAGCTAGATCTAGTACAAAATTGTCTATATTGGTTTAAGAATCATGAGTCTGAAAGCACTCTGCCTAGATGATTAGCTAAACCTCATTTAATTTGAAGCCTGGTGTTTCCCTCACGCCCAGATCCTCTCCCAAGGGGAGATAAACTAACTTTGCAGAGTTTTTCTGACTCCCCAGTTTCTCTGGAAGAGGGCCTGGAGGTGAGGGGTAGAACTATGGTTCCCAATATAGACTTGATTTATATCGCCAAGACTAGCGACGTTTAAAGTCAACCAAGTTTATATATTATTCAATCGATAAACCTTAGAACATTGTTCTATCGATGTTAAATTTTTGAATCTAACTTTACTGTTTTAGTTAACGGAAAAGTACAGATCTTTCCTTAGCTCGATAGAAGAAAAATATAGCAACTCCTGAAGGCATAGTAATGATTCACTCCCCCCCCGGGCTAAACCGCTAAAACCCATGATCTCTCGTTCGAGTGAGGGGGAGATGTGAACGGTTACCCTGAAGGCGTAAGCTGGTTGATTGACAAATCTTTTCTCCCCCATCCCTAAATCCCTTCTCCCAAAAGAAGAGAAGGGACTTCAATCCGAAAACCTGGCTGAAAAGCTGCTCTCCCAGAGCGGGAGAGGGTAGTGCGTGTTTTGTCAGTCAGCCAGAAGCATAAGATATGTCTCAATTGATAAGAGTTATTCAGTTTATAAATCTGGCAAACACATCCGCAATTCATTCAAATGAAAACTGCTATACCTCGTCCAATTTGAAAACCTTAG
>JBEIUS010000012.1:0-35222 GCA_040374235.1 Leptolyngbya sp. | reverse complement strand
TTACTGAAAACCTTGATTTTATTGAGTCCGCGGCGGCGGACTTGAATTGTTATAGTAGCGGTTTTAACCGCTGAATACTTTTCAACCGTTCCCCAGGTTTTGTTAAACTGTCACCATAGATTTTTAAACAGCCTCTGCAAATCAAGCTGTTAAAGGTACCGCCCGGTAGCTTGTGCTTCATGGGCAGGCCGATAGGAAAAAATTTTTATAATTTATCCATTTGAAAAATTCGTCTCCTGGGACATACTTGCCAGAAACCCCTGGCAAGGTTTCCTTAGGTACCCGAATTAGTCCGGCCCCCTCGGCATCTCCCATGTTGCTGCAGTGGTCGTACTCCAACTCACCAACGTTTTTCCTAGGGTTCTCGGGCTATCGTCCTCTATATCTTGGGTCGCCTCCATAGAAGCATCTCAGGATCATGGCTGCCCTTCAGTTCGAGGATGGATAGATCGGTCCAGCCCCCCAGTTCACCCCCTTCCCCCGTCATTAACCCCTGAGGATTAACCCGTGTCTCTCCAAACCCAGTCCCCTAACCCCCTTGACCAGGATGTGTTGCCGGAAATTAATCGCCAAATGTTGGTCATCCTCGACTTCGGTTCCCAGTACTCAGAACTGATTGCCCGTCGCATTCGAGAAACGGAGGTCTACTCCGAGGTGCTCTCCTACCGGACCAGTGTGGAACAGCTTCAACAGCTCAACCCTAAGGGCATCATTCTCTCCGGTGGGCCCAGTTCTGTTTACGATGTCAGGGCCCCCCACTGTGATCCCGGCATATGGTCCCTGGGCATCCCCATTCTGGGGGTGTGCTACGGCATGCAGTTGATGGTGCAGCAGCTGGGGGGGCAGGTGGATCGGGCCGATCGCGGCGAATACGGTAAGGCGGCCCTCTTGATTGATGATCCCACCGATCTGCTCACCAATGTGGAACCGGGCAGCACCATGTGGATGAGCCACGGTGACTCGGTCACCCAATTGCCCCCCGGCTTTGAGGTGCTAGCCCATACGGACAACACCCCCTGCGCCGCCATTGCCGATCACGGTCGTCACTTCTACGGGGTGCAGTTTCACCCGGAGGTGGTCCATTCCCAGGGGGGGATTGCTCTGATTCGCAACTTTGTTTACCACATCTGTGACTGTCAGCCCACCTGGACTACCGCCGCCTTTGTGGAGGATTCGATTCGGGAGGTGCGGGCCCGAGTGGGGGATCGGCGGGTGCTGCTGGCCCTGTCCGGTGGGGTGGATTCCTCCACCCTGGCCTTTTTGCTCCACGAGGCGATCGGCGACCAGCTTACCTGTATGTTTATCGACCAGGGCTTTATGCGCAAGGAGGAACCGGAGCGTCTGGTGCAGCTGTTTCAGAAACAGTTCCATATCCCCGTACACCACATCCGGGCCCGGGAACGTTTTTTAGAGAAGATTCAGGGAATTACGGATCCGGAAGAGAAACGTAAGTGCATCGGCCATGAATTTATTCGGGTGTTTGAGGAGGAGTCTAAACGGCTGGGGCCCTTTGATTACCTGGCCCAGGGTACCCTCTACCCAGACGTGATCGAGTCAGCGGATACCAACGTAGATCCTAAAACCGGAGAACGGGTGGCGGTGAAAATTAAGAGCCACCACAACGTCGGTGGCCTGCCTAAGGACCTGCAGTTTAAGCTGGTGGAGCCCCTGCGCAAACTGTTTAAAGACGAGGTTCGCAAGGTGGGCCTGGCCATTGGTCTGCCGGAGGAGATTGTCCGTCGCCACCCCTTCCCAGGGCCCGGCCTGGCCATTCGTATTCTGGGGCAGGTGACGGAGGAGCGCCTGGAAATTCTCCGCAACGCTGACTACATTGTCCGGGAGGAAATTAGTAAACAGGGGCTCTACCACGAATTTTGGCAGGCCTTTGCGGTGCTGTTGCCGGTGCGCAGTGTGGGAGTGATGGGGGATCAACGCACCTACGCCTACCCGATTGTGCTGCGCCTGGTGAGTAGCGAAGATGGCATGACTGCGGACTGGTCGCGGGTGCCCTACGAGTTGCTGGAAACCCTCTCTAACCGGATTGTCAACGAGGTGGCGGGGGTGAATCGGGTGGTGTACGACATTACCTCCAAGCCCCCCGGAACCATCGAATGGGAATAGGGGTGAGTCAGGGATTTTTCCGGCCTGGCCGCCGCCTATCCCTAGGGGGGCCAGCAACGGCCACCACAGCGTCCTCCGCTACTAGGTAGGCCACCTCCCCGGTGGCCAGATCAATGGGGTGGCCCCCGGTAAATTCCCCAAAGGCGGGCAAGGTCAGGCGGTTCCCCTGGGGTTGCCAGTGGAAGCAGGGCAGGCGCAGTCGATCGCCCCGCCCCCCTAACCGCAAACAGGGATGGGTATGGCCGCAGAGGGTGGGTTGATCGCAGGCATCTGGGGGGGGTATGGCTGAAGCAAAGGTTTTCCACCACCACAGATTGGGGATGGCAGGTGCCGGGTAACCGGCTGAGTCGCTGGGCCAGGGGGCGATCGTGGTTGCCCAGCACGACCTCAGCCCTGACCCCCGCCCCCTCTAAAAAGGTTTGCCACTCCTCCAGGAGGCCATCGCCATGGGCGGCGGCACTGTGGAACAAATCCCCCAGCACCCAGAGGCACTGGGGGTGGTAGGTATCACAGAGGGCCTGAAGGCGGTCCAGGGTGGCCTGGTTGACCTGACGAGGGATGGGCAACCCCTGGCGCTGAAAGGTCTCCGCCTTACCCAGGTGCAGGTCAGACACCAGCAGCGCCCTGAGGCTGTCAATATAAACCGCCCGTTGGGGCAGCAGGAGTAGGGAGTGACCGGCCAGGATCAGTTCTTGGGTCACTGTCGGCAGCACCTCAACCGCTAAAACTCAATTCCTGGCTGAGCCTTGACCCCCTGCTCCCGAAAGGGATGTTTCACCAGGGTCATCTCCGTCACCAGGTCCGCCGCTTCTACTAGGTCCGTCGGGGCACCGCGGCCGGTTAGCACCACGTGGGTCTGGGGCGGTTTCTCCGCCAGCCCCTGCAGCACCTGATCAAGGCTGAGAAAACCGTGCTTGAGGGCGACGTTGACCTCATCCAATAACACCAGCTGGTAGTTGGGATCCCGCAGATAGGTGAGGGCGGTGCCCCAGGCCTGCTGGGCGGTTTGGGTGTCGCGATCGCGGTCTTGGGTATCCCAGGTAAAGCCTTCCCCCAGGGCATGAAAGCTAAGCTGATCAGACCAGTGTTCCAACACGGCTTTTTCCGCCGGCTCCCAGGCCCCCTTAAGGAATTGGACGATGGCAACCCGAAAACCGTGGCCCAGCGATCTCAGCACCATCCCCAGGGCTGCCGTGGTTTTACCCTTACCATTGCCGGTGTGGACGATAATCAAGCCCTTTTCCTGGGTGCGCTGACTTAAGCGTTCCCGCTGCACCTCCTGGCGTCGCTGCATTTTTTGCCGATACTGCTCCGCGGAGAGGCCAGCCTCTACCGCTGCCTGATTGAGGCTGGCGGCCGCCAGATCTAAAGATTCGGGGGGTGAGGGTTGGGTCATTGTGCCTAGGAGGCCAGGGCCACAGCGACAATTTCTTGCAACTGACCGTTTTGGTACAGTTCGATCAGGATGTCCGAACCCCCTAAAAACTCCCCCTTGACGTAGACCTGGGGAATGGTGGGCCAGTTGGAGTAGTCCTTAATGCCCTGCCGAATCTCTGGATCCGCCAATACGTCAAAGGTCTCAAAGGGAACCCCCAAAATGTTGAGGATCTGCACCACATTATTGGAAAAACCACACTGGGGCATCAGCTTGGTACCCTTCATGAAGACCATGATCGGATTGGCCTTAATCAGCTGATCAATTCTTTCCTTGACAGAGACTTCTTTTTCTTCGATGGACCCATCCATAGGTTTGCCTCCCGGGGTAATCAGTAAGTCCATAGTATAGCTCTGGCCAGCACACTCAAAACAGGGTTTAGGGGAGAAAGCCAGGCCTGGGTAGGCGTTCTGGCTACCCTCCGCTGAGCTAGGGCGGTAGTACCCCTCAGGATGACTGGACCGCCGCCCACTGTTCTGGTGTATAGGTTTTTAGGGCCAGGGCATGGATGGCCTGGGAGGACATGGCTTCCTGCACTGCGGCGTATACCAGTTGATGCTGCTGCACCAGGCTGCGACTCGCAAAGGTCGGGGAGACCACCAACACCTGGTAGTGGTCACCACCGCCGGTGAGGTCCTGCACCTGCACTTCCGCTTCCGGCAGGCTGTTTCTGATCAGGGTGGCAACTTGGTCGGGGGTAATCATGGTGAAGGCTCTGGTGGGATAGTAATAACATAAACGGGTCAATGGCAGGACGGTCACCTGGTTGAAACCCCTCATCCATGGAGGATAGTTAAACCTGACCAGGAGAAAAAGCCGACCCTAGGGCGTCCTTCCTACCCATCCTGTTAACTATCTTGTCATTGATTAGCTCCCCTGGGGATAGGTGATTAGCTACCCTGGGGATAGGCCGTCCCCATTGAACTTAATTATGGTGTACTAACGGCCCTATCGGCAGTCAAGGCCCCAATCTGCAGTTAAGATTCCCCAGGTATGGTCCTAACCCGATAGCGAGGCCCAGGCTCTACCCACCCTTCACCATATTGATGTTTTCTAATGCTAGACATAAAATTAACCGATCAACTTTGCCCTCAGGGTTCTGGTCAAAGTTATACCTTAAATAAGCCTGACTCATCTTTCCCAGGAAATTCACTATGAGTAACTTCAGTACTGAGCTCAGTAACCGTGACTACGAGGTTAAGATTAGCCAATATTTCAGCCGTGGCTGGGAGATCTTTAAAGACTATGCCTGGGGCTTTATCCTCTTCACCCTCCTCTATTTCGCTATTGTTGGGCTACTCTCCTTTTTCTTGCCGAGTCCCCTGGGGGCGCGACCGGGGGATGGCGAGGCCTTTAGTGGTGGCAATATTGTGGCCAACATCCTTAGCCCCATCCTGGGGGTGGGCTACTACTGTGTGGCCCTGCAAATTGCTCGCTGTCGCCCCAAGAGCTTTTCAGACTTCTTTGGTGGATTTAATAAGTTTGTGCCGGTGTTTCTTACCGCCCTGGTATCGGGTCTATTGATTGGTTCGGGCCTAGTCCTACTGGTCCTACCGGGGATTTACCTGGCGGTCTCCTACATGTTTGCCCAACTCTTTGTAGTTGACAAGAGCCTGGGCTTCTGGTCAGCCATGGAAACCAGCCGACGCCTGATCACTAAAAAGTGGTTTTCTTTTTTGGGGCTAGGTCTATTAATGTTCTTGCTTATTCTGGCGGGGCTCTTATTTTTTGGGGTTGGTGTTTTGGTTACCTTTCCCTTGGGTAGTTGCGTGTTAACCGCTGCCTACGAAGATATTGTGGGCCTCAACTCCGTCGCGGAGCAGGGTTAGGCGTCTATGGTGCTTAACTCTGGTGACCGTACCCCCACGGGCAAGGTCTATCTGGTGGGGGCGGGGCCCGGGGACCCGGGATTATTCACCCTTAAGGGTAAAACTCTGGTGCAGTGCGCCGATGTGGTGATCCACGATGCCCTGGTCAGCCCCCCCATCCTGGCCATGATCAACCCCCAGGCCGAGGTGATCAACGTCGGCAAGCGACGGGGCCGCCATTCCATGGAGCAGGCGGAGATTAGTCAACTGATCATCGAGAAGGCTCACGGTCACAGCTTGGTGGTACGTCTCAAGGGGGGTGATCCCTTCATCTTTGGTCGGGGGGGGGAGGAAATGACGGCCCTGGTGGAGGCGGGCATTGAAGTCGAGGTGGTGCCCGGCATTACCGCCGGAGTGGCGGTACCTGCCTATGCTGGCATCCCCCTCACCCACCGGGATCACAGCTCCAGTGTAGCCTTTGTCACCGGCCACGAGGCGGTGGGTAAGTACCGCCCCCAGGTTAACTGGCGCGCCCTGGCCCAGGGGGCGGAAACCCTGGTGGTGTACATGGGGTTACATAATCTAACCAGCATCACCCTGGAGTTGTTGGCGGCGGGACTGAGCCCTGAAACACCGGTGGCCCTAATTCGCTGGGGCACCCATCCCCAGCAGCAAACCCTGGTGGGCCAGTTGGGAACCATTGGGACCGAGGCTGAAGCCCTAGGGTTTGAGCCTCCCGCCGTGGCCGTGATTGGTCAGGTGGTGGCCTGGCATGGGGTTTTGCCCCACTGCTCCCCCCAAGGTTAGGGACTGGTTTGCTCCACCAGCCCCAACTGCTGGCTGGTCGGACGATTGGCGGCCTGGGTAGCAATGGTTTGTTCTAGAACCTGTAGGGCTCTCAGATACTGGGCATCGGCTTCGGTCCCCAGACGGGAGGGGTTGGTGAATAGCTCGCTGCGTTGGCGATCGCTAATCTCCACTGCCACATCGGGGGTGATCCCCCGGCGACTAATATCGGTGCCGTTGGGGGTGTAATAGTGGGCCACGGTCACCGTCAAACCGGAGCCATCCGCCAACCCATGGAGTGACTGCACCAGGGCCTTACCAAAGGTTGGGGTACCCACAACCATAGCCCGCTTGTTATCCCGCAGAGCTCCGGTCAAGATCTCACTGGAACTGGCGGAGCGGCGGTCCACCAACACCGTCAGGGGTAGCTGGGTGAGGGCGGTGCGGTTGGCGGAAATAGCTTCATCGGCGCCGTTGCGGTCTTGGGTCCGGACGATGGGGCCGTGCTGCAACCACATGCGGCCAATGTCAATGCTGGCCATCAACAGACCACCAGGGTTGCCCCGCAGGTCTAGAACGAACCCCTCTACCCCCTGGCTGGTCAAACTGCGAATGGCGGCCTCCATCTGGTGCGCTGCCTGGGCATTAAACTCGATCAGTCGAATGTAGCCAATAGCATGGGAGCCAGCCTGTTTAAGGGCATACTCGACGGTGGGCACCTCCTCCCGGCTGCGGGTGAGGATCAGACTACGGGATGGCCCGCCACGACGGGCAATGGTTAGGGTAACTTGAGAATCCGCTGCTCCCCGCAACCGTTGCAGAATCGCATCGGCGGTCAGGCGCTCCGTACTCTGGCCATCAATCAACAAAATCCGATCGCCCACCATGATGCCCGCTGCAGCGGCGGGTGATTCGGCCATCACCTCACTGACTACCACTTCCCTAATCTGGTCATCGTACTGTAACCGTACGCCAACTCCCGACACTTCGCCGGAGGTTTGATCGGTTAAGTCGCTATACTCGGCGGGGGACAGAAAACGGGTGTAGGGGTCATTAAGTTGCCGTAGGGCGCTGCGCAGGGCACTATAGGCAGCTTCTTGGGAGCTATACTCCCGGCCCAAAAGTTGCTGGCGGGTGACCTGCCAGTCAACCTGGTTAAACTCACTATCTACATATTCACGCTGGATAATCTGCCAGGCTTCGTCCAGCACCGCCTTAGGGCTATCTTTGAATTCAATCGCCCCAGTTGCCGCCCAGGCCGGTGGGCCATTCAGGGAACCGAGGAGGGCGAGGGGAGCAGTCAAGACAAGGCTGAGGCGGGTAAGAGAAACAGGAGAAATAACCGGCATGGCAAGGGCGCCTGAAGCGATGGAGGTAACTATTTGTATTGTGGCGGATGAGTCAGGAATTTGACCAGATCGGCCATGGGAGTTTTCGATAAACTTTGGTTGCGGGGAGGGGGACGGAGATGCAAAGAAATCAACTGCTAAGCCTCGACAAGCTAGCCCGACCTCCCTGGTTAAGGGTTCTCAACTCGGTTGGGCTAGGGCTAGGGTTGGGGTTGACGATCGCCGCAAAACTGACGTCGTCAGCCCTGGCCGACCTCCCATCCCCGAGTCCCGTCATTTCCCCGAGTCCCGTCATTGATCCAGAAGGCTATCCCTTCCTGGGAGCCTACGACCTCGGAGTGATCGCCCTCGATCAGCGGGGGGAGGCGGGGGTCCCTTCCACCATGCCGGTGTCCTTGACCGGTCTCCTGGGTTTGCCCCCCGGGACAGACCCGGTGCCCTTGGTGGTGCTGCTCCATGGTCGTCATCGCGGCTGCCATTTTGCCGCCCCAGCCCCTAGCCAGTGGCCCTGCCCGGCTGGCCAGGAAACTGCCTTTGATCAGGGCCTGGCCTATCTGGCTGATGGCCTTACCAGAGCTGGCTTCGCGGTGTTGGTGCCCAACCTCAATGGCGCCTTCACCGATAGCCACGGAGCCCGGGCAGAAAACCGTAACCGGCTAGCGGACCAGCGCGGTCAGCAATTGATCGACGCCCACCTGCAGCGCCTGGCGATCGCCAGCCACGGGGGGGATAACCCCTTCGAACAGCCTCTACAGGGCCGGTTGAATTGGTCCCAACTGGTGCTGGTGGGCCATTCCATGGGGGGTGGGGCCGCCGCCCTCAGCGCCCTCAACCGCCAGGGCCAAACTAGCCCAGAGCAGACTCATCAGGGCTTAGGACCGGTGGCGGCCCTGGTCTTAGTCAGCCCCACCCGTAGCCATCCCCTGGCGGACTATCCCCAGGCCTACCAGTTGGCGGATGTACCCACCGTGGTGATGCTGGGGGGATGCGATCGCGACATCCTGGACTACAGCAGTCTTTACTATCTGGAAACTGCTTACCGGAATCCACTCCGTCGTACCCCTGTATTGGGGCTAATACTGTGGGGCGCCAATCATAATTTCTTCAATACTGCCATCGACTACGATGACTACTACCGCTGGCCCAACCATGACAGCCTCTGTGATCCCCAACGATCAGAGCAACGGTTATCGCGGGTGATCCAGGAGCAGTGGTTACAGCATTTTCTGGTGGAAGTTTTAACTACGGTCTTGTCTCACCAACCCGGCCTAGACGGGGCTGCTCTAGGTCTGGCGTCAGACCGACCCGCCCCCGATCTGATCTACGATCAGCCGGTGCTCACTAACCTGGTATGGCCCAGCCAGCGCCGGTACACCCTATTCTGGGCCGGAGATCAGGCTTCTGTCTACCAGGCCAGTCCGGGACTGCAGGTGATCCCCTGTAGGGCTTTCCGCCCCTGTGACGGAGCGGAGCGATCTCCCGCCTTTCCCACGGTGCTGCGCCTGCGCTGGAACCAACCTAACCAGGGGCTGGTGTTTTCCTTGCCCCCCCAGGACCTAGGGGATTTTAGTAGCCTCCAACTGCGCCTGGCGGGGGTGGAGCGCCTGCCCCCCAATTCTACCTCAGCGCCCCTTGGGATCGTGCTGCGAGATCGCTATGGCGGAGCCGTCCGCCTGGATTTACCCCCCACCACTGCTGTCCTGAATCCTCCAATCCGAGACCCCAACACCCCCCACTTCACCTACCCCAGTGCCCTGCGCATTCCCCTAGCTCAGTTTCGGGGGGTGGACCTGGCGGCCCTGAGTAGTTTGGAACTACGATTTGATGGCATGGCCCGGGGCAGGATCGATCTAGCGAGAATCGAGTTTCTGTTGAGGTCAGAGGGAGAGTAGTTGGGCCATGCCGAGATCAACCTAGACATGTAACAGGCGGGCAACCATGGCAGATTGGGGGCAATACCTTTATCTGTGGTGTTTTCAAGTAGAGCTAGCGACGCACCTGACCACTAAAGCCTGAGGCTCTAAACTGCTTTAACTTGAGGGGTTCCGGTTGATTAGTGGCGACCGAAATCCGGATAGAAAAATTACTTTCGCCAGGGGGTACGTCCTCAATGGACCCCAGCCGATTGCGGTTTTGCATCACTGGATTGTCGTTGGCATCGTAGACGCGACCAAAGATGTCAGCATTAATTACTGACTTCCCGGAGCGGTTAATCGCCTTACCCAAAATCAAATAGCACTTGGCGGCCTGTATCGACCCCGGGGTGACCATTCCCTTGGCGTACTCGGCCGGACAAGCTTCATAGTGCACATCACTGAGCTCAATGGCGGTCAGGGCGTGGGCGGTTAGCCCCAGGGCACTACCTAACCAGAGACCGATGACTAGGGTAAGCATCGTGATTGCCCGTCGAACCATGGTCACCTCCTGGGGAGCTATACCCCCCTATAGTAATGGATATTAATGGGTCTCCAGCCATTTCACCAAGGCTTGACGCATGGTGTCTATTGGGGCCGGCTGCCCTAACCAAATGGAAAAGGCCGCAGCCCCCTGCTGCACCAACATTTCCAACCCATCCAAGGGCGTCAGCCCGCGCTCCGCCGCCAGTTGCAGTAGGCGGGTGGGACGGGGGCTGTAGACCAGGTCATAGATCGTGGCCTGGTCAGGCAACTGGGCCAGTTCAAAACCACTGAGAGGGCTCTCGGTAGCTAGGGCGCCCATACCCAGGGGCGTGGTGTTGACCACCAGATCCACCCCGGCCAAACAGTGGGGCAGGCGATCCCAGCTCTGCACCGTCAACGGTGGTGACTGGGGGGATTTCGCCCAGTCTGATTGGAAGGCGGCTAATTTATTGGGATGCCGACCCACCACGGCGATCGCCCCAAACCCCAGATGGGTGCAGCCCGCCACCACTGCCCTGGCGGCACCGCCATTACCTAACACTAGGGCCCGGGCCCCGGTCCAATCCTGACCCGCGGTGAGGGGGGCAATGAAACCAGCTACATCAGTATTGGTGCCGGCCCAACCCTGGGTTGTGGGCCAGACCGTGTTTACCGCCCCGATTGCCGCGGCCTCCGGTGTCACCTCCGCTAGTAGGGGCAGGATAGCCTGCTTGTGGGGAATGGTGACACTAAAGCCGCACACGCCCATAGCCCACAGCCCCGCCACAGCAGTTGCCAGATCCGCCGATGCCACCGGCCAGGCCAGGTAAACATAGTCGAGGCCCAACTCTGCCAGCGCAGCATTATGCATGGTGGGGGAGAGACTGTGGCTAATCGGGTCGCCAAGGACGCCGAGCAGTTGGGTGCGGGCGGTGATGGCCATGGGCTGGTCAGCGGTGGGCTACCTTTCCACTCTAGCCTGAAACCAGGCCACAATCTGGTCTACTACGGTATCAATGGAGAGACCGTCGGTGTTGAGGTCCAGAGCATCCTCCGCCCGCTTGAGGGGAGCTACCCGGCGGGTACTGTCCCTCCGATCGCGATCGGCGATGGTCTGTTCCAGGATCTCCAGGTCCTCCAGGGGTTGACCCTGGGCCTGCAGATCCCGCTGGCGGCGACGGGCCCGCTCTGACAC
Organism: Leptolyngbya sp.; assembly: GCA_040374235.1. Lineage (GTDB taxonomy): Bacteria > Cyanobacteriota > Cyanobacteriia > Phormidesmidales > Phormidesmidaceae > Nodosilinea. The sequence continues at coordinate 24,150 of JBEIUS010000012.1, read as the reverse complement.
CGAAGCCGTCAAGAAGATCTTGAGCTCCGCCTGGGGAAACACCTGGGTACCAATGTCCCGCCCCTCCATAACTACCCCACCCTGAAGGCCGTAGTCCTGCTGCTGTTGCAGCAGCACCTGGCGGACCACCGGCTGAGCAGCGATGGTGGAAACCAGGGCAGTGACGGCGGGCTGGCGAATCAGGGCTGTTACCTCCTGACCATTCAGCCAGATACGGCTGGGGTAGGCCACCCAGGTGGGATCATCGCCGGTGGGAGCCAAACGTAACTGGCAAGTGGGCATTAACTCCGCCACGGCCACCTCATCCTGGGGGTCAATCCCCTGCTCTAACACCCGCCAGGCGATCGCCCGGTACATGGCACCACTATCCAGGTAGAGAAGATGGAGTCGTTGGGCCACCTGACGGGCTACGGTGGATTTACCGGCGCCAGCGGGACCATCAATGGCCACAATTGGTTGGCGTTGCCGCAATAAGATGTTGTCGATCAGGTGAGTGGCCCCAAGGTGGGCCGCCCCCGCCAACAATCCCACGGTCTCCACCTGCTCCAGGGGAACCAGGCTATGGGGGTGAACCAGTTCAATATATTGGGGGGTGAGGCTTGGCACCCTAGCCCATTCCTCCTGGACGGCAGCAACCAGGGCGGCAGATCGCCGCTCCCCAGCCTGGAACTGGGCCTGAGCCCGTTTTAGGCCGCGGTAGATTACCGCGGCCTGTTGCCGCTCCGCCTCACTTAGGTAGGTGTTGCGGGAACTCAGGGCCAGGCCATTGGCCTCCCGAATGGTAGGGCAATCCACCAGTTCACCGGGCAGGTTAAGTTGCTGGGCTACCTGGCGTAAGATCGCTAACTGCTGGGCGTCTTTGCGGCCCAGATAGGTGAGGTCGGGACGCACCAGGCTGAGTAGCTTGGTCACTACCGTCGCCACCCCTTGAAAGTGACCAGGTCGATGGGGGCCGCACAGCACCGCCAGCATGGCCCCCGGCGGTACCACTTGGGTGAAGGCCTTAGCCTGGGGCTGGGAAGTACCATAGAGCTGCTCCACACTAGGCATGAATACCACATCCGCCCCCGCCTGATGACAGACCTCCAAATCCGCCCCAGGGGTGCGGGGGTAGGTGGCCAGATCCTCCCCCTGGGTAAATTGGGTGGGGTTGACGAAAATACTCACCACCACTAAGTCGTTTTCTTGACGAGCTCGGTCAAGCAGACTACGGTGGCCCTGGTGAAGATTGCCCATGGTAGGCACCAGCCCTACCGTAAGGGGTTCAGTCCAGCCATTCAGGGGGGACTGGCGACATTGGTGGAGATAGCAGGTTAGACCTGCCACAGTCTTAAGTACCCGCATCACCTGTTTCTCTCCCTCGTTCCAACTCGCCTGTGACAGATTAACATCTGACCACTCTAGAACAAAGCCACTGTCCTACTTCGGTAATCTCATAACATGAGTTTTTCGCTCCCTGTGGCTAGTATGTTCCCACCTCTCCCTCCGAATGTCCTTTCTGTTTTCCCACGGGTTTTAGGGCAAAAAATAACCTTCCCGGACTACGAACCGGGAAGGTTAGAAAAGTTCAGAAAAGATTCGATGGGAGGACGTCGACTAGCTTCCTTCAACATCCCAAGATACGGACAGCGACTACTGGCTGGCCAACACCTCGATCGCAACCCGGCCCACCCCAGCAGCCCTCAAACCAATCCGGTTAGCGGCGGCGGTAGATAGGTCAATTAAACGACCATGGCCATAGGGTCCGCGATCATTAATGCGAACTACCACCTGCTGTCCTGTGTTCAAATTAGTGACCCGTACCTGGGTGCCAAAGGGCAGAGTGCGATGGGCCGCCGTCAGGGCATTTTGGTTAAATACCTCACCACTAGCGCTGCGACGACCGTGGAAACCAGGGCCGTACCAGGACGCCATGCCAGTTAAGCTGGAAAGCACCGTCGGTGATTGAGGGGCATTGGGAGCAGCAGGCTCGGGCAAACCCTCCACCCTGGCCAGAGCAGGAGCATTGCCAAGCAGGCGGCGGAGACGATTAGCCAACTGCAGGGCATCTTCTGACAGATTACCGGTGGTGTCTGGCAAGATAACCCGGTCACTAAGGACGATTAGGTCTTCCTTTGCCCAACTTACTAAGTAAGTATCTCGAGTATTATCCCAACGGGCGGAAATTTGACTGGAGTCGGAAACCTCTGCCAAATGCTCTAAGCGGCTCACCAATTGCTGTGCACGCAGGAGAACATCCGAAGTATCATTGAGATCAGTGTTGGACTTCGGGTCGGCGACGTTGGCCAACCCATTGCCGACCAAAGTAACCACTGGCAGGTCTCGCACGTAGATGGTAGCAGCCTCTCGATCATCTAGTGAATGGTTTAGAACCATGAAACCGTGGTCATCAGTGGATCTAGTGGAATTAACCAAAGGGGAGGGTTTCATCCATAAAGGGGAGTCTTGAACCGAAACTTCCCTGGGCAGGAGAGTAGAATTGGCTACTAAAATCCCTTCAGTAAGGGAAACGGGGTAGACCGGCAAAGTTCGTGTAAGGAAAAACTCCCTAGAATTTTGGGCCTGGACTGGGACCTGTGCTCCAACAATGGACAGGGCAACGGCAACCGTTAGCCCGCCCAACATAGAATGTTTCATACACATCAGAAGAGATCAACAAAAAGAGAAAAGGTACAACTCTATAGCTCCACTGAGGATTGAGCAGATTGCCCGTGGCAATCTTATGACCTGTTCTCGTTACAAAGGTTTACTCTTAACTGTTCATGGTTACGTAACTTAGCATGAACCTCAGGGATTGCAAATCCGTGGATTTCTCTGGTGACTAGTTCTTTACCGGAGAATGCTCCTCAAGGTGCTGTTCAAAAAAAGCGCCAATCTGCCACAGGACTTAGGATAGAAGCAACTTGGGAGGACTTATTTTACTTTTAATTTTCTTATGAGTTTTTACTTTATCTTGCGAAAAATTCATGAGTCTACTTACCTAAGTCACACCCCAGTGGGCGAAGTAGGGTGGTGAAAATGGCTAACCTGGATCCTGAAAGCTCAGGAAAGCTTCCCTAAGTTCCGAGCAGATTGCCCTTGGTTCAGCTGGCCCTGGAGGTCCATTCCTCTCCTAAAGGATGGGAGAATAATCATGTGATGGCATGCTCCCTTTTACTATGGTCCCCCATAATTGCCCTATGCCTGCGCCGATGGCGCAGACCGTCCGACGGTCTAGCAACTGGTTGGGACCGCTTCAAGACCCTCTGATGGAGGACCTTTCCCATGGATTATCGTGAAGCCGGCGTAGATGTGGTGGCCGGGCGTGAGTTTATTCAGCGTATCCGATCGTTGGTAGACAGTACCCGACGGCCTGAGATTTTAGGTAACTTTGGAGGTTTCAGCGGGCTCTGCCAAATCCCCACGGGCTACCGAGAACCGATTTTGGTGTCCGGCACCGATGGGGTAGGCACAAAGCTGAAGATTGCCCAGGCGATGAACCAACACCAAACCATCGGCATTGATTTAGTGGCCATGTGTGCCAATGACATTTTAACCAGTGGGGCAGAGCCGCTATTTTTCTTAGACTATTTGGCCACTGGAAAACTAGACCCCGAAACCCTCACCCAGGTGGTAGAAGGCATCGCTGCCGGCTGTCGTCAGGCTGGCTGTGCCCTGCTAGGGGGAGAGACGGCGGAAATGCCCGGTTTCTATGCTCCCGGAGATTACGACCTGGCGGGGTTCTGCGTCGGTGTGGTGGAACGGTCCGAGGTGTTGGATGGTCATCAGGTGCAACTGGGGGATCGGGTGCTGGGGCTAGCCAGTAGTGGGATCCACAGTAATGGTCTAAGCCTAGTGCGCCGTATTATCGAACAGGGAGACCGTTCCGACCGGACTCGGCAGCGGTATAGCTGGACCGAAGTTATCCCCAGCTTGGGAAAGGGGTCGCTGGGGGAGATTTTCCTCACCCCCACCCGCCTCTACGTACAATCCATTCTTGAGGCTCGACTAGCCGGTCTAACTATCCACGGCATGGCTCATATTACCGGTGGTGGATTACCGGAAAACTTGCCCCGCTGTTTAGGTGAGGGACAAACCATACTCCTCGACCCCTCCAGTTGGCCAGTGCCTGAAATGTTCAACTGGCTTTCCCAGGCTGGTGGAGTATCCTGGTTAGAAATGTACAACACCTTCAACATGGGCATTGGCTTCGCTGTGCTGTTACCACCAGAGCAATTGGCCCAAGGGATGCACTGGTTTCAACGTCACGGCTTGACTGCCTATGCAATTGGTGAGGTGGTGGAGGGCAATGGTGAGGTATCAGGACTGGTTTAATAGGCGAGGCTAACCATCTTAGCTCTTTCTAAAGAGTCAGGGGAGTAGGTCACTTCCTCCACCATACCGGGCTTACCCAAGGGCTTTACAGGACTATCATTGTAGCTGACCATAACGCCCCCTGCATTACCAGCTCGAATTGTCAAGACTTCTTTAGCCTGCAAAAGACGGGTATCACCGGGCTGTAAAATCCCCTCAAATTCCGTAGTACCGTCTGTGACAATGCGCAGCCAGGAGGGAGAGGTCAGGGTCACTTCTACTTCAATCGGAGAGTCGGGGGGAACTGGCTGGGCCTTTGGAGCAATGGTAGAAGGACGTGATGGAGTATCCACCTGGCTTTGGTTAAGGGGGTCTAGGGGGGGTAACGCCGATAGTTCGGGAGTGTTACGTCGTAAAAGATAGGAAAGACCGCTGATGGCAGTGATTAAAACGATCATGTAGGTGGCATAAAGGTGGAGGGGGCGTAGCTGAGCGGCTGAGGAATCTTTCCACTCAGGCGGATGGAGCGTGGTAGAAACAGACAACCGGCTAGCCAAGGTTTCTCCATCTAAGCCCAGTGCCTCGCTATAGCGGCGAATCAAGCCTCTCAAATAAACCAGCTCTGGTAGACTGTGGCAGTTTCCTTGCTCAATAGCAATTAATAGACTAGAACGAATCAAAGTTTTGGTAGCCATTGAATCAAGACTATGGCCCTGGGTTTGTCGGGTAGTCTGGAGGATATGACCGATTTCTACCAGTTGTTCTTGGTAATCAACATTTCGACTTGCCAACGATTTTGTCTTCATACAAGAAACATAGACTGGAAAATGACAGGAGGCGCAGGATTGAAGGCAACGGTTATCAATTCAAAAGGATTTGGCGAACACTGGGAGAGTTATTACAATCTTAGTTGTTAAAATTCATAAACACCATAACATTACGCTTGGCATCCATCAAAGTCAATTCTCTAAATTCAGGATTTTCCTGTACAATCCTACTAGTACAGGAATGCTCTTCAGGCTGATGTTAAGACCGTTCACCAAACCTATAGCTGTAGCTATCTGCCAAGGAGGCGGAGGCGAGCTAGAAGGCCACTGAACTCCTGAGCCCTGAATTTCTGGGCGATCAGCACGTTCCGGCTTAAGTTGATATCCGATCAGAACACTAGGGAAAAGATAAGTTTATCCATATCCAAAACCTTTCAACTTTGGTTGATGTAGAGCAGGATACAACGTCTTGTCGCTCTAATAGCTTATGGAATCGAGTACTGCTTCGATAGTAAAACCTCAATTTCTTCCTTGCTTAAGGACCGATAACCGCCACAGGCAAGATCTCCTAGCCAGACGCTGCCTACCGCTAAGCGGTGTAAACTAATTACCCGGTGACCGAAAACTTCTGCCATCCGGCGAATTTGACGATTACGACCCTCCCATAGGGTAATCTCTAAAACACTACTGTAAGCATCGGGTTGACCTACCTCCTTAACCTGGGCCGGTCGGGTTAGTCTCCCGTTGAGTCTAACTCCCTGTCGCCAGCTGGCTAAGGCTTGGGGAGAAAGGGTACCCTCTAATTGGACGCGATAAACCTTAGCAATGTCGTGTTTAGGGTGGGTCAGACGGTAGGTAAAGTCGCCATCGTTAGTGATTAACAGGGCGCCAGTAGAATAGACATCCAGTCGACCTACAGGATGTAGGCCAATGTCTCGGAGTCGATCGGGAAGGGCTTCTAAGATAGTCGGCCTACCCTCGGGATCATGGCAGGTGCAAACCATACCCAAAGGTTTATGAAGCAATAGGTAATGGTTTTTGGGACGGTACTCTGGTTGCAGAGGACGATTGTCAATTGCCACCTGATCGCATTTCAAATTAGCCCGTTGGCCTAAATGGGCCCGTTGACCGTTAACCGTAACTCGACCTTGCAGGATCAAAGTCTCTGCTTCACGGCGGGAAGCCAGGCCATACTGAGCAATAAGTTTTTGTAAACGCTCTAGCTGTGCTGAATCGGAGACCATAGGGTGAGGCTTACCAAATACTACATCAGTATAGCCGTAGCTGCCACTATACCTCCGATTGCAAGACATGAGGTGGCCTGATTAATCCCGCCCTAAACCTTATTCACCAAAGCTCAGTAGATTGAATGATTTTCTGGGCTCTAGCTCCTCTTGAAACGCCGCTGAACTTATGCCGAGAAGTATTATGTAACTAAGTTTCTAAGTCTCCTAGGTCGCGGTCCCATTCTCTAGATCAGGCGGTATCTCTAGGGTTAACCAGCCCCCTCCAAGGTCGGGGTGGTTAACCGCCTTGATAGTGCCGCCATGGGCCGCAATGATTTGACTGACGATGGCTAAACCCAACCCGGTGCCACGGCTGGTGGCACCGGGTTGACCAACATCAGTGGCTAACTGACTACGGCTGCGGGAGGGATCAGCTCGATAGAAACGATCAAAGATGTAGGGTAAGTCCTTGCTGTTAAAGCCCGACCCTTGATCGATTACCTCCAGAATAAATCCGCTCGACTCGAGAGCATTGGCAGTGGGGGTTGGTGAGAAGACCTTCACGTAAATCTGAGTCTCCGGGGGACTATGCTTGATGGCATTATCGATCAAGTTAAGCACCACCCGCAGAAATAAAGTTTCATCCAAACTAGCCCAATGGTGCTCTGGGCCCTGGTAGTGGAGATTTAGCTGTTTAACCTGAGCCAATGGCTCCAGACTTTGCCAGGCAGAGTAGATTAAGATTGGCAAATCCACTGGTCTGCGGGTTAACCCTTGAGAGGGGTTTGCCTGCAATCGACTGAGGTTAAGCAAATCCTCCACCAAATGACTGAGGCGAATGGTTTCGTTAACCAAACGATCAAGCCAAATCTTGGTTTCTGGCTCGACTCGAGACTGTAGGGTCTCTGCCACCAGGCGGATGGAAGTAAGGGGGGTTTTGAGTTCGTGGGCTACGTCGGAGGTCCAGCGATCGCGCTGTTGCAGCAAAAGAGCAGCCTCCTGGCGATTTTCTAGAAATACTCCTACCTCACTGCGATGGAGGGGAATGGCGTAGCCCCGCAGGGGATAGGTAGGCTCTTCCTTGGGGTGGATAGGATCGGGGGAAATCTGGTAAAGCATCCACTCTTGCTGACAGGGCACCTGCCGCTGCCTGGCCTCATCAATCAGGGCATCCAATTCATAGGAGCGGGCCACCTCCAGCAACAATCGCCGCCGCTGCACCGATCCTGAGGGTTGGTTCATGCGCAGCAGACGATTCGCCTCGTTATTGCACCAGACCAGGCGATTTTCGTCATCCACCTGTAAATATCCTACGGGCGCCACCTGCAGAATATACTCCAGGGTGTCTCGTCGGCTACCGAGGGATTGCAATTGTTGTTGTTTCTCTGGCTGATCCGCCAGTAGTTCCTGCAAACGGGTAAGAGCTGATGACCAGGATCGGGCTTTTACCAGGCTGAGGATATGCCTTTCAAATCGTCGCTGTCGCCATATAAAAAATAAGGCACCAGTGACTAGCCCCATCAGGTACCAAAGTATGGCCACAGCTATAACAATAGGAAAATTCAGGGCGTCTAGGCAATCTACTATTTAAGGCTACTGCAAAAAAGCGCTCTTTGACAGACCGACTAAGTCGCAAGGTTTAACGGTGATTAGAGAACAAGTGAGCACCACGATACTATTGAAACAATTCCTCACCCAAGACCGGCTAGGATTGAATCTGTCTCTGGCTAGGAAAACTCCATGAACGGTCCCATTCCCCCCCAACGTTACTTTCCCTACCTGACCTGGAAAGACATTGCTGCTATGGAGCACCGGGATCAGGTGGTGATTATTCAGCCCCTGGGGGCGATTGAGCAGCATGGCCCCCACCTGCCTCTAGCGGTAGATAGCCTGCTTTGTACAACGGTGGTAGGGCGAGCTCTGACTGCTCTGGATCCGGCGATCCCGGCCTACAGTTTACCGCCCCTATACTACGGCAAGTCCAACGAACATTGGCAGTTCCCCGGCACCATTACTCTATCGGCGGAAACCTTGCTGAGGGTCCTGCAGGAGGTGGGGGACAGTATTTATCGGGCTGGTTTTCGTAAGTTTGTTCTAATTAACGGTCACGGTGGCCAGCCCCAGGTGTTAGAGATCGTCGCTCGGGATCTGCACCAGCGTTATCCAGACTTGATGGTGTTTCCCCTCTTTCTATGGAGAGCACCCAACTGCGCTGGGGAGCTACTCACACCGCAGGAGTTGGAGTTTGGCATCCATGCGGGGGATGCGGAAACCAGCCTGATGTTGTCTATCTTGCCAGACCAAGTGCGGCAGCACCTGGCCCAGGCGGAATTCCCTCCTCCCCTGCCAGGCAAGAGTTGCCTCAGCATGGAGGGTAAGCTGCCCTTTGCCTGGATTACCGGTGATCTTTCCAGCACTGGGGTGCTAGGGGATCCAACGGTGGCGACAGCAGCGAAGGGCGATCGCCTGCTGGCCTCCCTGATCGAGGGTTGGGTACAGGTGCTAGGGGATATCCACCAATTTCGCCAGCCCCGGGCCCGTTGACTCTCCAGCCGACTGGAGGAATTAAGCTCAAGCTTTACACTTTGGCAATTAGGCTATGGCGATCCAGAAGGTCGGATCCGTCCTAGCGTTCACCAACCAGTTCTGGCTAAGGTGTTCTGGCTAAAGCGATAAACTCCAGTATTCAGTACCTGTCCATGGCTAGTCAGGATCTCTTACTTAGTGGGATGAGTTGTGCCGCCTGCGTCGCTACGGTGGAGCGTTCGCTGCGATCGGTGGGGGGCGTCTGGGACTGCCAGGTCAACTTTGCTACCCATCGAGCCACAGTTCACTACGACCCGGGCTTGACTAGGCCCGAGGTCCTGGTGGCGGCGGTGCAGTCCGCTGGTTACGGTGCCAATCTGCTGAACGCCGATCTACCCCTAGCTGATCAACTGGCTGCAGAGGATCGCCAGCACCAACGCCAGCAGCGACAACTGGGGAAACGACTGATGCTGGCGCTAGGGTGTAGCGGCCTGCTGGTGCTGGGCCATACCCCGATGATGATTGGCCACGACCTACCCTGGCTACCCCCCATCCTGCACCATAGTTGGGTGCAGTTGGGCTTGGCCCTACCGGTGCTGACCTGGTGTGGCCAGGGCTTTTTCGTCGGAGCCTGGCAAAGCCTAAGGCATCGTCGATCTGACATGAATACTCTGGTCGCCCTGGGTACCGGCAGTGCCTTTCTCTATTCCTTGGGGGTGACGATGTTTCCCAACCAGCTACAGGATCAGGGCATCACCCCCCAACTCTACTACGAGGTGGCGGCGGTAGTGATTACCCTGGTGTTACTGGGCCGTTACCTGGAAAGTCAGGCCCGTAGGCAAACCGCCTCCGCCCTGCGGCAGTTACTCGACCTGCAGGTAAAAACCGCTCGGGTGATCCGTCAGGATCAAACTATTGACCTTCCCTTGGAACAGGTCCAGGTGGGGGATATTCTGCTGGTGCGACCCGGCGAGAAGATTCCCGTAGATGGGGTGGTACTGACAGGGGGGTCAACGGTGGATGAATCGATGATTAGTGGTGAGTCCCTGCCGGTGCCCAAGCACCCTGGCGACCTGGTGATTGGCACTACCCTGAACAAAACTGGTCAACTGACTTGCCGGGCCGATCGGATCGGTGGGGATACGGTCCTGGCCCAGATTGTTCAGCTGGTGCAGCACGCTCAGTCGTCGAAGGCGCCGATTCAAAACCTGGCGGATCGGGTCACTGCCTGGTTTGTGCCGGTGGTGATAGGGGTGGCCTTGATCACCTTTACCCTCTGGTGGAGCTTCACGGGTAGCCTTGGCCTGGCCCTATTTACCACCATTAGTGTGCTGATTATTGCCTGTCCCTGCGCCCTCGGCCTGGCTACCCCCACCGCTATCATGGTGGGTACGGGTAAGGGGGCGGAGCGGGGCATTTTAATTAAGGATGCCAGCAGCCTGGAGCAAGCCCAACGGATGCAAACTCTGGTGCTGGATAAAACCGGTACCCTAACCCGGGGGCAGCCCACGGTGATCGACTATCGGTGTCTGACGGGTCAGGCCCAAGAGTTGGCCCTATTGGCCCTGGCGGCTGAGTTGGAACAGTATTCCGAACATCCCCTGGGCCAGGCGATCGTAGCCTATGCCCGGGAGCAGGGAGCCCAGCCGTCCAGGAGCTCAGCCGTAGAAAACTTTCAAGCCGTGCCAGGGGCCGGAGTAGAGGGCCAGATTAAGGGCCAGTGGGTGCAACTGGGCACAGCCCAGTGGTTTACGGAGCAGGGGGTGGACCTGACTCCCCTGACGGCTAGGGCGGTGGGATGGGAGGCAGAAGCTGTTGCTCCGGGAGTGCCAGTGGCTAGGACCACGGTGGGAATGGCGGTGGCAGGGGAGCTGGTGGGGGTTTTTGCCATTGCCGATGCCCTCAAAGCTTCCTCCCTGGAGGCGGTTGAACAACTCCGGCGGCTGGGCTTGGAGCTGATTATGTTGACCGGTGACAACCCCCAAACTGCCCGCACCATTGCCGATCAACTAGGCATTGAGCGAGTTCTAGCAGGGGTTACCCCCGATCGCAAGGCTGCCGCCATTCAATCCCTGCAAGCCCAGGGCCAGGTGGTGGGGATGGTGGGAGATGGCATTAACGATGCCCCGGCCCTGGCCCAGGCGGATGTGGGGATTGCCCTGGGAACCGGCACCGACATTGCCATGGCAGCCAGTGATATTACCCTGGTGTCTGGTGACCTGCGGGGGATTGGGGCGGCGATCTCCCTCAGTCGGGCCACCCTGGCCACCATTCGCCAGAATCTGTTTTTCGCCTTTATTTATAATGTTTTAGGAATTCCCATTGCCGCTGGTCTGTTATACCCCATCTGGGGCATCTGGCTTAACCCCATGGTGGCGGGGGCAGCTATGGCCCTGAGCTCCGTCTCGGTAGTCGGCAACGCCCTGCGCTTACGCCTGCTGCGCCTGCCCTAGGGAGTTCCCTGACTGGCAGCCATAGCCCGAATCACCAGGGCCGGATCAACCCAGGCCCCCTGGTATTTTAGGCCCCAATGCAGATGGGGACCGGTGGTGGCCCCAGATATGCCGACGCGAGCAATTCGCTGGCCCGATCGCAGGGATTGCCCCTGGCGAATTTCTAGCCCCCCTGGCCGATCCACCAGCACCCAGACGCCCGTCTTCTCCAGTATCACCTGCCCCTGTAGATGACAGTAAACGTGGTGCCAGGGCCCTGATTGGACGATTAGATGTACGCCACACCGGCGATCGCTGGCCACCCGCATCACCTTGCCTTCCCACCAATTGCGCACATAGCTCCCCAGGGGGGCCGCGAAGTCCAAACCGTAGTGAAAGCGTCGGCCACCGTGGGGGTGTTGACGATAGCCAAAGGCAGAGGTGTAGCCCGTAAAGTTTTCCACCGGGAAGGAGGCTGCCTGCCAGACTGATTTAATAGCACCTCCAGTCAAAGGCTGACGAGGGGACTCGGCATGGGCGCTGGAGATCTTGAAATCTGAGGTCATTAACCAAGCAGTCCCCACCCCTAAAGACAGTACCCAGAGGGTAACAGCCCCCCGGTGAATAACCCTATAGCCACCTTGCCACTCCCTCCCCTGTTCCCTTGCCATGGTGTTTTTCTACCTCCGCAGGGTCATTATAGTTCACTTGAACTATAATGACCCTGCGGACACTAAAATTTTTCTGCCCTAGGTTTCAGATTCAGGCTGGTACCTAGGGTAGGCAGCTAGACTGGGGTTGATAGTATCCAGAGGTTCTCTAGGCTAGGGAAATACCTGCTTCTATTAACGGGGTTGGGAATCGGGCTGCTGGGACACAGATTGTTCTCGCTGTAATTCGCCCAAGGTCATACGAATAAAGTTTGAGGCCACCTCCAGGGATTGCTGGTGGGAGGCAAAAACAACCGCTAGGCTCTCTTCCCCTGCTTCGTAGCAGAGAATACGGAAGCTGCCGTCCTCAAAGTAACCGGTGCGATCCATACTGCCCTGCTCTGAGGTGATACCCAGCCCGGCAATAAACTGATCAGCCCGAGACAAACAACCCAGCACGTTGGTATTTAGCAATTGATCGCCGCTGGCAATTTCTGGCCGAGCTAGGGCAGGTAGGGCGATGGATACTAGGCCGAAACTAGCCAGACCAATGGATAGTAAATTAACGCTCATAGTTATCAATAACTTAGTTTTTTACAGGAGAACAGTGAACCGTCACCGTGTTTAGTTTGGTAGTTTGGCACCCGTGGCCACCATGGAAATCCTGCAATACTATTACGGAACTTTGCTGTAATTTCCGGAAACTCTCCCTGGGAAAGTTTAAAGTTTCCTTGAAAAGTCTGCCGGAGGCAGGGTCGGTTATCCTATGGCGCAGTGGTTATGGCGGTGGCCAGTCCCCTTAGGACAGGGCTAGAATATCATTTGCTATAGGCTGAAACCTAGAGCCTGACTGAATATCTTGAGCTAAAGGGCCCTCGCCATACCCTAGGTTGCCCCGGCCTGTCGCTAATTTCATCATTGATTAGGGTGGATTCGACGACTTTTCCCCTACCCAACCCCAGGGATTAGTTCAAGTCGATAGCGGTAGAGGGCCACCGGTTGATTCCCTGCCTTGAAAAAATCTGGATCCTGGGGGGACAGATAAACTGCTGTCACCTGGTCTACCACCACTCCAGGGGGGACTCGCTGATAGATGGTGGTAATGTCCACCTGGTTGAACCCGGGAACTAACCCTCCCCAGAAAACCTGTTGAACCCGCTCGGTGGTGAGGAATCGATCACCCCCTGGAGATTCCACCCTCCGACCGGTAACCGTTGACTGCAGTCGGCGGCCATCGGCTAACCGGGTCACCTGGCGATTGGGGTCCTGAGGGTCCAGATCTACTCCCTTGACCTGATCTTCCCCCAGGTAGGCCCGGGCCAGGTTGAGGCTATTAAAGGCTCGATCCGCCACCACCTGTTGTTCTCGGGGAACCCCTGGCTGCTTAGCGTGGACTAACCCCGGCCAGGGGCGAGGTTCGGCGATAAAGCGCACCCTGCAGGAAACCGGCTGATGTAGCCAGGCTCGATTGCCCTCAAAGCCTGGACTGAAAACTGTTGGGGCTAAGGGAGCCACCATATCTACTAGGGTGCTGGTGAGTTGCCAATTACCCTCTAGCCACTCGGGATAGACCAGGTCCCCCCGGGCGGGGGGCAGCGGTGACTGGCCAGGCCACTGGGGAAAGGCAGCCAGGCGGTCTGCTAGGCCTGTCGCCTGAGCCTGACCACTGCAGAGCAACCACCCCGTCAGCAGGAGCCCTAGCCAGACTAGTCGCTGGTGCCGCACTAGGGAATTAGCTAGGGATCCCAACCGCCACACCATGGAGGTTAGAACCTATCCCGATCGGTGACTGCCCCCAGGCTACTGGAGGAGACCAACCGGGCATACTTCCCTAACACCCCCCGGCGATAGCGGGGCGGGGGGGCGACCCAGTCAACTCGCCGTTGAGCCAAGTCTGCCTCGGGCACATTCAGTTGTAGCAGGTTGAGATCGGCGTCGATGGTGATCGAGTCCCCCTCCTCCACCAGGGCGATGGTGCCTCCCACCGCCGCCTCCGGGGCAACGTGGCCCACTACCATACCGTAGGTGCCCCCAGAGAAGCGACCGTCAGTAATTAGACCCACCGAGTCCCCCAACCCTGCCCCAATGATGGCGGAGGTGGGGGCGAGCATTTCCCGCATACCTGGCCCGCCGCGAGGGCCCTCGTAGCGAATCACAATGATGTCCCCAGGGTGAATGGCCTTGGCCAGGATCGCCTTCAGGCACTCCTCTTCCGATTCAAACACTCGGGCTGGCCCGGTGATCTGCCGGTGCTTAACCCCGGTTAGTTTGGCCACTGCCCCCTCCGTGGCCAGGTTTCCCTTGAGGATGCCCAGGTGCCCCAGGGGGTAAAGGGGCTGGTCAAAGGGCCGAATCACCTGTTGATCAGGCCGGGGCTCTATGGGCACCTCCGCCAGTAGCTCGGCAATGGTTTGCCCCGTCACCGTTAGGGCCTCACCGTGGAGTAGACCGTGGTGGAGTAGCATTTTCATCACCTGGGGCAGGCCCCCAGCCCGGTGGAAGTCGGTGGCGACGTAGCGGCCGGAGGGCTTGAGGTCGCACAGCACCGGCACCCGCCGGCGGATCATCTCAAAATCATCGATGGTCAGAGGAACACCGATGGCATCGGCGATCGCCAGCAGGTGCAGCACCGAATTAGTCGATCCTCCCACCGCCATAATCACCGTGATAGCGTTTTCAAAGGCTTGACGGGTGAGAATTTGACTAGGCAAAATCTGTTGGCGAATGGCCTGTACCAGCACCTCAGCCGACCTCTGCGCACTTTCGGCCTTTTCCCCATCTTCTGCAGCCATGGTGGAGGAATACATTAAACTCATGCCCATGGCTTCAAAGGCAGAGGACATGGTGTTGGCGGTGTACATGCCCCCACAGGACCCGGCCCCTGGACAGGCATGGCGTTCTACCGCCAGCAAGCGCTCCTCAGTAATTTTTCCCGCACTGAACTGGCCTACCGCCTCAAAGGCGCTCACCACCGTTAGGTCCTCGCCATCGTAGTGCCCTGGCTTGATGGTGCCCCCGTAAACAAAAATGGCGGGCAAATTCAGGCGAGCCATGGCAATCATGGCACCGGGCATGTTTTTATCACAACCGCCGATGGCCAGCACTCCATCCATACTCTGCCCATTGCAAACCGTCTCAATCGAGTCCGCGATCACCTCCCGCGACACCAGGGAATACTTCATGCCCTCGGTGCCCATGGAGATGCCATCACTGATGGTGATGGTGCCAAATAGCTGGGGCATAGCTCCCGATGCCCGAACCCCAGCCTCCGCCCGGCGGGCCAGATCGTCTAGGCCCATATTGCAGGGGGTAATGGTACTAAAGCCATTGGCTATCCCCACAATCGGCTTAGTAAAATCCTCGTCGGCAAAGCCGACCGCCCGCAGCATGGCACGATTTGGGGATCGTTGCACCCCTTGAGTAATCACCTGGCTTTTCCGGTTTTCAGGCATAGCTAACCCTCTAACAGCAGTTCTTTATGATCCTTTAGAGCTTTTGTACCGTACAAACTCGGGTTTTCTAGAAAAACTAGGAGAATCTTAGTAATAGAATTTTAGTAATATTCTTAATAGAGTCTGGGCCAGGGTTTAGACTTCGCTAAAATTCTGAGAGCAGTGTTGATTGTTAAAAGCCATCACCTGGGTAGGCATTGTGCCTGGCATCACTTCCTTATCACCGAAGTTCCCTTTTATCCCTTCCCTTGACCCATTCCCCCGACCCCCCGGTAACCGTCCCTACCCCGCACCTGAATGCAGCCTCCCTGTTGGAACGCTATGCTCGAGGGGAGCGGGATTTTCGTCATCTCCACCTGCGCCGCCTGGATTTAGAGGGCAAAGACTTGAGGGGCGTTGACCTCCGCCATTCCACCCTGGAGGATAGCAACTTAGCCGGCGCCATCCTGGTGGGGGCTAACCTGCGGGAATCCCGGATAATCCGGATGAATTTCCAGGGGGCTAACCTGGAATTAGCTAATTTGATCGGAGCCCATCTCAGGGACAGTGATTTGAGTCAGGTTAATCTGGCGGAGGCGGGCATGCGGGCCGTCAACCTTCTACGTAGCAACCTAACCCAGGCGATCTTAACCGGAGCCAATCTTAACGAAGCGATCTGCGACCAGGTTAACCTCAGCCAGGCTCAGATCACAGAGGCCAGTTTAAGCCGTGTGAAATTGCTAGCGGCGGTGTTGTCCCAGGCCAACCTAGACCGGGCGAATCTGACCGGCGCCCTGATGCATGGGGTAGACCTGGCGGGTAGTAGTTTAGTGGGGGCCCTGTTGAGTGGCGCTAGTTTAGAGGGGGCGAATCTGGCCAGCAGTGACCTGAGTCGAGCCCAGATGACGGCCACGAACCTGCTCAATGCCAACCTGGAGGGGGCGAATCTACGGGGTACTAACTTGAGCTGGAGCTCCTTACAGGGGGCTAATCTGCGAGGGGCAATGCTGTATCGCACCAAGCTAAGTTGGTCTAATTTAACCGGGGCTGACCTGACCAATGCCACCCTCTTGAATGCCAAACTGGACTACACTAACCTGCGCCAAACCCATCTAGGCGGTGCGGTTTTGCCCGATGGCTTTACCCTGGGAGGACAGGGAGTCGATCACTAGTGATGGGACCACAGGGTCACTGGGTCCGCATTGCTGGTGAGCGATGGCCAGGAGTCAGTTAATTGTTGACGGAGAATTTGGGGTAGGGCTTGCACTTGGCTCTCCAGGGCGATCGCCGTCAATTGCACCAGAGCTATGCTCTCATCGATCAGGGGCCCAGGCTGGTGGGATTGCCGCTGTTTACGCTGGGACCAGGCCAGCAGCCCCTGGGGTAAGTCGCGACTCCATCGCAGCTGCACCTGGTCGGTGGAGAAGCGATCGGCATAACCAGGGCTGAGGAATTTGGCATAGGCCGAGGCGGCCTTGGTTTGCTGGAGGATAAAACTTAAACTCGCCCCCTGCAGGTAGCGACGCAAGTTAGCGGTGGTGGCATCCGGTAGGGCTGGCATTAGGGGCAATTGGCGCAGGTGGGGGTTGAGACTGTGGGGATCCCCAGCACTCAGGTGGGAGGCTCCGATCGCGCTCAGCAGATACTTTTCGCCAGACAGTTGGGCAAAGGCGGCTAACTGTTGACTCGGCATGGGGGTGATGGTGTCCTGGCTACTGGCCAGCATTAGGGTAGGCACTCGCACCTGGCTCAGCCCCGACTGGCCAAACAGTAAACCGGTGAGGGGGTTGAGGAGAATCAGCTGGGTAACCCGCCGGTCCTGTAGATTGGCATACCGGGTGGGCAGGTCGAGAACAGTGCACTGGAGCCAGTCCGTCGGGGTCAAGGCCAGAGGATCGCCATGGCGACACCGCTGCTCCAACCAGCTTAGATCCAGGGGAGCGCCGGCCAGGGCCAGGCCGGTGTACCCCCCCAGGGAATGTCCCACCAAGGTGACCTGCTGGGTATTGAGGCGGTGTCGCAGACTGTAGGAGTAGTGGTTAACAATCTCCAACCGGTCCAGGACGAAGCTAATGTCCCGAGGCCGGTCCAGAAACTCCTGGGCGGGCAAGATGGATCTGGGCCCGGTACCCCTGGGGTCAGACCGGTTCCATAGGACGTTACCATTGCTGCCCGGGTGTTCTACCGCCACTACCGTTAGGCCGTGGGAGGCCAGGTGGTGGGCCAGGTAGGCAAAGAACCGACGATTGGCGCCAAATCCGTGGGAGATCACCACCAGGGGGCCCTGGCTGTCCTGACTCCAATAGATATCTAGGGGAATGGTGCGATTGCGACTTGGATCGTGTAAGACCAGTTGCCAGCGGTCTACCCTTGATGTCCCTGCGGCAAAGGGGTCGGTTAGCTCCGCCAGGAGAGATACTTGGCCAGTGGCCACCACCGATTGCTTCCCCATTGCCCAGCCCGCCATGTCCCGTTCCCAACGGGCCAGATACAGATGCATAGCCATTCTCAGCAGGGCCAGGCCATTGATCTCTATCGTCTCCTGGGGTAACTGTCGCAGCAGATTGAGGGGGGTGAGGGGTGCTTCTAACTCCGCCGCCCGCCTAACGACCTCAATACCATCCTCTAGCACCAGATTAGGAAAGAGGATTTGCAGCAAAACTCTGATTTGCTGGCCCGTCCTGGTTTGTGCCAGCTCCTTCAGCCCCCACTCAATTACCCGGGGGTCAAGGGTAAAGGGCCTGGCTAGGGTACGCTGAACTTGAGGCCACAACCCGGGGCTCAGGGGATCGAGCCCGAGGGGGAGGTGCCCGGCTGCTCCCCTCTCTAGATCCTCAAGTCGGATGGTTTGGGCTAGGGCACCCCAGCGCAGCACCAACCGATCCGCAGCGACGGCCGCAGTCCCGCTTGAACCCACCAGCAGGCCAGTCAGGGCGGCGGTTATCAACCTGGCGACATACCCAGGGAGGTATGGCGATCTGACCATGGGGACTATCTCCTGCCGGCGTTTTCAACCCCCTTGCAGTCCTGAATTTACCGTCTTGGGAAATCTGGTTTATGCTGTGGGGTAATTAATACTTTTAAACCCTGTTAAATTAACCATCCATGCCTGACAATCCCTCCCCTGGATCCGCAAAAAAGGACGATTTTCTGCTCCCTCGCAGCAAATATTGGGGAGAATTTAGCCCCCAGCGACTGGCGTTCAATGCTAATCTCCAGGAGTTCGCACAGCGAATTTCCTTTGTTTGCAATTTGGAGACCGGCGGCAAAATTTCCCCTGGTGAAGCCTACGAAGAAATAAAACGCCTTTGGCAGGAATTGAAACAATCTAAGATTAATCTTCTAGATGGAGAGGTTCCGCCATCGGAAGACGGGTAAATATTGCAGTCAACTCAAGGGCTAGAGGCTGGGAGCGTCTAACCAGCCACCACTTAGAATTACTGTTAACCCCATAAATAGGGCGGTTAAGATCCAGGTGACCCGGTTTAGGGTAGTCTCCGCACTCTTAGTGCTGGTAAACAGCTGGGCCTGCCCGCCGAGACCGCCAAGGCCATCTCCCTTGGGGCTATGCAGCAAAACTAGTGCGGTCAAACCCACCGCCGAAACTAACCACAGCACCTCGACAACCGTCTTTGCAAGCATGGGGTCACTATCTAAAAACTATTGTTATCATACCCCCTTGGGAAGGTTAGCGGGCAAGCCTGACCGGGGTCCGATTACTGCGGATATCGACATCGGCGGGCAGAAACATGGAACGGCCGGTCATTTCCTGGGGTTGGGGCAAATTGAGAATCTGCAAAATTGTCGGGGCCACGTCGGAGAGACGCCCATCCTCTCGGAGCTTAACCTCACCGCCGTACCCGGGCACCTTAAGTCCCTCACCCTCCACCAAAATGAAGGGGACGGGGTTAGTGGTGTGGGCTGTCCAGGGTTTAAGGTTATCGTCCCACATCAGTTCGGCGTTGCCATGGTCAGCGATAATCATGGCGGTGCCCCCGGCCTTGCTCACCGCCTCCAGCAAGCGACCCAGGTTAACATCAACGGCCTCGATCGCGGTTACAGCGGCCTCCATTTTACCGGTATGGCCCACCATATCGGGGTTAGCGTAGTTGATCACGATCAGGGAGTAGAGCCCCTGGACGATCGCCCGCATGGCCGTGCTGGTGACCGCCTCCGCCGACATGGCAGGAGCCCTATCGTAGGTGGCCACCATGGGGCTGGGCACCAACTCCCGATCCTCTCCCTGAAAGGGCTCTTCCAGGCCGCCATTAAAAAAGTAGGTGACATGGGCATACTTTTCGGTCTCCGCTGTCCGAAACTGCCTGAGGCCGTGCCTGGCTAACACCTCGCCCAAAATGTTACTGAGGTTTTGGGGTTCAAAGGCCGCTTTCACCGGTAGGTCAGGATCGTACTGGGTCATGGTGACCAGAAATAGGGGGGTAATCAACTCCCGCTCAAACCCCTTAAAGTCAGGAGCAACCAGGGCCTGGGTCAACTGCCGAGCCCGGTCGGGCCGGAAGTTAAAGAAAATCACCCCATCACCGGGGGAGATCGCCCCGGGGGCTAACCGTACCGGTTGGACAAATTCATCGGTAATTTCTGCTCCATAGCACACCTCCAGGGTGGCTACGGCGGTTTGGCCAGTGCCTGGACCCGGATCGGTCATTACCCGATAGGCTTTTTCCACCCGGTCCCAACGGTTATCCCGATCCATGGCATAGTACCGACCACTAAGGGTGACCAATCGGCCCAGGCCAATGCGATCTACATAATCTTGGACCTTTTGGACCGCCGCCCTGCCCTCCGTAGGCTTAGTGTCACGACCATCGGTGATAACGTGTAGGCAAACATCGTCGATATCCTGGGCCTTAGCCATATCCAGCAGGCCGAAGAGGTGATTGAGGTGGGCATGGACCCCACCCTCGGAACAGAGGCCCACCAGGTGCAGCTTACTACCCCGATAGCGCACCGTCTGACAGACATTGAGCAGGGCCTCATTTTCCTGCAGGCTGCCATCTTCAACAGCATCGGAAATGCGCACCAATTCCTGGGGAACGATGCGACCGGCGCCAATGTTGAGATGGCCTACCTCCGAATTGCCCATTTGCCCGTCTGGCAAGCCCACATCCTTGCCGGAGGTCTGAATCAGGGTGTGGGGGTAGGCGGCCCACAAGCTATCCATGACCGGTGTTCTAGCCATGGCCACAGCATTGCCATCCGTACTCTCCCGATATCCCCAGCCATCCAGAATAATCAGCACCATGGGCGGTACAGGCAGTTGATTCATGGGTAAGAATCCTTGGGATTTTGACTAGCGTGGAGCAATCATACCACCTGGCCCCTGATGGCCAAAAGGGCCTGTTTGGGGATGGGTTAGTAGTTGATTGGCTAAGTGGCCTGCTTAGCCTTCTGCTTGTGCCGTTTTGCACTGGCCTTAGCCTTTTGATTCACTACCTGGAGGGCGCGACGGGCCTGATCGGCTTCCTCTGCTATCTTATCTAGATAATAGTGGTAATCTCCCCGGTAAAGGTGTAGTTCACCATCTCGAATTTCGACAATTTTGGTGGCAACTTGGGAAATAAAGTAGCGATCGTGGGAGACCAATAGTACGGTACCGTCGTAGTGCTGCAGGGCCTCCTCTAGCATTTCCTTAGCAGGAATATCCAGGTGATTGGTGGGCTCGTCTAAAATCATCAAATTGGCCGGACGCAACAGCATTTTAGCCAAAGCCAGGCGGGCCTTTTCCCCCCCACTGAGGGCCTCCACGCGCTTAAAGACCATGTCACCGCTGAATAGGAACCGACCTAGTAAGGTGCGGACTTCTTCGTTAGTCCAGTCAGGGACTTCGTCGTGGACTGTCTCTAATACGGTTTTGGACAGGTCCAGGGCCTCCGCCTGATTTTGCTCAAAGTAGCTGGGGATGACATTATGGGGACCCAGGTGGACCTGGCCATCGGTGGGAGGTTCCAGGCCAGTGATCAGGCGTAGCAGGGTAGATTTGCCGGCGCCATTGTGGCCTAGAAAGGCAATGCGATCGCCCCTTTCCACCAGAAGATTAGCCCCCAAGAACAGGAGTTTGTCCTCGTAGCTGTGGGTCAGGTCGGTGATGGTTACCACCTCCCGCCCACTGCGGGGAGCGGGTGGGAAGCGAAAGTGAAGGGTGCGGACACCGCTCTCTGGAGCCTCAATCCGTTCAACTTTATCCAGTTGCTTTTCTCGACTTTTGGCCTGGGTACTGCGGGTAGCGCTGGCCCGGAACCGGTCCACAAAGGCCTGCTGCTTAGCCAGTTCCTTTTGCTGCCGTTCAAAGCTACTGAGCTGGGCGGCCAGGTTCTCCTGCTTTTGGCTCAGGTAGGTGCTGTAGTTACCCAGGTAGGTGGTGGAGACACCCCGTTCCGTTTCCACGATTTGGGTGCAAAGGCGGTCCAAAAACTCCCGGTCATGGGAGACGATCACCATGGGGGTGGTGAGACTTTTCAGATAGCCCTCTAACCACTCAATGGTGTCTAGATCTAGATGGTTGGTGGGTTCATCCAGCAGTAGGACATCGGGTTCCTGGAGCAAAATCTTGCCCAGGCCCATGCGCATCTGCCAGCCGCCGCTAAACTCACTGACGTCGCGATCGCCATCGACACTGGTGAATCCTAGCTCGGGCAAAATCTTTTCAATGCGGGACTCTAGCCCATAGCCACCAAGGGCCTCAAACTGTCGCTGCTGTTGATCAAGCTCATGGATGAGCCGATCCAACTGGTCAGGGTCAGCCTGCTCCATCTGCTGGGGAATCTCGTGGAGCCGGTTCTGTACCTGGTTCGCCTCAGCAAAGACCGTCCAAAATTCATCCCGTACCCGCCGGTTGACATCCACCTCAAACTCTTGGGAAAGGTAGGCAATTTTCAGGCTGGGGGACCGCACTACGCTGCCACCGGTGGGTTCTATCTGACCCGTAATGATTTTCAACTGGGTGGACTTGCCCGCCCCATTCACCCCCACCAAGCCAATGCGATCGCTCGGCTTCACCTCCCAGTTAACGTCCTTAAGCACCTCTCCAGTGGGATAAATTTTACTGATGTGTTCTAGCCGTAGCATGACCGGTCTCCCAGGTTAGTCGTCATGATTTCTCAACAAAAACAGGACGGACCCCCAGTCCGTCCTGTCTAGGCTATGCTCGCCTGAACTTACTTTTTGATAGTCTTAGCCATCTGCCGAAACATATCCAGGTTAGTATCCACCTTGCGGCGATCAAGGCCGGGGGATGGCTCAAAGCTGGCTTGGGGGGTAGCGGGCTTGGGTTGGGGTAACCCCTTCTCCTCAAGTTTGACTGCCTCCATGGCTGAAATCTTCTTGATGCTCTCCTTTTCCTCTGTTTCTCCCCGCTTCTTGGCAAAGGTGCGCCGTACGGTTTTAGAAGATCGCATGTAGTCTATATTGCCGTAGGTTTTCGCATCATCGGGATCGAGATAGAAAGCATCACTAGCCCTTTCGATCACCGGGGGTTGGGGTTGAACGGGACGGTCAGTTTCACCGGGGTTCTTAGGTTTGCCCCTGAACAGTCCGCGGATAAATCCAGTCATAAATAGCTCCTGCGTCAGGTATGGGAAGGATAAGCCTCATTAATTTCTATGTTAACTTTTGTTGGAACATTTGCAGTTCAATCGGCAGGTCAGCTTTTGGGAAAAACTAGGCTAACCGCTCCACTTGAGCTAAGGGACGGGGTCGCCACCTGACTAACCTTGGATCAAGTTTGACTGTCACCTCCGCCAGGGGGCATACCCTGGATAGATCCTCAAACACATTTACTTGGTAAGCCAGTTGATCATCCCAATTAATGGCAGTTAACCAGCCGCTCCGGGGATGGTAAACTCCCGTGTCAATATCTAACCAACCGCAGCCTGCCACGATCTGGCCTGGCGCCACCGTGGGAAAGGTAAATGTAATGGTATGGCCAGTGATAATCAGCTTATCGGCGAAAAACGGGGTGACACTACTGTGGAACGTTTCTCGAATCCAACACATTTCATAGCTGCTTTGGGCCGCCAAGGGTAGAACTGGATTGACCCCTGCATGCACTAGCCAGATATCGCCTAGATCAATATAAAGAGGTAATTGTCCGATCCATGCCAGGTGATCATCTAAGACATTGGGACACTCAACATAGCTGCTTAGGGTAGCCTGACCGCCGCTATAAATCCACCCCTGCAGGGTGGGAAGATTGAGTTGGCCATCGGCAAAGGCATCTAGGATAAGTTGCTCGTGGTTACCCCGCACACAGCCGTGGGTGTACCGGCGGATAAAGTCGACCACCTGAGCGCTCTGGGGTCCCCGATCGATTAGATCACCCACCGCATAGACTTTATCATCAGCTCCAGGAGCCATTAAGTCCCACAGGCGTCTGAGGCCATCATAGTGGCCGTGGATATCACCGATAAAAAAACGTCGAGCCATGGAGTTGGTCAGTGTAAGCGGAGGAGCGGAGTATCGATAGGTAAAGGTAGAATGGGGAACATCCCTGAGGTTGAAACTATTATGCCCTGCTTGAAAAGCTAACTATCTCGGAAAATACGGGAAGGAGACACCCATAGCAGGGGGACTAAAGCAGAACTTGGAGCTTACCCTAGGGAATCTAACTAGGGAAGTCTAAGTTTTAATACCTGACGATTTCCTTTCTCCCAGAGAATTAAATCGCGTCTAATTTGAAACCTGGAGTTTCCCTCACCTAAAATCCCTTTCCCTCGGGAGAGGGATTTCGAAGGGTTTTCCCGCACCCCTCGTCCCCTGGGAGAGGGGCTGGGGGCAGAATTACGGTTCTCGTCATGGACTTGGTTTAG
>JBEIUS010000112.1:0-11472 GCA_040374235.1 Leptolyngbya sp. | reverse complement strand
TACATCCATGAGAAGTACCCCCAAATGCTGGACCGGATCAACGGTGTTACCGAGGAAACCACCACCGGAGTCCACCGCCTTGACGAAATGCTGGAGAAGGGCGAGCTGAAAATTCCCGCCATCAACGTTAACGACTCCGTTACTAAGGCCAAAAACGATAACAAGTACGGCTGCCGCCATAGCCTCAACGATGCTATCAAGCGTGGTGTGGACCACCTGATGGCCGGTAAGAAAGCCCTGGTGATTGGCTACGGTGATGTGGGCAAGGGCTCGGCGGCCTCTCTGCGCCAGGAAGGGATGATTGTTAAGGTGACCGAGGTCGATCCGATCTGCGCCATGCAGGCTTGTATGGATGGCTACGAGGTGGTGTCTCCCTATCTGAACGGTCGAAACGATGGCACCCTGGCCAGTGTTAACCGGGAGTTGCTGGCCACCACCGATCTGCTGGTGACCACCACCGGCAACCTTAACGTCTGTGACGCTAATATGCTGAACTGCTTGAAGCGGGGGGCGGTGGTGTGCAACATTGGTCACTTCGACAATGAAATTGACACTGCCTATATGCGCCAAAATTGGCGGTGGGAAGAGGTGAAGCCCCAGGTGCACCAGGTTTATCGCAGTGATGATGCTCAAGATTACTTGATCCTGCTGTCCGAGGGGCGCCTGGTGAACCTGGGTAACGCCACCGGCCACCCCTCCCGGATCATGGATGGGTCCTTTGCTAACCAGGTACTCGCCCAGATGTTCCTGTTCGAGCGCCAGTTCGCTAGCTTGGCCCCTGAGGCTAAGGTTAGGGCCTTGACCGTTGAGGTGCTGCCCAAGCACCTGGATGAAGAGGTGGCCCGTTATATGGTGGAAGGCTTTGGCGGTGTGATCACCCAATTGACTGAACCCCAGGCTAAGTACATCAACGTTCCCCTGAGTGGCCCCTTCAAGCCCGAAAGTTACAAGTACTAGGAGCCTCGAGCGGGTGTTAGGGGGTTAAGCGGTCCCCTCGACACCCGCTCTTTGGCCTGGCTCAGGCTAGGTGCCAGATCAGGTGATTATTGCCAACCTTAGTAAATAAAACCCCTATAGTTATGACCATTAATACCCTGCCCATTAGCTTTGAGTTTTTCCCGCCGAAGAGCGAAGATGGCATTAGTCAACTGATGGTTCAGCATGACCTGCTGCTGCCCTACGGTCCCCGGTTCTTTTCGATTACCTACGGGGCAGGGGGGTCGACCCGCGATCACACCCGCCAGATTGTTACCACCTTTCACCAACGGGCCGGCATTCCCGCGGTACCCCATCTCTCCTGCATTGGGGATACCAGCGAGTCCTTGAAGCAACTCCTGGATACCTACAAAGCCGCTGGCATTAATCGGATTGTGGCCCTGCGGGGGGATTTGCCCCAGGAGGTGGAGGACGTCGCCAAGGAGTTTCACTACGCCGATCAGTTAGTCAGTTTTATTCGCCAGCATTACGACGACACCTTCGAGCTGGTGGTGGCTGCCTACCCGGAGGTCCATCCCGAGTCCCGTAACGCCCATGAGGATCTGGTCAACTTTAAGCGCAGGGTGGAGGCGGGGGCCAGTGCCGCCATCACCCAATATTTTTATAACCCCGACGCCTACGAAGACTTTCTCCATCGTTGCCAGCAGGAGGGTATTACCATTCCCATTTACCCCGGCATTATGCCTATCACCAACTATGATCGCCTGGTGCGTTTTAGTGCCCGCTGTGGGGCCGAAATCCCCCGTTGGATTGAGAAACGGCTGCTAGACTACCAGGGGGATGATGCTAGTCTGCAGGCCTTTGGTGCCGAAGTCGTGGCCCAGCTCTGTGAAAAGTTGATGGTCCTGGGGGCTCCGGGCTTCCACTTCTATATTCTTAACCAGGCCCAACCCACTTTAACTATCCTCAGCCACCTGGGACGACGCCCCCTAGTTCGCCAAGCAGCCTAGGAATGGTTGACGGGGCCATTGAATCTCGCGGTTATCCCTGGCCCAAGACGGACCCGGTCAGCCGCGCTAGTCGTTACCTGGCGTGGGTGCGCCAGTTTTTGCCTGACTACGACTGGGTAACCGTTACCACCATCGCTGATGCTGAGCTGGCGGTACTCACCGCCATCGGCTTCCATATTGAAGCCATCAATCAGCAACTGACTCTGCTATTGGCTGAGCTGGTGAGCTGCTGGCCCGGCCACCGCCAGCGATCGGTGCAAATTTTGGCGGCTCCCTTGGCCCCCCGCTTGGGCATCGATGGGTTTTGTAACATGACAGTGGTGCCCACCACCCTGATTGTTGACCCGGGACGGGTAGAGTTCAGGGACTGGTCCCATCTAATTGCCCATGAATTAGCCCATGCCATGGCCCAAACCCCCGGCCATGGTCCAGGGTTTTGCCGGGCCCTTGAGCATCTCTGTGTAGCCCAGGGGTTACCCTTACCGCCGCCCCAACCAGAACTCCTAAGGTTTTGGCCACCGTGCCAACCCCATCCCCAGCCAACCCAATTTTGGCTAGGAAATTGGCCTCAGTCCTGCCGTTGGATGGGAGAATAGCTATTATTCCAGTTTTTCCAGGGTAGGGCTCATGAAGCGGCTATGGATAATTTTAACAACGGTGGTGGTGCTATGGTGGCTAGGCAGTGGTACCGCCAACGCTGCCATCAGTGACGATGTGCAAAAGCTTTTAGATACCAATGAGTGTCCCGTTTGTATTCTCAATGAGGCCAACTTGAAGGACCTCAATCTGGCCCATGCCAACCTCAAGATTGCTGTGCTGACCAACGCCAACCTGACCGGTACTAATCTCCAGGAGGCTAATCTAATGCTCAGCGATCTGGAGGCGGCCAACTTAACCAGGGCCAACCTCGCCAAAGCTCAGTTGAACGGAGCTAACCTGCTAAAGGCTAACCTGTCCGGAGCGAATTTAACCGGCGCAGAAATGACCCAGGCTAATCTGGAGGACGCTAACCTGGAGGGTGCTAACCTGGAAAATGCCATTATGTTGAGCGTAATCCTGGGCCAGGCCAACCTGAAGGGGGCTAATCTCAAGGGAGCTAACTTGAGGGGGGTGAATCGTAGTCAGGCCCTGTTGTGTCAAACCATTATGCCCGATGGATCAGTAGAAAATCGGAGTTGCCCTACCCCCTAGGGCCATTGCCCTCACCAAACCCTAACTCAACTAAACAGAGGGTGACTCCTGGTGATAGGCCTGCCAGGCCAGGTCTATCAGGCCTTCCATGATCGCTGTAGCCACCGTAGCTCCCCCCTTACTACCCTCCACTGTCACCTGGGCTACTGAGGTATGCCGCAGTCGTCCTTTGAGACCATCCCCGTCTAGAAAAGCCGCCGGGGTGCCCACCACCAGGGCTGGCTGAATTTCACCCTGCTCAATCAGATCTACCAGAGCCGCTAGGGCAGACTCCGCTGCACCCACCACAAAGATGGCTTCGGGGTAGCGCTGGGCTAGGGTTTCCATGCCCCAGGCCGTTTGACTTTTGCCCCTTTGGGGACGGGTGAGGGCCTCCATACTGCAGTACACGGGGTTAGCAAAGCAGCCCTGGAGGATGGGGGTAATTCCCACCTGGACCATGGGCACATCTACCACAATGGTGGTGCGGGCCGCCAGGGCCGCGGCACCGGCCGCCAGGGCCTGGGGTGAAAAATACAGGCAGGTGCCGTAGTCAAAGTCCCCCGTGGCGTAAATGATCCGCCGAATAACTTCGTATTCCGCTGGCGAAAACCCGTGATCGGCCATTTCCTGATCGATGAGCCGGAGGCTTTGGGCATCGCTCCTATGCCATTCCATAAATTAAATTAATATACAGGGTAAAGAAAACTCTTGGAGCCCAGTGTAACCAGCTGTGGGACCCAGTGCAAGCCTGGGGCTCGCCACTCTGGTCGCCCACGGCCCTGAGACGCTATAGTGGGAGTCCGGATTGGGCCGCCGCCCTGAGTAATGGCATGCTTTACCTACGTCAAGTGTCTTACCATCCCCCCGCCAGTCCCCGGGCAATTTTAGACCAGGTTTCCCTGGAATTGGGGTCTCAGCAACTGGGGGTGATCTATGGCCCTAGTGGCTCGGGTAAAAGTACTCTGCTGGAACTAATGGCCGGGTTGGCTCGGCCCACGGCAGGTACCATTCAATGGCGGGAGCAAGTTCTCGACCCCGAATCCCTGCGGCAATTGGCCGGGTTAGTGTTTCAATTTCCCGAACGCCACTTTTGTGGTCAGACGATTTTGGAGGAGCTGCGGTTGGGTCACCCAGAACTGCAGCGCCAACACCTGGATCAGGCTCTGGCGGCGGTGGGCCTCGACCACCTGTCTCCCCAAGCCCTGCCCCATGCCCTCAGTGGTGGCCAACAGCGTCGCCTGGCCCTGGCGGTGCAGTTGATCCGCAAGCCCTACCTGCTGCTGCTGGATGAACCCACCGCTGGGCTGGATTGGTCTATGCGTCAGCAAATTATTCGTCTACTGCAGGAACTCAAGCAACGGTGGACCCTGCTGGTGGTGTCCCATGATGCCGAAGAGCTGGTCTCCCTGGCGGACCGGCGCTGGCAGCTCAGCCAGGGGCTCCTCACCCCCGCTCCCTAAGGCCCTAGCGATCGCATGGCGACCCTACCTCACTACCTTGACCACTGGCAATCCAGCCTCAATTGGCAACCGGACGATCTACTGGTGCAGCGCTTTCAAATCCTCTACGATGCTCTCCAGCAGGCTAATCAGCAGCTTAATTTGACGCGAATCACCGCCCCTGAGGATTTTTGGGAGAAACACCTGTGGGATTCCCTCCAGGGGGTAGGGGCCTGGCTGATGGACTGTTCCCCCTCTTCCCAACGGGTGATTGATATTGGTACGGGGGGGGGGTTTCCAGGGTTGCCGGTGGCCCTGGTGTTCCCCCAGTGGTCCATCACCCTGCTGGATGCCACCCGGAAAAAAATCGCTACTTTGAGGGAACTCTACCAGGCCCTGGAGCTTAGCAATGTGGCCGCCCAGGCCGAGCGGGTAGAGGCGCTGGGCCACCAACTGGACCAGCGCGAAACCTACGATCTGGCTCTACTGCGGGCGATTGCCGGGGCCAACACCAGTGCTGAGTATGCCCTACCCCTACTCAAGCTGGGGGGGCAGGCGGTGCTTTACCGGGGGCAATGGTCCACGGCGGAGGAGGCTAGCCTGACGGCCATATTGCCTCGACTGGGGGGGGCGATCGCAACGGTGCAATCCAGCACCACACCCCTGACCGGAGCTCTGCGCCATAACATTCTGCTCACCAAGGTCAGCCCTACTCCAGACCGCTATCCCCGAGCAGTGGGGATACCTGCCAAGTCACCCCTGGGCTAGGAGAGTAGTCGCAATCGGCAAAGGTTTTTGAGATACTTGAAAGCGTAAAGATTAACCGGTTGCATCAAGGCTTCCCCGTTGTCTAGACAACCCTGTGCCCTAAGCTTTCTGGCTGGCCACTACTGGGTTATAGCCATTAAATAACCCCTGAAGCAAATGAGCATCAGGGGCTGGTTTAGTTATAGAAAGTTAGATATAGAGGCTTAACACGCCTATCCTCCTCCACCCATCCCCCTAGGAATAGTGATCCAACCCCAAGTTCACCAGATGTTAACGAAACTTGCAATTATGCAAAAATCCGATATTTTGTGGTCAGAGGTTACGGATTATTTCAAGCCTGTTAATACTAGCGTTGCCCAAAACACCTAGGACAGGGTTGGTCGGTCAATGCATACCCCCGCCCCGCCCTTAGGTTCAATAGCTTAGGGCAAAATCACCATGGCATCACCAAAGGAATAGAAGCGATAGCCCTGCTGCATAGCTTCCTGGTAGAGGTCTAGGAGGCGTTGGCGACCGATCAGGGCACTGACCAACAGCAGCAGGCTGGAACCGGGTAGGTGGAAGTTGGTAATTAAGCCGTCGATCACCCGGAACTGGTAACCGGGGTAGATATAAAGGTTGACCTGTCCCCGCCAGGGTTGCAACTGGCCGGCCTGGGCCGCCCCCTCCAGAGCCCGCACCACTGTTGTGCCCACCGCAATCACCCGATTCCCCCGGGCCTGGGTGGCCTTGATCAGATCGACGGTGGCCGCCGGTACCTCTACCCACTCGCCGTGCATGGTGTGGTTCAAAACGTTATCCGTGGCAATGGGGCGGAAGGTGCCCACCCCCACGTGCAGGGTCAGATAGCAGTGCTCGATGCCCCGTTGGCTGAGGGCCTCAAATAGGCGATTGGTGAAGTGAAGACCAGCGGTGGGGGCAGCGACGGCCCCCGGCACCTCAGCATAGATAGTTTGATAGCGATCCGGATCGGGGCTGCTGGTAATGTAGGGAGGGAGGGGAATCTGCCCCAACTGCTCCAGCAGAGGATAGAGGGGTTGGTTATCCCTGGTGTGAAACTGCAGCAGGCGGCCACTGGTGTCGGGGTCTTGATCGATCACCTCCGCCCATAGATCGTCGGCTTGGTCCGGGGGGCCAAAGTGGATGACAGCCCCCGGTTTGAGCCGCCGCCCTGGACGCACCAGGGCTAGCCATTGATCGGTGGCTCGGGGCTCTAGCAACAGCACCTCCACCGTACCGCCGGAGGGTTTTTGGCCGATCAGACGGGCGGGGATTACCCGGGTGTTATTCAGTACCAGCAGGTCCCCAGGGTTGAGCAGTTCCGGCAGGTGATAAAAATACCGATGGTGACGACCATCAGCCCCCTCCACCACCAGCAACCGGGAAGCATCCCTGGGGGTGATAGGGGCCTGGGCAATTAGTTCAGGGGGCAGGGTGTACTGGTAGGCGGACAGGGAGTGGTCTGGGGAGGGGAGATCGGCCATAAACAATGGGAATTTTAGATTGGGTGGATACACCCAGGGTGAACCCGGGGAATGCCCCTAACCCTTCTGGGGCGCAGCCATAACAATAGAGACTGTAGCATCTGCTTTCAAGGTCAAGGTTTAAAGGTCTACCATGGAATACACCTACTATCTGGCCAACGCGAGTTTAACCCTGCGGGTGGTAGAACACCTGTTGGCCACCCCCCGCCTACCCCTGTTGTTTATGACCGTGATCCATCAGATCGACGGCTGGGTGCTGCGCATTAAGATGGCTTCCACCCTGGGCGATGCAGCGGCAGGGGATCTACGGGCCTATATGAATGAACTGGGGGTGGCTCACGAACCCGGCATGCGGGTGCGCATGGCCCTGTGGGGTTTGGAAATGGGCCAGTCCCCCGTGGAGGTGATGCGGCGCTACCAGGTGGCGGTGGTGTCCCACGGTAGACCGGACCGAGAAGACATTGAGGCCTTTCGTCACCAGTTTGTCATGGGGCTGGGCTACTGCCCCGAAACCCTGGCCTAGACCTGGGGGCGTCGCCGTTTTAACAGGGCCCAACCCAGGGCGGCGGCGGTGCTGGTGATCAGGGGGGCAACCAGAGAGGCGGTCAGGTAGTGGTGGTCTTGGGTGTCGTTAAGCACGATCCCCCGCTCCACGATGCCTTGATCATCAACGGGAACTGTCCAATAATCGGCGTGGCCTTGATTTTCGTCTTCAATCTTGACCTCCCAATTGCCCGGGATGGTGCGATCCGGGAGGAAGGAAAACTGCCCCTGGCTGTCGGTGGTCAGGGTCTGCCAGGGTTGGTTGGGTTGGTTGGGGGCATAGATGGTTACCCGGGCACCGGCAAAGGGCTCGCCGGTGCTAAAGTGGGACTGAAATTGCAGTTGGGCCCCCAGGGTGTAGTTGGTCTCCACCTGGTGGGCCCAGACTTGGCTGGGAAACCCCACCAGGGCTAGGCCTAGGACCAGAATAAGTAGTAGCGATCGCATGACGCTGGACCGAACTCAGTACAGGCCCTATTCTAGCAAGCCGGTTTCAAATCGATACCAGCGGGGTGGGATAATTCGGTCTATACTCCCTTTACTTTTAAGCCGCCGATGACCCCAGGGCCTTACCCTGGAATCGGGCCCTCAGACTGAGGGGCGATCGCAATCCACAGAGGGGCACCCCTAACGGATGGCAGCATGATAACCCGGCAGGATCTAACTCTGGGAACTAGCGCACTGGTGATATTGCTGGCCCTGGCCCTACTGATCCGATTAGAGCCGCCCCCCGACTCCCGCCTAGCCGAGAGACCAGCGGTGATGTCCAGCCAGTTCCTAACCGATCCCTTTCTACAGGACCCCACCCCCACCTCGGTGGTGGTGGTTTGGTTTACCGAGTTTGAAGGTCAGGAGCATCGCGTCTACTGGGGGGAACCTGGCCAGCAGCCCCCCCTCTCCCACCAGGTGATGGCCACCAGCCGGCCCCTGAGTCGTAGCCGCGAAGATCCCGACTCCCACCTCAACCATCCGGACTTTGCCGATCTAACCGGCACCGTACCCCGGCCCATCTGGCGTCACCAGGCCCGGGTCGACGGTCTCACCCCAGGTCAGCGGCTGCCCTACCAGGTGAGCAGCACTCCCCCGGAGGGCGCTCCCCTCTACAGCCCTGTCTTTAGCCTGGCCCCCGCCCCCCAGGCGGGCCAACCCTGGCGGGTGCTGCTCACCTCAGACCACCAAACCATGCCCATGACCGCTGCCAATCTGCAGAAGGTGGAGGAAACCCTGGGCCGGGTTGATGCCGTATTCCTGGCGGGGGACCTGGTCAACGTCCCCGATCGGGCCTCGGAATGGTTTGACGACAGTCGGGGTAATGCCTTTTTCCCCTGCCTCCAGGGTCGGGCCCACTACCCCCTCGAGCACGGCGGACGCACTACTCATTACCGGGGCGGTGAGCTGATCCAGCATGCTCCCCTCTTTCCGACCCTGGGTAACCATGAGGTGATGGGCCGCTTCTCCCACACCGCCCCCCTGAAGGAGCAATTCAACAGCCCCCGGCCCCGCTCGGTGGCGATCCAGGACTACGAAGTCCGGGCCGATCTGTTTAACCCCAGTGGCAATGACGACCTGCGGCGGCGCTGGATCATCGACAATTCCTTCAACAGTGATACCTACGAGGAAATCTTTACCCTGCCCCAGACCGCCGTGCCCAACTCCGATCGCCTGGAGCAGACCTCCCGTTACTACGCCACGACCCTGGGGGAGGTGCGACTGGTCAGCCTCTACGTCACCCAAATCTGGCGGCCCTATCAACGGCAGGCGACGGTGCAGGGCCGCTATCAAGAGCGGGAAGCAGACCTGGCCACCCCGGCCAACTGGGGCTATGGTCAGCACATTTTTGAATCCATCGCCCCAGATAGCCTGCAGTACCGGTGGTTGACCCAGGAACTAGCCAGCCCCGCCTTTCGCCAGGCCCGTTATCGGGTGGTGATGTTGCACCATCCCCCCCATACCCTGGGGGATAACATCGTTCCCCCCTTCACCGACCCGGTGCCCCGCTACGATCGCGACGGCGAGGGCCGGTTGCGGGGGGTCTACTACGACTACCCCATCACCCAGGACCAGATTGCCCAGCATCTGATTCCCCTGCTGGAGTCCGCCGGGGTGGATCTGGTCTTCTACGGCCATTCCCATCTGTGGAATCGCTTTCGTTCCCCCAGCGGCACCCACTACCTGGAAACCTCCAACGTGGGCAACTCCTACGGCGCCTTCTGGCGAGATCAGTCCCGCCCGGTGCCCGGGCCTGACCGCGGCAACCCCCAAGACTACGTCGCTCAGGGGGATCCCAACGGTTCGGAACCGGTGCCCCCCAGCCTAGTCGCTCCCCAGCGGGATAGCCAGGGCCAGCCCCTCCCCTACCTGGCTAGCAATGACCTCACCGCCTTTAGCATACTCTCCCTGCCGGAGGGGGTGGTGAGTAGCTACTACTTTGACACCCGCCAACCCCAGTCAGCGGTGGTTAAGTTTGATCAATTTCAGCTTCGGGGTTAGGCTGGCTGCTCTCCGAGGAAGGATTTTTAGTACGGGGACCGGTGTTAAGCCGGGTGGTTTAGGCTACAATCGCTGGCAGATTTGGCAGGTAAGGCAGGCAATGGTACAAGGGTCTGATCAAGCTAGGGGCGATTCTTCTGCGAAGACACGGCGTGAACGCCGTCCCCGTTGTTACTCCCGATGGGGGTGGTTAGGGGTGCTCAGCGGTGGACTATTCAGCGGTGGGCTGGGGCTGATACCCCCTGTCTCCGCCGCCTTTCCCCCCTGCCCTCCCCCCCAAAACAACGAGTACCTGTTGTTGGTGCGGGGCAATACGGAGGCGGAGCGCCAGCGGGTTCAGCAACTGCTACCGGCCAGTAGCACGGTGATGGTCTGTGATTACCTGAATGATACGGTGGTCAGGGCGGGGGGCTTTAGTAACCTGGAGAACGCCAATGCCTGGGCCCAGTACATGACTGAGGTGGAGGGTTTGCAAGCCTTTGTGGCCCGCCCGGTTGCCCCAACCCCAGCTACCACCGTCCCCGAACCGACCCCGACCACCCCGGGCCCCACCGCCACCCCCGGCCCCGGGTCAACCCCTAGCACTATTCCCCCTAACCCCACCGTAAATTCCCCCGCCCTGGCCTACGCCCCCCAAGCCCTGGGCCCGGGCTACGCCGTTCTGGTGGACTACCAGTACCAACCGGAGCTGGCCCAGGCGATTCAACGCCAGGTGGGGCAGGCGGTAGGCCTGGCGGTCTATCGCCAACGGGCCTACCTGTTAATTGCCTACAGCCCCGCCGTGGAGGGGGCGGTATCCACCCTGACGGTGCTGAGTGGCTACGGTATTTCCGGCTTTATTGTGGATAGTCAACAGGTGATGATGCTCACCCCGGCGGTGGCGGTGAAGAGCTAGTATCAGCTCGACCATGCTTCAAGAGTGAAGAATCAGGTGATTATGGGACTGTTCAGATTTTTGTGTAAATCCTGGGCCTGACAAGGAGAAACCAACGGTTTCAGCCCGATCTAACACGGTTTTCTGAACACTCCCCTTCACCTGGGTGGCATCACTGTCGGTTTTGGTTAGGGGTATCAACTTAAGCCGGGACGGTTTGACTGTGCCAGGGATTGGGCTGTTGTGATAAAGAAGACCGCCTAGGCATGGGTAACTCTGTAAAGGTACTGAGTACCGATTCAAAGAGGTCAGGAAAGGGATGGCCAAAGAGCCGCTGAGCCGCCGTCGTCCCATCCGGGCGCTGGAGGTCAAAATTATGGAGGATGGTCAAAACTTTCAAGGCCTGAGCTGATAAGCCCCGGGAGACGTGATGGCGCTGGGCGAGATAGCCATTACGGCCCTCTACGGCTGAAGAGGTGCGCTGATAGTTAGCCCCCATCCGTCGTCCCCACTGTATCCAGCAGCGTAACTCCTCCTCTGGCAGAGACTGGGTAAGTTCAGCGGCCATGAGCGCGTCAAAGGCATCACTGGTGGCCTGCTGGTAGCGATGCTTGAGGTGAGGGCTACGGGTTTTATCGGCGTATTGAGACCAATACAGCCAGGGCAAGAGGACGGTTAAGACCCAGGATTTCACCTCAGGGTTTTGAGTTTCCGCCGATAGAGCTTGGCTAACCCAATGCCACCAGGCGTTAACC
>JBEIUS010000115.1:0-11395 GCA_040374235.1 Leptolyngbya sp. | reverse complement strand
TTATCCGCAAACTCAGGGGTATATGATATCATTGAAGTGTTGTCAAAGACTTTTCTGATGATCCTTTAGTCCCACGATCGGTAGGATTACATGATTAAAATGTTCGAGCTAAACTACGTCCAGATTGAAGGTATGAGTTTTGTCTTTGGCGCGAACTCCACCCTTAGTCACAGTCAAGGATTTCCTTTCTGGCCAATATTCAATAATATATAGTGTATTTGTAATGAAATCTCTATTGAAACGGGTCGGCCTGGCCCCATCTACGGTCAGTCAGTTTAAGGGATGGAAAAACCAGACCCTGCGACTCAGGCCCTGGCACCAGCCTACCACTCCCCATCAGGTGAAGGCGGTGGTAGGGTTAGCCTTCTCTGGTATGGTACTGATGCAGTTGTCCGCTAGCTCTCTAGCCGATGGGCGGTTGGCTACTCAGGTCACATACCTTGATCCGGCACTGTGGAAATCTACCGGTTCGATCAGGCAATCAGTGGTGGATCTGCACCGGGCCCGTCGTTTTATGATTGAATCGCCCATCGCCAGCGCAGTAAAGGTTAATGAGACGCCCTCCTTACCAGGTCCTCAGACCCTACCCAATACTAGCCTACCCAAAACCCTTGCTACTCCTCCGGAGGAGCATCTGACCCCGCCCCGGGTCCCTACCCAAGCTGTGGTATCCCCAGCCTTTGACCCCGGCAAAACCATTGACACGAATCTAGAAATGCGGGTGGCCGTTGCTAAGGAGGTTAGTGAGTTGGCGGTAGCTACCTCCGTAGAGGGCTATCTGGTGGATCTTAATGGCCAAAATTATTGCAACCTAAGTCCTGAGCAAAGTCTGGTGTTGCGGACTCAAGATGCGGGCATGGCGGGGCAGAATTGTCAACTCACCAATGCGGCCTGGCTAGAGCCTGGTGATGGAGGCTATGTCTATGTGGCAGATCGCTGGTACAAGGGCCGAGTGCTGCTGCTGGCCAACGGTGATCGCCTCACTGCGGTTAACTTCGTCCTTTTGCACGATTATCTAAGTAGTGTAGTGGGCAGTGAAATGTACGTTAACTGGCCCCTCGAGTCCCTTAAGGCCCAGGCCGTTGCAGCTCGGTCCTACGCCCTGGTGCATCATGTGCGCAATGCCAGCCGTCCCTACGATTTAGATAACACCCAACGCTATCAGGCCTACCTGGGTATAGGCAAGGAAACCCATACCACCCAAACCGCCGTAGTGGCCACCACAGGAGAGTTTATTAGTCACAATGGTGGCATTGTTGAGTCCCTCTATGCGGCCTCAGACGAGATCGTGGCTTCGGCCCACAACGGTAATGGTATGAGCCAGACAGGGGCGATGGAACTGGCTAGCCAGGGGTACACCTACACTGAAATCCTAGGTAATTATTACCCCGGTACTAGTCTGTCTCGTCTGGTGGTTCACTAGGCAGATGCATTAGGCTTTGCCATAGTTGCTTAGGCTACCTTGCCAGGGTTTAGTTTGCCCAGGTAGCTATTTGGGCAAACTAGGCAGTATCATGAACAACTATTACTAGTTCGACCAGAAACTTAACAAAGGAGTGTTCCCCGTGAACCAGAGATCCAGCCTTGCCGATGGTGCAAACCCGGCGGTCATGACCAGGCCCATGCGCCTATCCCTGATCAAAATGGCCGGTTGGTTCACCTTCGCGGGCTGGGTAGTTTGTCTGACCCCAATTTCCCAGGCGGCGACGGTAGTCCCTCCTGAGCCCAGGCTTCGGGTGACTCAGGGGGCTGGAGGGGCATCTGCTTCCCCGCTGTGGATAGCCCAAACTACCAACCTCAGCTCCGCTCAACAAGATCGGTTGGATGAACTGTTGCGGCAGGGGCAAGCCAGGGTAAATGCTAAGGACTACGGAGCGGCGATCTCCGCTTATCAACAGGCAGCCCAGATCGATCCACAGCAACC
This sequence comes from Leptolyngbya sp., assembly GCA_040374235.1. GTDB lineage: Bacteria > Cyanobacteriota > Cyanobacteriia > Phormidesmidales > Phormidesmidaceae > Nodosilinea. The sequence continues at coordinate 9,471 of JBEIUS010000115.1, read as the reverse complement.
CCGGATCTTCTCTGGCCTGGCTTATCTCTATCTCCAGCAGGAAAAATATCCCGAAGCGATCGCCGCCTACCGCCAGGCCCTCACCCTGGACCCCAATAACTTGATCTTCCGCTATGGCCTGGCCCAGAGTTTTTACCGCAATGGTGAGGAGGGGGAGGCCATGGCTGTTTATCAGGAGATTCTTGGTCGCCACCCCAATGAGGTCAACGCCTACCTGGGGATGGCCAATCTACAAATGAAGGCAAAGGATTACAGCGGCGCAGCAGCCACCTATGAACGTCTGTTGCATGTCGCCCCTGGCAATGCCCAAGCCTACGAGGCCCTGGCTAATTTATCTAGCCAACAGGGAGACTATCAGCAGGCCTTGACCTACCTCACCCAGGGCTTACAGTCCAACCCTAAGCAAGATCGCCTATACTTGCGGGCCGCCAGTCTGCAGTTACTTCTGAATAACCCTACTGGGGCCGAGGAAAACCTCCGTCGAGCCCTGGTCCTTAACCCCGACAATGCGGAAGCCAATTACCAGATGGGCTATTTACTTTATCAGGCCAACGATCGGGATGCTGCCCTGACCTATCTGCTCAAGGCAGTACAGAGTAATTCTGACCTGGTAGCGGCCCATGCTCTCCTGGGGGAACTGCTGCTGGAGCGTCAGCAGTATCTCCGGGCCGCCGTTTCCTACCGTAAGGTGGCTGAGGCTAATCCCAATGATCCGGCCATTCTATATAATTTGGGTCTGGCTCTCTGGGGTCAGGGGTTATCTCCCCAGGCTCGGTCTAACATTGAGATGGCTATCCTTTTCTATGAGCGCCAGGGGGATGAGGTGGGAGCTGATCGAGCTCGGGAGTTAATTAACCTGATGAGTCAAAATTAACTGCTGTCACAGCCCTGGTTAGCTTAACCTACCCTGAGGGACGTGTCTAATACTCCAAGTGCTGGCTCAACATTTCTAGGAACTGTCCTAGTTGTGCTAATCGAGCCCCGATCTGCTGCCGGCGCTGCTGCTGGGTGGTAGTCTGTCGACTGCTTCGCCAAAAGGCCACATCCAGGGCCAGTAACCGCAGGGAACGATTAATTTCGGTCAGGATTGGCCGCAGGTCTGGGTCGGCGCTGGCTTCCAGAGGTAAAGTCTGTCTTTGGAAACCTTGGTGCAGGGCCAGGACCTTTAAGTATAGGTCAGTCTCCCCAGGGGGGGAGGATTGGGTTAGGTGATGGCAGTGGATTAATTGCGATCGCAGGGCAGCGAATCGATCCATGGGTCCTATTCCTCACGTTTTGAGCGGTAGGGGAAGGATAGCTTTGGCCAGAGTGCTTAGGACAGGGTTGATCGGTCAAAGCCACTGCTGGGTAGGTTCTTTGGCGTGCCTTCGCCCCCTTGCAGGTGGCTAAGCCTATACTTTGATGTTTTAACATCATAGAATCTGCCCCAGTGTAACAGATTATTTGATAGAATCGAATCTATAGGAAATTTTGAGCGCCCATAGGGAGACAGAAGGTTGATCCACGCCACACTTCACCAACTTAAAGTGTTTGAGGCCACAGCTCGCCATGGTAGCTTTACCCGTGCCGCTGAGGAGCTGTACCTGACCCAGCCAACGGTTTCGATTCAGGTCAAGCAACTGACTAAGGCGGTGGGGCTACCCCTGTTTGAGCAGATTGGCAAGCGGCTCTACCTGACTCAGGCTGGCCAAAAACTCTTAGAAACCTGTCAGGAGATTTTTGGCGGGCTAGATCAATTCGAGATGGCCATCTCTGACCTGAAGGGGCTGAAGCAAGGGCAACTGCGTCTGGCGGTGATTACCACGGCAAAATACTTTGTCCCTCGCCTGCTGGGGCCCTTTTGCCAGCGCTTCCCCGGTATTGATATTTCCTTAAAGGTGACTAACCACCAGCATATCCAGGAGCGTATGTCCAACAATGACGATGATCTCTACATCATTAGTTCGCCCCCTGATCAGCCTGATCTGAAGATCTATCCTTTTTTGGAGAACCCCCTGGTGGTGATTGGTCCTAAGGACCACCCTCTGGTTGGTAAAGCCAATTTGCCTATTCAGGCCCTCAACGGCCATCAGTTCATTATGCGGGAACCTGGTTCCGGTACCCGCCAGGCGGTACAGAAGTTATTTACTGAACACCACATCGAGGTTAAGGTGCGACTTGAACTGGGTAGTAACGAGGCTATCAAGCAGGCGATCGCCGGGGGGCTGGGTATTTCTGTACTGTCTATGCACACCATCATTTCCGAGGGTACCCGCGGAGAATTTGCCATTTTAGATATTGAGCATTTCCCTATTGAGCGCCACTGGTACGTAGCTAGCCTGGCTGGCAAACAGTTGTCGGTGGTTTCCCAGGCCTTTCTTAACTACCTGTTAGAAGAAAGCCATGCCATGGTAGAAAAGTGTTTGCCGGGCATTAATCGAGCCCCTGTGGTGGCGGCTAATTCTACGTCTTCAGAAGGCTAATGGGGTATTAACCTAAGCCGGGAGGTACTGAAAGATAAGGAATGTAGAAGTCAGAAATCAGGGGTCAGGAGGTGACCAGGCTACTGAATTCTGGATTCTGCTCCTAACCGTTTTCCTATAACCATGTCCCACAATGCCACCTCTCTGTATACCCAGCTTCAAGCTCTTGATGATCAGCTGTCTAAACGCTTCATTAAACTTGACCCCGGCGGGTACTTTCTGATTTATGTGGATAGCGCTGCTGGTCTAATCTGTGCTCAACATTTTACTAATACTATTAATAACCAGGGGCTGGCTTGCGATCCTGAAACCGGAACCCCTTTGCCGGTGCGAGGTAAGGTAGATCGGACTTCTACCCATACCTACCGGGGGCGCACCGCCAAGGAAGTTTGTATCGCCATTTTTGAGGATCCCGAGCGACCCTCTTCCATCACCTACCTTGACCACGCGGCCTACCTGGGGCGAGAGTTAGTGCGGGCTGAGGTGGCCCTGGTAAGTGGGGCAACCTACGTGCAAGATTAGGGGTTAGGCCATTCCTCCTGGGCCTCTTCCCGAGTATTGGTGCGGCGATCGGGGGTTTGACGATCAAAAGTTATGTGGATAGATCGACTTTGTTCTCCGTCCGCCGCCACCGCCATAATTGGGTATTCAATACGGCCATCAGGGAAGCTGCTTTGGAAGCGGAAGGTGCCCTCAGAGCTTAGCTGAATCGGTTGACCCGCCACGGTAACGGTGGCATCGGGTTCGGTGGCGCCGTAGACGATCAGCTCCGCATCCGCCACCAGCCAGAACTTGCGGGGGCGAATCGGGGGTATGGAGGTGGAGAAGCCCACCCCGGACATGGTCAAGCCGGAAACGTTCAGGCCGATGCCGGAGAGGGTTGGCACCACGCCTGATACCGTCGGCAGAGCCGCCATGCCTACCCCAGAGGATAAGACGTAGGAACTGATCGGCGGTGCCATGGAACCCGGTACGTGCTGCATGGAACCATAAACGGAACCGGCGATTCTTTCCCATTCCGATGGCTGGGAAAGGACATAGAGTTTCTCGTGGAGGCTGGTCTCACCCTGGCTGAGGCGGGGGTTGACCAGGGTCATTAGGGTCTTGCCCCGCAGGCTTTCCTCCCAGTTAAGGGTCATAAAGTGGTCCTCACTCCAGTCGGAGGGGTAGACCGGAGGAATCCGCACGGTGTTGGAACGGGCCAGCACTAACCAGCGACCATCACCGGTCAGGTAGCCAATTTCCACCTGGTAGTCGCGATCGCTAATGGGAATGGGCAAATACCAGTGGCGGGCCAGCTCGCCACTGTCAAACTGTTGCATGCTGTGGGGGGCCTGCTGGCCCAGATCGAGGTCGGTGACATCGTAAAGACGCAGGGCTAACCGTTCCCCCCCCTGACTGCGTAGTTCCGCCTTGTGGCCATTGGGGGTATCCCAGTAGGTATAGGCCCATTGGGGATCTCGGGGCATCAGCACAATCCGACTTTCGTTGTAGCCATCGGGGAGGGGGGGCAGGCCGTCGTCGATGGTGGAGAGGTCAAGGTTTCCATCCACCGGGTGGCCAACCACATTAAACTTGGCCGCCTCAATGGTGGACTGATCCTCCGTGGTCGCTAGGGAGGCGACGGCACTGGCGGCTAGGCCCGCGGCCCCCACCGCCGCCATACCAGTCACCGGTAGGTTAAACTCAGGATTTTGGATTTCCGGTGCCAACGGTGACTCGGCGACAGTGATGTCCTCTGGACTGGCGGTGGAGTCCAATCTGACGGCAGCTTCGCTAGCCACCACTGGGGACGCTGGATGTGTCATCGCTGCCGGGGGTGACGGTGGAGTGGTCAGTTCGGGGCCAGAAAGGGGAGGCTCTAGCGTCGGTGCGGCCGCTGAAGGGCCGGATTTCCGACCAGAGGCCCAGGCAGCAGCCCCCAGGGCTCCTACCCCCGCCAGGGGCAGCAACCACCACCAGGCAAACCAACCCCGAGCCTCTGGGGCAGGTACCGGCACAGGGGCGGGAACAGGCGCAGGCGTTGGCACTGGGGCTGGGGTGGGGGGCGGAGCCACCTCCAGATCCGCGGCGATCGCGGCGGCCTCCTTTGGCGTGACCCCCGCCAGGGCCTCTACCGCTGAAGGGGAAGTCACGTATCCTAAAAAGGCGGTGGCGGCGGGCCCCGCTATGCCCTTGTAAACAAAGTAACGGGGCTGGGAGTAGGGGTAGCGGGGGTCGTCCGGTAGGGTTTGGTGCATGGGCACGATTTTCACCCCCGGCTGGCCTAACACATCATCGGCAATGGCATAGCTAATCCCGTCCTTACCCAGGGCTTGAATGACCGTGGCAGTGCTATCCCTGGTGACCGGATCAGCGGTGGCCCCAGTGACAAAGGGAGCCCGACGGAAGACTTCGTACTGACTCAGGGATCGGCGAGTGTCGCTGCTGTCGGGGCGATCTACAAAGCGAATCGGACCGGCTGCCCCCCCCACCTGGGACCAATCGGTGATCTCACCCCGAAACATGGCGGCAAACTGATCAAAGGTGAGGTTGCCATTAAAGGGGTTCTCAGGCCCAGTAATGATGGCGATTTTAGCCCTCTCCAGGGGTACGGTCACCAGTCCCTGAGTCTGCTCCGCCTCGGTTAGGGGACGCCCGATCGCTGCCAGGTCAATCTTCCCGGCCTGCAATGCGGTCAGGGCATCTTGACTATTGGTCACATCGACCTCCACCGCTGTCCCCTCGTAGGTGGATTCAAACCGACCCTTGAGCACCTGGGTGGATACCCCCAGGTTAGGGGAGGCTTGAATGGTCAGGCGGGTGCCGACAGGCACGCTCTCAGGTACTGGAAAGCCTCGACTGGCCTGGGCTAGCATGGTGGATAGGGGTAGTCCTAGGGCCTTAACACCGGCCTGGGTACTACCGGCAAGCAATAGGGCGGCAATCAAGATTTTGGCGGAATAGGGCATTGTATCGCTTAGATCAATAGAATTCTAGTTAAGACAGCCGCACACTAGGCTCAACGGCTATGACCTACGCTAGGGGAAACCCCCCTCAGCTCAAGGTTCCAGTTGGCTGAGTAGCTTGATAGCGGGCAACGCCCATGTCTACCCAGTCCCCAAGACATTCCCTGGACCATAGGTAATTACGCTCAACTATGGCAGCATTCGCCAGGGGAGTCAATGGTAAGTACGAAAACCATTATCCCATTCCCCAAGACTGCTGGAAAGGCTGGGCCGCAAATGATCCAGGCGACTGGCAGGCATCGTCAGGTAGAGCACATCCCCCTCTACTAAGGTCACTTCCAGCAAATCATAGCCATGTAGTGTCCGATCCGGGGACTCAATATAGAGGGGCACCAGGTGGGCAGTTTGGGCGACGGTTTGAATCGACTGATGGATGAAGGGGTGGTTAGGGGTAATCAGGGTAGCGATCGCCACCCAGAGTAAATTTCCTGACATGCCATTACCTAAGATCCGCCCCCCCAGGGCCGCCGCCGCAAAGGCGGGAGCGGCGAGGTCCATGGGGCTGAGTACCTGGTCAAATTCAAACACCTGCTGCACCTGCTGGGCAAACTCGGCATCGTAAATCCTTACCACCGCCGGTACTCGGGGGGCGATACTGCGGGCGGTGAGGGCAATTTCCAGGTTGACCGTATCGTTGCTGGTCACCACTAGCACCGCCTGGGCCGAGGCCATATTGACCGTAGTCAAACTAGAGGCAATGGTGGCGTCCCCCAGGATAACGGGAATTTTTAAGCTCTTCACCGAAGGCAGAAAGCGGTTAAGGGGGTCCTGCTCCACCACCACCACCCGGTGGCCAGTGGCCTGCAGGTGGGTGGCAATCCGGTAGCCCACACCCCCCAGCCCGCAGACAATAAAGTGGTTTTGCCGAGGCATACGGGCTACACTCCAGAGGCTTTGGAAGTGGGAACCCAAAATGAAGTCGTTTAGTAGGGCATAGGAAATACCGATCACCCCCGCTCCGACCAGCATCATGACGGCGGTAAAGATCTTAACGGCGGTGGAAGACTGCTCCGCCACCTGTTCCTGTCCTCCGGCTCCGGTAATCATGCCCACGGAAAAATATAGAGCGTCTACCCAATTAATATTGAGATCTTGCCAGAGGTAGGTGAAGGTGGCGATGGCAATGGTGATTAGGAGGGTGAGCATAACCAGCAGGGTAGCCCGGGCCCGGCGGCGGCCATGGTCAAGGGTGACCCATAACCGTTGCCAAAACTGCATTAGCTGACGGGACTTAAGGATGGGCTGCTGGGGTTGGCGAGCCAGCACTAGGCGATCGCCCGGTTGCAGCACCTGCCCGGTCACCACCGCCGTCACCAGATCCATGGTGCTCTGGGCTGATTGGTAGTAGATCAGGAGTTGGGACCGGTTGTCCCAGAGGGTTTTCAGCGGTTGTCCACACCAAGGGTGGTGGGCCTCGATCACCTCTTCATACATAGGCCAGGTTAGGTCAAATAATCGCAGTTGGCCAATGGCTCGGTTACCCTTGGCGGCAAAGGCAAACAGGGGAGCCGCCAGGGCGGAGGCGCTGAGACTGACGTGGTCCGGCAATGTGCGGTCCAGCCGTTCCCCCAGGTTGATGTTAAACAGTCGGTTAATAATTCGGATCTGGGGATTAAGGATGCGGGCCTGGGTGAGGATGGCCAGATTTAGGGCGTCATCGGAGGTGCCTAGCACCAGGGTCTGGGCCTGTTGGATGCCCGCCTGCAGTAGGGTGGTGGGCGATCGCAGATCCCCCACCACCACCGGTTCCCACTCCCTGGGTAGGGGATGGTGGCTAATTCCCACCACCACCGCCCCCTGTTGCCGCAGCAACTGTAGCACCCGCAGACCGGTGCGACCCAAACCACAGACAATAATCTGGGGAGCTAGGGTAGGATTGGAGGAATTGACTCGAGGGACTACAGTCATCGCCAATTGATCAGGGGTATCATCTTCTATCTGTTGTGCGAGGTTGGCAGTAAAACTACTGTAGCCTTGGTCACCTTGTTGTAAAAGTTAGCCTTCCCCTACCCTTGGGGAGCCACCTGGGGTTAGCCACCATGAGTAACGTTACTGAGGTAAATCGGGCCCGGCAAGAGCTGCAGCAGCGCTACGCCCTGCTGCAACCGCCAGACCAGGAGCTTCTGCAGCTGATGTCGGTTATCTTCAGCCCGGTGGCAAAAAAACAGCTGCGGGAGTGTATAGATATCTACTGGCGCCAGCACACTCCCTCCTCCCCCCTCACCAACGACGACTTCAACCAGACCTGGAAGCGGTTGACCAGTCAGGAGTTGGTGGTGGCGACCAGTGGCTATGCCTCTCAATGTCACCCCCTGATGGTGGAGATTCTCACCCGCGAGGCGGTGCGGCTGGGGCAGTTTGAAGCCATGGTGGCAGTGGTGGAGCAGGTTCTGCCAATTCCCGTTGCCCAGTGGCGGGGATCCCAGCGCCTGTTTCAAAACCAGGGCCAACTGTTACGGGAGCTCCGCATCGGTCTCTACCGTTGCGACTGGGCCTACATGGAACGACAATTAGACGACTATTACGACAGTATCACCTTCATCCCCACCGTCGGCATCTCCACCGCCCAGGTGTTTAACCTGGTGTGCAACAATCCCTTTGATCGCGACTGGTTTGTCACCCTCAAGGCCGATCCCGATCTCTACCAAGCCGCCCTCGCCAGCCTTAGCTCCTATGCCCTGATGGGCCTCACCCCGGCGGAGGAAATCTTTGCCCTGATGGACGGGGAATGCCGGGACCCCACCGGGTCACTTGCGGTGCAGGTACAGGAAATCTGGATTCACCACCTGCTGGTGCGGGGGCAATTGCCCCAGGCGGCCGCCGCCATTGACCAACTGGCGGAGCAGGACCCCGAGGGTAGTTTATTATTCCAGGGCTGGCTCGCTTGCCTGCGGGGAGACTACCCCCAGACCATTGCCCTCGACAGCCTGGCCCTCAAGCAACGGCGTAAGCAAACCGGCAAACGCAAGGCCTACTTTGATGAGTTAGCCGGGATATTTTTGGTGCTGGCGCTGATTGGAGAGGGGTCCTCCCCCCGCCTGCAGGAAGCGGAGGGCTACGCCAAGCTAATCACCGGTCAGCGGCAGCGTCATCGGTTAGAAGTGATTTACACCTGTCTGGAACGGGTCAGCCAGGTGCTACAGGGTCATGGTGAGGCTAAATTTTACCTGACCAACACCCCCGTCAGCCGCCTAGAGAGTAGTCATAGCTTTACCGTCCTGATCGATTGCCTCAGCCTCTACTGGGTTGACCTGGACAATGCCCGGCAACGGCTGCCGGCAGCCCTCAAGGAGCTCTACACAGCGGCGGAGGCAGGGGGCTACCATTGGTTTACCCTGGAGACTGCGGAGCTGCTAGCCCGCCTCACCTCAGAACCTGTTTACGGTCAGCGGGCATCAGCCCTGCGGGAGGCCACTGGGATTCAGCCCCTGGCGGGGCTGGCCAGCCCCAAGGAACCCTGGGAGCTTTCCCTGGCAGCCCTGATTGGCTTGAACACCACCGTTGCCCCCCAGACTACTCCCGCCTCGGTATCGGACTACCGTTTGATTTGGCTATTAACCCTCTATGGCAACGGCACCTGGCAACTACAACCCAAGGAGCAAAAACTCAGTGCTAAGGGGGGCTGGAGTCGGGGCCGGGTGGTCAGTCTGCGCCGCCTGAAAACCGAGGGGAGTAACCTTGGTTACCTGACCCCCCAGGATCTACAGGTCTGTGCCCACCTGGTGCCCGACGCCTACAGTTATGACAATTATAAGTTTCGGGAGCAGGCCCTAACCGCCCTGGTGGGCCATCCCCTGGTGTTTTGGGAGGACAGCCCTACCACGCCGGTGGAGGTGGTCAAGGGAGAACCGGCCCTGGCGGTGCGCCAGGCCAAGGAGGGTAAACTGGCCATCTCCCTGCAGCCAGAGGTCAAAGAGGGCAGGGCCCTGGCCCTCTCTAAGGAAACCCTCACTCGCCTCAGGGTAGTGGAGTTTACCGCCAACCACCGTCGGATTGCCGAG
>JBEIUS010000074.1:0-15028 GCA_040374235.1 Leptolyngbya sp. | reverse complement strand
CAGCGATTGACCCAACCAGGTATTTAGGGCATTGTAAAGGGGGGACATAGTGTTCTCGGTTTTGATTGGTATCTAACCTTAGAACGCTATGCCCCCCTTTTGCTCAAGATGTCTGAAATCACCAGACCAAAAGTATTACAGCCATCTGCATCAACTTTTGTCAGTCAACCAGGCTTTAAGCCTCGCCAAAATCAATCCGCCAGAGACCAGCGGCGATATCCCCCAGGTACTTTTGGCGGGTTTCAATGGTTTCCTCATCCCAATGGTTATAGCGTTCGGCAATGGCCTGGGTAATCTGAAAATCACTAGCTCCATAGACCAATCGCTTCGCCCCGTAGTCGCCATTGTTCAGATCCCGGTTGCGAGCGGCTTCCAGGGGAGTCATGTTACCCAGACGGTAGATCAGGCGGTTTTGTTTAGCCTCGTCAATGTGGGCCCAGGCGGGGGAGGGATGCTCCGGCAAAATATGCTCCAGGTTATAGGTGGCAGTTTCCCCATCCAGGTCTTGGCCCGATCGCTGTTTTTCGATGGCAAACAGAATGTAGCGGACAATCTTCTTATTGCGGCTGTTGGTGGTACGTAATTCCTTTTCTGCAAAGGCCCCCTTAAATTGGACATCATCGGGGTAGACACGGCGCAGAGCCTGCCGCACCTGGCCATAGGTGGTGTAGGTGCCCTCAGAGACCTTCCAGGCAATTTCGTTATAGAGGGTTTCTTGTTCGTGGGTGGGCAGGTTACAGATCACGTTATAGCGCAGGGAGATTACCGAAATGGCTCGCAGAATCCGGCTAAAGGCGCGGCGATCGCCCTGAAAAAACCTTTGATAACAAGCCAACAACATCGCCAGGGGCTGGCGCACCCCAAACATGATTAGCTGCTTCAGAGCCTCTCTCTCATCGGAACGCCAGCGATCGTCTTGACCATCCCGCAGAGCCGCGTAGATATCGGCGCCATAGTCTAGATCTCGCACCAGGGTAAAGGCCCCCTGCCGAGTGGTAATGTTGCGACGAATCGCCTTAAACAGATCAATCTTGCGAACCAACCTATGGCGGCTATTCCAAAACACCCGCAGAAACTCAGGAAAACTTTCACTGCCCAACAGGCCCACAATCCGTTCCCACCGGTCTTCCAGGGACTGCACCTCGGTTTCGTGGATCTCGCCAGCGCTAATTAGGGAGAACAGGTAGTTTTTCAGCAGGTCAGTGGAGGACAACCGCACCCCCCGGGCATTGAGGGTTTCAAACACCTTAAAGGCATTGAGCTCGTCGGTGACGGTGATTACGGTAAAAAATAGCTTATCCACCAGGGCATCAAGAAAGGCGGCAAACCGTTTACCACTCTCGGGCTGGGCACCACAACGGCTCTTAATCCGGTCTTTAAACCAGTTAAAGGCCTTGCGGAGCTGGTGCTCAGAGGCATTCAAGCCGCGCTGAGGCAGGCGATCAAGGGGGACCAGGTAGGTCTGATAGAAGCGGTTGTTGTGGCGGTTGAGGGACAACTTGGATTGGGGCACCAGGCTCACCGGATCCACAAAGCCAATGTAACTACTTTGTAGCTGGGCCTGGCGACGGCTATTATCAGTGGCATCCAGTCCCGCTGCCACCAGATCCTTGAGGTAGGACAGCCCCGCCAGCACCAGAATACTCAGGGTGGTGAGGCGCTGCTGCCCGTCGATGATGTCGAAATGCTTACTATCGGAGGATTGCAGCACCAGATACCCCATATAGTGGGCGGGTTCCCCATCGATGTCAAACAGGGCGGTGATATCTTGCCAGAGGTCATCCCACTCGTCTTCGCTCCAGGAATAGTCCCGCTGAAAGGGGGGCACATGGTAACTGAGGCCATTGCCGAGGAGCTGGCGAAAGGTGGAGTTGGTGGTGTTGAAGTTGAGGGTAGCCATAGGTATCCCCTGAAGGATGGTGCACCGGGATGGATACACCCCATCTGTCAGACAAACTATAATCGAGGACACCTGCTATGGGCACCCACCGATCAGGATTACCTGTTATGATTCCGTCGGGATTTAGGGAGCCTTTGAGAGCAATCCTACCAGTCCAATAGGGGTGGGTATGCCCTAGTAGAGTGAGTAATTAATTATGCAACATAATGTTTGCCTAGTTTCTGGTCAGCATCTTGACGAGTAAAGCTCCAGTCAATCGTTTTTTTCTGTCGATTTCTGGGGAATCAACGTAAGGCGGGACAACGAGATATTGGAGGGGGTGTATCCATAAGCACTCTGTTGAAAAGAGACAAAAGGCTCTGCGGCAGTGCCCAGCGCCATCACGTCTCCCGGGGCTTATCAGATTAGGCCTTGAAGGTGCAGAATACGTCCATATCGCCATCGGGCTGTTTTGGTTCGTAACGATGCTCTGGACTCCTGGTTGGGGCCTGCTGGTAAACCTGGCCATAGGCAGTGAACTGAATGATGCCTCAGGTGCTTGCCTTGCACCGCTGTTTAATCCCTTTGCGGTGCCGGGTAATCGGAGATAACCCTTATATTATAGGTCTGGCAATCAACGGCGGCAGGAGGTAGACACCATGGCCAGGGCCGATCAAATCTACGTCATGCGTCCCCTGGTGGGCATCGATGGGATGTATCAACACCATGGCATCGACTACGGCGATGGCAGTATTATCCACTACCGCAAAAACGGCGACCAGGCGATTATTTCCCGCACCAGCTTCGAGATCTTCGCCTGGGGTAACCCCGTTTACCCGGTTCACCACTCCTTGGTGGATCCGCCTGATCGGGTGATTGATCGGGCGCAAAGCCGCTTGGGGGAACAGCAGTACGACCTATTTTTCAACAATTGCGAGCACTTCGCCACTTGGTGTAAGACTGGTCGGCGGGAAAGCGCCCAACTGGCCAACTTTGGGCTGCGGCTGGATCAACTCAGTCTGCCAGAGTTTCGCCACCTGGCCGCCACCAGCCACAGTACTTCTCCGGATCAGGCGTTGCACTCCTTCCATCGGGCCATCGCCGACATCACCGTCGCCTACCAGACCAGCCTCACCCAGCAGCAGGCGGCCCAGGCGGAGGTGGAGAATTGGCAACGGGTGGCCCAGCGGGCCCTAGCCAAAAACCGGGAGGACCTGGCCCGGGCCGCCCTGCATCGCAAGGTGGAGGCCAGGGGGCGGGTGCAGCGCCTGACGGAACAGTTGCAGCAGTTGGTGGAGTTGGAGCTGAATCTGCAACGCCAGCGAGATCGGGCGGGGAGGCTGAGGCTATAATGCGACCATGTTGATCTCTATGCCCCCTTTCACCTATGACTGCTGACCCCCTGGCCACCGCCCGTCTCCAGTACGCCCGGGGACAGGATGCCTTTGAGCGGGGGGAATACCGCCAGGCGGTCAGTTACTTTGAGGCGGCGGTGCAACTGGCCCAGGCCACCACACCCCTGGGGGGGGAAATTCAAACCTGGCTGGTCAATGCCTACAGCGCCGTCGGTCGCCAGCGGGAGGCGGAGGCCCTGTGTGAGGTGCTAAGTCGCCACCCCGACCTGGAGGTACGCAAGCAGGGTAAGAATCTGCTCTATATTCTCCAGGCGCCCCGCCTACAACGACCGGCTAGCTGGATGACCCAGATTCCTGACCTGGGGGCTATCGATTCCAGGGAGCGCAGTTTTTCCGGGGGCTCCCACTACACCCCTCGCCCCAGTCAACCCCGGTCTGCCCCCCCGGTCCCAGAGCCGGTACCCCTCGATCCATCCCTGATCAATCAGCGGGACAATGGTTTCCTCTGGTTGGCCCTGGTCACCCTGGGCTTGGTGCTGGCCGGGCTGGCTTGGTTTAGTTAGGGGGGCACCTGGGTCTGGACCCATACCACCAATCGGTCTGTCAAACTCTGCCCTTGATTGAGAAACTGCAATCCCAGCAGCGTTATCAGAGCAATACAGATGGCGATCGCCCCCTGGGACAAGAGCGATCAGAGCTCTCGCGGCATCAACGGTGGGTTTTGCCGTCGAGATCGCAGGCGCAGGACTCCATCGCCCCTGAACCGAGGCCTGGAACGCATCTGGAAAGGCCTGGTGGTAGACCGCCCGTACATGGGCATTGACCGCCATCGTTTTCACGTCATACATCTGGGTTGCCACCTTGGGATAACACCCGATCACAATAATCAGCCCCAGAAAACAAGCCGCTATAAAAAGCTCCCGGGGATTGGCATCCTTAAACTCGGCCTCCTCGGGCAGGATACAGTCCGTGCCAAAACAGTTCGCCTCTTGGTTACCCTGGGCCTTCAAATCTAGATCATTCAGGTCACAGACAGGCATCAGGTCACACATTTGATCAGCCATCTCTCCATGAAACACCTGGCGCACCATCGACAACAGATAGATCGGCGTCAGAATCAACCCCACTGCCGCTAGGAAAACGGTTACTAAGCGAAAGGCCGAACCATAGATGTCCGTTGTGGCCAAACCGACGAAGACCTCCACCTCCCCGACAAACCCACTCATCCCGGGCAAGGCCAAGGATGCCAGTATCCCCATGGTAAACAGGGCAAATACCGTAGGCATCGCCTGCCCCAACCCACCCAACTGATTCATCATCATTGTGCGGGTGCGATCGTAGGTAACCCCCGCCAAGAAAAATAACACCGACGCAATCAGCCCATGGGACAGCATTTGCAGCATGGCCCCACTCACCCCTAAATCCGTATAGGAAGCAATCCCCAGCAGCACAAACCCCATGTGGGAAATTGAGGAATAGGCCAACCGCCGCTTCATATTGGTCTGGGCAAAGGAATTCAGCGCCCCATAGACAATATTAACCACCCCTAAAATCACCAACACCGGCGCAAAGTACATATGGGCATGGGGCAACAGTTCCAAGTTGAACCGGATCAGCCCATACCCCCCCATTTTCAGCAACACCCCTGCCAAAATCATCGACACTGGAGAAGACGCTTCGCCGTGGGTATCCGGCAGCCAGGTATGAAAGGGGAAGATTGCCAATTTGACCCCAAAGGCCACCAGTAGGCCAGCATACAAAAACAATTCCAGCCCCAAGGGAAACTGCTTTAACCCTAGTTCAGCAATATCAAAGGTGAGGGTATCACCATAGAGTCCCATCCCTAGGGCGGCTACCAAAATGAAAATCGAAGCCAGGGCCGTATACATTAAGAACTTCGTCGCTGCATAGCTGCGATTTTGCCCGCCCCAAATGCACACCAGCACATAGACCGGCACCAGTTCCACTTCCCACATGATGAAGAACAGGATCAGGTCCTGGGCCACGAACACCCCCACCTGGGCGGCATAGAGAATCAACATCAGGGCGTAGAACAGGCGCGATCGCCGATCTACTTGCCAGGCGGCAAACATCGACAGCGTCGTCACAAAGCCTGCCAACAGCACTAGCGGAGCCGAAATACCATCCACCGACAGGGCCCAACTCAAGCCTAGCTGAGGTAACCAAAGCACCTTTTCCGCCAGTTGGAATGTCGCCTGGCTGGCGTCATAATGCCGCCAAAAGGCGTAGCACATCAGGCCAAAATCAACAATGCCAACCCCCAAGGCAAACCAGCGGACAGTCTTGCCGTTTTTATTAGGGAGAAAAGGAATGACTGATGCGGCCACCAACGGCAGCAACACGATTTCGGTTAGCCAGGGGAACTGTTCTATCATGATAAGAATTCATGTCTATCCGTTGAGTTAAAAACATCCTACCCAACTGTGAAACTCCTGATCTATCGCTCCTTTGCTGACTGGCCATAGACTTAGTGTTATGTATCCGGGTTATGTACCTGGTGGGAAAGACGCTAGGCCGCACTCCTCCAGCGTCCATTCTGACTTGGCTGCCATGCCGGTGATTTGTTCGACGATCTGAATAATCTCCGCCAGGGCATCCCTGGCAGGCGGTGGAGAGGTTTTTGAGTGGTTTAGGCTAGATCTGGCCCAGCCCCGTCTCAACATCCCATCAAGGGGACGCACCAGCCTGGCAAATAGCACCACTAAAATCACTAGCAGGGGCCCTGGCGCCCATACTTGTGGCTGGCGGTTCTGGGTAATTCTTCCCCCCTGACCAGCCTCCAAACGCTGGGATACTTATAGGCGGCCAGACCCATGGCCTGATTTCCCCCAGCAGGGTCAGTAGGGTGACCCGATGGGCGATCACAGGGGCTAACACCAGGGCGCAACCCACCTCCTCTCCATAGATCTGGGAGGGCACCGGGAAGCAGACCGCCTCATCGATCCAGGGGTGTTGGGTCAGCAGGGCTTCCACCTCCAGGGGGACAGAATTATGGTTCTCATCATGGACTTAGTTTAGTTTTGGTATCCTGTTGCCAGGAGGCATAGACTATGGCCATTATTTACGAAATCGAGCACATTACCCGCTACCAATACGCTAACCCCGTCACCCTGGGGGAGCACCGGGCCATGTTTTTGCCCAGGGGCAGCCATGCTGAGCGTATCCTTAGCTACTCGGTGGAGACCAATGTGCCCTCCGCTATCCACTGGATTATGGATACCCTCTCCAACAATGTGGTGGTGATCGAGTTTGCTGAACCCACCACCGAGTTGACTATCACCTGTCGGTTTAAGGGTATGCATTTTGGTACCAAAGGGATTGACGACTTTCCCTTGGATCCCCGGGCCCAGGAAATTCCGGTGCAGTATACCCCCGACGAGTGGACCGATCTGTTTGGGTATCTGCGGCCCCATGCCGACGATCCAGATGGCCGTGTAGCGGCCTGGGCCAAGAGCTTTGTGGCGGGCGATAGGGATGTCACGGAAGATGTCCTGAAACGGATCATGGATAGTATTCGGGATGGCTTTACCTACCGGGCCCGGGAGGAAGAAGGCACCCAGTCACCGGGGCAGACCTTGAGCACCCGATCGGGAACTTGTCGCGACTATGCCTGGCTGATGATTGAGACTCTGCGCCGCCTCGGCCTGGCCTGTCGGTTTGTTTCGGGCTACCTTTACGATGCCGCCCTGGATGGCGGCAATATTGGCATGACCGGCTCTGGATCTACCCACGCCTGGTTGTCGGTGTTTCTTCCCGGGGCGGGTTGGTTACCCTACGATCCCACCAATCGCCTCACCGAGGGCTTTGACCTGATTACCGTTGCGATCGCCCGCCATTCCGGTCAGGCCATCCCCCTATCGGGCTCTTGGTTTGGCGAAACCAAGGATTACCTGGGCATGGAGGTGCAGGTGAGTGTCAGTAAACAGGGAGATTTTCCTGAGTTACCCTAGACAAAAACGCCATGACCATCCGGGAACGTGTGCGCAACTATCTGGACACCACCGATAGCCTGGGGGGCTGGATCTGTAACGGGGCGATCGCCGCCCTAATTTTTCTCTCCGCCATCATTTTTGTGGTTCAAACCTACCCCATCAACGAGGGGCTGCGGTCAACCCTGGAAACCCTGGACTGGCTAATCGTGGTGATCTTCACCCTGGAGTACGGAGTGCGGCTGTGGGCGGCGGAGCGGCCCTGGCGCTACCTGGTCAGCCTCTACGGCTTGATTGATTTACTCTCCATCCTGCCCTTCTGGGTCGGGGTGGTGGATGTGCGCTTTCTGCGATTCTTCCGATCGCTGCGGATTTTACGGCTGGCTCGCATCCTCAGCAATCGGGTGTGGTTTGGCAAGTTCACCAGTGCCGACAGCCTGATTTTAATTCAGATTCTCTTTACCCTGGCGGCCATTGTCTTTATCTACGCTGGGCTGATTTTTCAGGTGGAACATCCCCGCAACCCCGAGGGCTTCGGCACATTTCTAGATGCCCTCTACTTTGCCATTGTCACCATGACCACCGTGGGTTACGGTGACATCATTCCCCTATCGGAGACCGGGCGGGCCCTGACCTTGATGATGATCCTCACCGGCATTGCCCTGATCCCCACCCAGCTGAGTAGCCTGATTCGCTATCTGGTGAAGGTTACCGATAGCCAGCAGGTGGTCTGTGGGGGCTGCGGCCTGGCGGTTCACGATCAGGATGCCCGGTTCTGCAAACAGTGTGGCGTTCCCCTGGATTCCTAGCCCTAGCCAGACAAAGCTAGAGAAACTATTAAAGGATTTAGGGCAACAAATCGCCAGCCAACCATAATGGTTTAGGCCGTCATCACAGCTGTTGCTGTGTTCCGCTGCCCAGGGGTGATCTGCTGAGCACCTGACCGTTCCCTTCCCTTTAGAGTTACTGCCATGACTGACTACACAGGAATGACGCCAACCGTAATTATTGGGCTGGGTGGCACTGGCAAGGAGATTCTGGTCAAGATCCGGCGGATGATTGTGGAGCACTATGGATCCCTGGATGCCCTGCCAATTGTGTCTTTCCTCCACATTGATACGGAGCAAAACGCTAAGATAGCCGAGCCCCAAACCGTCCTGAAACAGGATATTTCCCTGCGGCCCATTGAGCAGGTCTGGGCCAAGGTTGAGGATGCCAAGGCCATCCTCAACAAACTCTCCGCCTACCCATACCTGGAGGAATGGTTTCCGGCGGAGCTGAAGGGGACGGATTCGATCCTGGCGGGGGCTGGGCAAATCAGGGCTCTGGGGCGGTTTGCCTTCAACCTCAACTATCGGTTAATTAAGGACTACTTCACCAAGGCCAAGGAACGGATTGTGGGCCATGAGAAGTTCATGCTCGATCGCTGGCAGGTGCGGCTAGACAAGGGCATCAATATTTTTGTGGTCTGTTCCCTCTCCGGGGGCACCGGTTCTGGCATGGTGCTGGACCTGGCCTATAACCTGCGGGATTGGGTACCCCCCTCTGACTTACCCCAAACCTGTGCCTTTCTGGTGTTACCCGGGGCCTTTTCAGGGTTGGGCGATCGGGTGATCGCCAATGCCTACGCTGCCCTGATGGAGTTGAACCATTTCTCCCGCAACGATACCCGCTTCGATGGCCAGTATAGCGACAGTGCCGCCGATCGGATTACCGCCCAAACCGCCCAAGACACCCCCTTCAACTTCTGCTATCTGGTGGGCAACAGCAACGATAAGGTCACCTTCCCCACCCTGGAGGCGGTGCTGGAAATGGTGGCCCAGAATGTCTTTTTAGACTTCACCTCCGGCTTTAGCCAGTACAAAAAGCTGGTGCGCGATAATGTCCGCAAACACTGGGCCAGCCCCGATGCCCTGGGCTATCCCCAAAACTTTATGGGGTTTGGCCTCTCCAGCATCCAGTTCCCGGTGGAGCGGGTGCTCAACGCCTGTGCCGCCCGGCTGGCGGTGCGCCTGGTGGACTGGTGGAGCAACCCCACCCCGGCCCCCTCCGCCATGTCGGACCTGATCCGGACGGAAATTCTACCGGGGCTGAACCTGGCAGAGTCGGACTACGACCATCAGATGCTTGACAGCATCAGCCTGGGGGATAACAAAAAGCCCTACGCCAAGGAGGTGGCGGATTGGGTGGCCAGCATTCGCAAACGGCGCAACGATCTCAACATCCCCTTCGAAAACCTGCAGCGGTTTATCTCCAACGAGCAGGAAAAGTACGCCCCCCACTTCAATGACACCGGCACCGATCCCAAGCGCTGGAGCGACTACTTCCAAAAGATGTGGGACAACCTGAATAGTCTGATTCCTGAGAAGCGTCAGGCCCTGCGGGCTAAGGTCTACGACATGGTGGAGGACCGCTTTCGGGGGCCCAAGTTTACCCGCCAGTTCCTGGAGGTTTTGCTGGAAGTGCTGGCGGACTTTCGCAGTCGCTTTGATCAGGACCGCCAAAAAACCTGGCTCCCCCGGGAGCGATCCGCCCAAAATGCCCTGCAAACCCTGCTGAAGCAGATCGATAACCACGCCAATCAGCTGATGCTGATCAACCGCAAGAAGGTGATCGAGGACGACTTTCAAGCGATTATGCAGGCCCTGGAGTCCATCTACGGGTCTAAGGTGGAGGTGAAGGCCCGCACCCTGGGGGTGCTGCTGTTAGATAGCCTGCGGGAGGAAATTGATCAACTGCTCAGGGAACTGACCAGCTTTGATACGATCCTGACCAGCCTGCAAACCGATCTGAAGGATAAGGAGCAGGTCTACACTCAGGAGACCCGGGGTCTGACGGTGAATGGTATCCTCCTTTACGACGAGAAGGAGATTGCCCATGTGTACGATCGCACCGTCAGCGACCAGCAGGAAAGTCTTTGTCAAACCCTTTCCCAGCAGCTGCTCAGTGAACTGCAAATCCGCCTATTTGATCTCTATCAGTACGACAGCCTGAAAACCAAGGATCTCTATGAACGCCTGCTGGGCCAGGCCATGGCGGTGTTTCGCCGCAGTGCCCAGATCGATATCTCCACCGCCCGCAAGTTCCTGGAGCAATATCCCACCGTCGAACAACAGGAGGCCCAGGTCAAAACCACCTTTGAAAAGTCGGAGCCCTTCCTGCGCCTTAGTCAGGAGCAAAAGAAACTGGGTTGGGAGGACAAGCTAGAGAAATACCAGAAACTGGTGGGTATCCAGGGGGGTAGTAAGCCCACGGACCCGGCGGTGAGTGCTGTGCTACCGATTATCCGCAAAACCAGTACGGTCACCGATCAGGACATTCGTCCCCTCAACGACCCCTACCACATCTTCTTCGTCCAGGAGATTGGCGCCTTTCCCCTGCGGCTGATTGAGGGCATGGAACGGATGCGATCGCTCTATCGCTCCGTCAGCCAGGGCGATCGTAACCCCCTCCATACCCACCAAAACTCCCGGCAGTTTCAAGACATCATGCCCGAAACCGCTAAGGAAACCCAGTCGCGCCATAACCTGCTGCTGGCCAGGGCCCTGGGGTTAGTGCAGCAGGTCGACAACCAGGTGACCGGCTTTGCCGAAATCAAATTTACCTTTCGGGATCCCCAAACCGGTTTTGACCGGATCGAGGTGCTGGGGGCCACCTGGCCGGAGGCGGAGGATTATCTGCTCACGGATCAAAATCGCCGGGTAGGGGAAATCCTGGATGGCGCCATCCGACAAATCGGCACCCAGGCCGCTACCAAGCCCCAGAAGCAGGCCCTCTACCAACAAGTGATGACCTATTTGGCGGAGCAGGAACGCACCCTCCCCGGCGGGCAGGATAGCCAGGCCTATAAGGGGATTTACGCCGCCATCGCTGACTTTGTGAAGGTGCACGGGTTATTTATGAATGATCAGACCCCCAGCCCGGTGGCGATCGCCCCGCCCGCCCCCGTCACTGCGGGTCAACCCAGCGAGGAAAATCGACAGAAATACACCAAATTGGTGGAGAGCTGCTATCGGCGGGGGTCTCCCTCCACCACCGAACAGCAGCTCCTGGATACCTTTGCGAAAAAGTACGGCATTAGCCCCGACTTGGCGGCGGCCATTGCCGCCCAGTTCACCGCCAGGGCGCCCCTGGACCAGGCGGAGGAGGAGTACGGTCTGATGTTCCGGGCCTTTCTAGACAATGATCAGGAGATCGATATCCAGGAGCAGGCCCAACTACTGGAGTTGCAGGAGGAATTGGGCCTGACCAATGATCAGGTGGCCACCATCGAGGCCAATGTGCGGGAGGAACTGGGTTTACCTGGAGTGTAGGGGATCGGGTAATCTAGTCAGGGTAGTCCAGCCAGACCGTACGGGTAACATCGCCTAATCAGAGACGAGGGGATCATGACAGAAAACTTTAACCGGGTGACTTGCCCCAAGTGTGGCTACGAGGAAAACCCCACCACGGCGAAAAAGTGTGAGATCTGTGGCCAGCTGCTCAAAAAAGGGAACTCCCTGGCGCCGCTGCTGGCGGGCACCGCCGCCGCCGCCCTGCTGGGCACCCTGGGCTACCTTGGCTATGGCCTGGTGAAGAACTCCCGCCAGGCCCAGACTCCCCCCTCTCAAGCTAATGCCCCTACTAGCCCCGGGCCTACGGTGGCGGTGCCCACCGCCATTCCCAGCGGGCAGTCGATGGATACCCGGGCCTTAATGAGTTGGGGTGACCAGGTGCTGTTTAAGGATATCCCCGGTGCGGATATGGCCGCCGGGGCCGCCGCCTACGCCCAGGGTGATTATCAAACCGCCGCCAGTCAGTTTCAGCGGGTGCGCCAGGCAGCCCGGGGGGAACCCGAGGCCCTGATCTATCTCAATAACGCCCGCCTGGGGGCCACCCCCGCCCTGGGCCTGGCGGTGGTGGTGCCGATTAGCGATACCTCCAATGCGGCCCGGGAACTGCTGCGAGGGGTGGCCCAGGCCCAGGAAGAGGCGATCAAGGCGGGGGTACCGATCAAGGTGCTGATCGCCGACGATAACAATAACCCTGATCAGGCCCGGGCGATCGCCGAAGCTCTGATCCAGGACACCGCGATTGTCGGGGTAATCGGCCATGGCACCAGCACCACCACCCTGGTGGCCGCCCCCCTCTACCAGCAGGCGGGCCTACCGATGATCGCCCCCACCAGCACCAGTACGGAATTGGCCACCCTGCCCCGTTCAGGCCGTAACGTCATCTTCCGGGTGATCGCTAGTGATCAGTTTACCGGCACCGCCCTGGCCCGCCACCTGCTCAGCCGTAAACAGCAAAAGCCGATCGTCTTTTACAACTCCCAAAGCTCCTACAGCAAGTCCCTGCTGGAGGCCCTCTCTACCACCATTGGCCTGGAGGGGGGTCAGGTGGTGGAGACCGTCGATCTATCCCAGGGGAGCCCCGCCGGTGAGTTACAGGGCACCGACGCCGACTCCCTGGTGCTATTGCCGGACTCTAAAAGTTTTGAGGCGGCGATCGCAGTGGCTAGAGCCAATCAGGGCCGGCTGCCCCTGGTGGCCGGCGATGCCTTCTATCGGATTGAAACCCTGGAGCAGGCCGGAGCTAATCTTAAGGGAGCGGTGCTGGCGGTGCCCTGGCATCCCCGCCAATCTAACCCCCAGTTTGCCCAGACCGCCGCCCAACTCTGGGGCGGGGATATCAACTGGCGCACCGCCCTCAGCTACGACGCCCTGCAGGTGTTGAAGGCCGCCGCCGCCACGGGGAACCTTACCCCCACCCTAGCGGCCCCCGCCGCCCGCCCGGCCCTGGCTGAGGCCCTGGGGGCTTCGGGCTTCAGCGCCACCGGTGCCACCGGTGCGATTAGTTTTCTGCCCTCGGGCGATCGCAACAGTACGGTTACCCTGGTCAGGGTGGAACCCGGACAACGCTCCGGTACTGGCTTTGACTTTGTCCCGTTTTAACCCACTGGTGTGAGCAGGCCAGCAACTGACTAGGGGGTCGCCCCGGGTTGGGCACGCCAGCTGGCTAATTCCTGCTGGGCCGCCTGATAAGCCTGGGTCTCCGGGGGAATCAGCTCAGCGGCGGCGATCGCTCCGGGTAGTTGGCCCTGGGCCGCCCGCACCCGGGCGATGGCCAGGATGTCCTCACTCCACTGGTTAATCTGATCCTGGGCCTGGGCAGATTCCGGATAGTCAGGGGGAATTTGTTGTAGCAATCGGATGGCGTCCCCATAGGTGGTGGCTTGCTCCGGTTGGGGTAGGGCCTGGGCCTGCTGCAGGAGTTTCTGGTTAGTGGCTTCCTGTTGCCAGCGTTGCCAGGTGGCTTGGGCCTCGCGGTAAACCTCCAGCTGATCCTCGGGCACCAGATCCAGGGCCGTCACCGCCGCGGCCCGGTTACCCTGGGCGGCCCGGGCTCGAGCCAGGTCTAAAATCATCCAACTCCAGCGCTGAATGGCGGCCTGGGCCTGGCCGTAGACAGGGTCATTGGTGGGTATCTGGCGGGCCATTTCGATGGCGTCGTTGAGGGAAGAGGCGGATAGGGGCTCCAGCAGGCCCTGGGCCTGGGTGAACAGGATGGCGCCGGAACTGGAGCCAGGACCAGGACCGGCCGCAGGGTGCGGGGGGGTGGCGGTCGGCCCTGGGGTCAGGGTAGATCCAGTCTGGGGCTGGGGCCGAGAGGGGAGAGGCTGAATAAAAAAATTCTGGGTACCCAGGAATAGCCCCAATAGCAAAAGGCCACTGGCCACCCCTAAACCCCAAACCCAGCTGGGCCAGCCCGATCTCAGCGGGGGCTGGCTGGGGGTAATCAGCGACCCTGACGGCTCAGGGAGAGTTGAGGGCAGGGTAGGCTCCTGCACGGCGGCTTCCGGCCAGGGTAGGGAACTGGGGCGATCGTCGGGGGGAGCCAGGTCCCCCAGGTGATCGGCGGGCACCACCAGGAGGAACTTTTGGTGGGCGGGCACCACTGCCAGGGGGTTTTGCAGGGGCCGGAAATGGTGCTGACAGAGCTCCGGTACCCGGCGCTGCAGGTAGGCCACCAGCTGGGCCAGGGTAAGGCAGCCCTGAAACCGCAGCCCCTCGATCATGGCCTCGGTGAAAAAGCCATGGCGTACCGCCAGACTGTCCTGGGAAAACTGATCGGGCTGGCAGGACAGAATCAGGGGCAGGTTCAGACCTTTGGCTAGTTCCAGGGTTTGCAGACCCAGCTGGCTGACTCCCTGGCCCGCCTGGGGCCGGTGCATATCGAGGGTGATCAGCGATCGATGAGGGCCGGCGGCCAGCCTCTGTAGCAGGTCATTCAGGGGTAAGCCAGTTTCGCCGATCTGCTCAGGATCGGCCTCAATCGGCAGGAGATAGTCCTGGCCCTGCCAGCAGATCCCACAGCCACTGAAGAAAAACCATACCAGGTCCTCAGGTCCTGCCTGGTCACAGGTTTGTTGCAGGCGTTCCCAGATTACCCGACGGCTGGGGAAGGCCGCCCCTGAATAGACCATGGGAGCCACATCCGCCAGTAGGGCACAGTGCTGGGGTGGTAGACCCGCCTCACTAATTAGAAAGTCCCGCAGCTCCAGGGCATCAAACTGGGCGTAGAGCAAGGGCTGCAGGTTTTCATACTGATTGATGCCCACGATGACGGGCCGATAGCTGACCATGGTTTGGCGGTCTCCCCTGGTGACGGGTCTAAGTCCTCTGGTTATACCAACTTATACCAACAAGACGGGTGATTCTTTGCCATGGTACCGCAGGCGGGAGGCAACCATGGGCGGTTTAGCCCCAGCATCGGTGGTAATCAGCCGCCCCCGCTGGTCACACCAATGTCAACTCGAGGCGTGAAGGATATCTTCATCGCCTGCGTGGATGGGCTTACGGGCT